>JAVVOY010000033.1:0-23630 GCA_036656055.1 Bacteroidales bacterium
TGCCCGCGCCGATGGTACTGCGTAACAGTGGAAGAGTAGGTCGCCGCCCCTTAAAAACCCCCGGAAGGATAAAACTTTTCGGGGGTTTGTTATTTTCAGACGTTATCAATTACATAAATCTGGATGGTGATGCGTTTTGAAGCTCATTTTTTCGTTTTTGATATAGATATGTGAAAAAAATATGCTGAAAAGTTTTGTAATACAGATATAAAACGTACCTTTGCACGCCGATTATTACCAAATGTGAGAAGAAAGCGGAATTTTTCCCTTGCACGGAGTGTGTTCGTGGAAAAGTTATCCGTGTCTGTTTTTGATTTATAATAACTAAAAAGATAAAAAGTGGATACATTAAGTTACAAGACAGTATCTGTTAACAAGACAGCAGCTCAGAAAGAGTGGTTGATTGTTGATGCCACAGACCAGATTTTGGGTCGTATGGCATCTAAAGTGGCGAAGATACTGAGAGGTAAGTACAAACCGTGTTATACCCCCAATGAGGATTGTGGTGATAACGTGATAATTATTAATGCCGATAAAGTAAAACTTACAGGCAACAAATGGAATGATCGCGTGTATCTTAGCTACTCTGGTTATCCCGGAGGACAGCGTGAGATAACTCCTGCCAAGCTGATTAAGAAGGGAGAGTCAAGATTGTTTCTCAAAGTAATAAAAGGTATGTTGCCTAAGAACAAATTGGGTGCTCAATTGCTCAGAAATGTTTACGTATATGCTGGATCAGAGCATCAGCATTCAGCGCAACAACCTAAGGCAGTAGATATAAACACTCTTAAATAAGCAGTAGAATGGAGACAGTTAATGCATTAGGAAGAAGAAAAGCTGCGGTTGCACGTATATTCTTAAAGGAAGGAAATGGTGTAATCACTATAAATAAGAAAGACCTTGCTGTTTATTTTCCTTCGGGAATTCTTCAGTTCATCGTAAAACAACCTCTCGCAAAACTTGGTGTTTTGGAGAAGTATGATGTAAAGGTAAATTTGGACGGCGGTGGTTTCAAGGGACAGGCTGAGGCCTTACGCTTGGCTATTTCGCGCGCTTTAGTTAAGATTAATCCCGAGGATAAACCTGCTCTTAAGTCAGAAGGCTTTATGACTCGTGACCCTCGTGCTGTTGAGCGTAAGAAACCGGGGCAACCTAAAGCAAGGAAGAGATTCCAGTTCAGCAAACGTTAATGCTGTCGTTGTGAAGATGGCAATAGAAGTTTAGTATCCAAATTGCAGGGACTTCTGTATGTGAATTACCCTGTGGTTGAATTAGTAGAATGTAAACGATTAATAAAAAAGAAAATGTCAATAACAAATTTTGAACAATTACTTGAGGCCGGTGTACACTTCGGTCACCTCAAACGCAAGTGGAATCCAGCAATGCGTCCTTTTATCTTCATGGAACGTAATGGTATTCACATTATAGATCTTAACCAAACGGTAGTAAAAACTGATGAGGCTGCGGCTGCACTTAAGCAGATTGCAAAATCGGGCAAAAAAATTCTTTTTGTTGCAACAAAGAAGCAAGCAAAGCAGATTGTAGCCGATAAGGCTACATTGGTAGGCATGCCATATGTTATTGAACGTTGGCCGGGAGGGATGTTAACCAACTTTCCGACTATACGTAAGGCTGTTAAGAAGATGAATACGATTGACAGGATGGGTAAAGACGGAACTTTTGATAATCTCTCTAAGCGTGAGAAGTTGCAGGTTACTCGTCAGCGTGCAAAGTTGGAAAAAAACCTTGGTAGCATAATTGATCTTACTCGTCTGCCGGCAGCTCTTTTTGTTGTGGATGTAATGAAAGAACATATCGCTGTAAGTGAGGCTAACCGTTTAGGAATTCCTGTATTTGCAATGGTAGATACCAATTCTGATCCTGCAAATATTGATTTTGTAATTCCAGCTAATGACGATGCCTCAAAATCGATTGACGTTATTTTAGGTGCTCTATGCGGTGCTATATCCGAGGGTCTTGAAGAGCGTAAAATTGAGAAGGCTGATTCTGATGCTGCCGATGCTTCTTCTGAAGAGGATGAAGATATGCACAAGAGTCGTAAGGTGCGTACCCGTATACGTCGTGATGCTTCGGATGCTGAGTCTGAGTCTGATGCTGTTGAAGAGACATCTATTGTAGTAGAGGATGATTCTGAGGAAGAAGTTGTTCCAAAAGAGAAGACGGCGAAAGTTGTTAAGAAAGTGAAGAATGTTGAGGAGGAAGCAGCAAAGATAGCTGAGGCAGCTAAGAAAGCTAAAGAAGCCCCTAAAAAAAGTGCTGCTCCTGTGAAAAAAGCCTCTACAAAAGAGTAGTAAATTAAAAGTATATGGTGGACGGATATTATCCGGTCTTATCTGTATAAAATTAATATAAACGTAAAAAAAAGGAGAAAGAATATGGCTGTATCAATTGCAGAAATAACAAAACTTCGCAAAATGACCGGCGCTGGGATGATAGATTGTAAGAATGCCTTGGCTGAAGCTAACGGAGATTTAGATGCTGCCGTGGAGCTTATTCGTAAGCGTGGTCAGGCTATTGCTGCAAAACGTGAGGATCGCGATGCATCGGAGGGGTGTGTGTTAGCTGCCGCTAACGGTGAGTATGCGGCTATAGTTGCACTCAAATGTGAAACAGATTTTGTTGCCACAAATCAGGACTTTATTTCGTTGACACAGATGGTTCTTGATGCCGCTATGACAAATCGTCCGGCTGATATAGAAGCATTGAAAGCCATTATGGTGGATGGGCGCACGATAGCAGAACTTATAATTGACCGTAGTGGAATAACCGGAGAGAAGATGGAGTTGGGGGATTTTATGTCCCTTACGGCGACATCAACAATGTCGTATATTCACCCCGGAAACCGTTTGGCTACGATTGTAGGCTTTAATAAAGGAGGTGTTGAGTATCAGGTTGCGCGTGATGTTGCTATGCAGGTTGCAGCGATGAATCCGATTGCTGTGTCGCGTGATGAGTTCCCGGCTGACTTGGTTGCAAAAGAGTTTGAAATAGCAAAGGATAAGGCTCGTGAAGAGGGTAAGCCTGATGCTATGTTAGAGAAGATCGCTCAAGGGCGTATAAATAAATTCTATCAGGAAAACTCTTTACTTGAGCAGGCTTTTGTAAAGGAGAGTAAGATGACAATAAAGCAATATTTGGAATCTAAGGAGAAGGCTCTTACGGTTATATCGTTTAAGCGTTTTACGCTTAATGCCGACTAATAGATTTTAAAATTTTATAATACGGGGCGGATTTGTTTAATTCGTCCCGTATTTTTGTTTGTATGTGTATAGGTTTAAGCTATGGCGAGTCGTGTTAAAAGGTGCATGGATGAAAATAGATGAGCGTTATTTATAATAAAGTTATGAATAGGACGTTATATAAAGGTCTTTAATAATAGGCTAGGATGCGAAATATATATGACACACGGCAGAAATTTAAGATGGTCTTTCTTACCATCTCTATATTATTGGTGGCGTGTTTTCTTTATATGTCAGATCGGTTAGTGAATGACCTCTCTGTTGAGGAACATAAAAAGATGGAAATTTGGGCAGAGGCTACCAGAATAGCAGCGAGCATGTCTACTGATTCTGATTTGGGCCTTGTCCTTCAAATAATACGTAGCAACTCTTCGATTCCTGTTATAATTGTTGATGAAAATGACAATATTTTATATAGTATAAATATAAATCTTCCTGAGAACGGCGCGGATGAATTTCTTGCAGAGAAGTACAGATCATTTAAGAATAACGGTAATGTGATAGATATTCCCATAGATAAAGAGACAACGCAGCGTCTTTATTATGATGATTCGGTATTGCTTAAGCAGCTTGCTTATTTTCCTTATATACAGCTTTCGGTGATGCTGCTTTTCTTATTGATAGCATATTTTGCGCTTATGAGCAGTAAAAAGGCGGAACAAAATAAGGTTTGGGTTGGACTTTCTAAGGAGACGGCTCACCAACTAGGGACTCCTATCTCTTCTCTTATGGCATGGATGGATCTTCTTGTTATGAATAAAGTCGATGAAAGGCTTATTGGCGATATGCGGAAGGATGTTAAAAGGCTCTCGGTGATTGCTGACAGATTTTCAAAAATTGGCTCAAAACCTGAAATGACATGTATGAATCTAAATGAAGTTGTAGGGAATGCTGCAGAATATATGCAGCGACGTATATCTGGGAAGGTAAAGCTCTCTACACATATGCCAGAGGAGCCTGTGGAAGCTATGTTGTGTCTCCCGTTAATGGAGTGGGTTATTGAGAATCTATGCAAGAATGCGATAGATGCAATGGAAGGGGTTGGTAAACTTGATGTGTCGCTGGTCAAGGACGGTACGGTTTGTTATATTGATGTTAAGGATACAGGCAAGGGGATTGCGCATAAATACTTTAGAACGGTATTTAGACCGGGTTATACAACTAAAAAACGAGGATGGGGGCTTGGTCTGGCTCTTGTGAAGCGTATTATTGAAGAGTATCATGATGGTCGTGTTTACGTGAAGGAGTCAGAGGCGAGTAATGGCACAACTTTTCGTATTGAGCTGAAATGTTTATAGACCTCTCTTGGATATTGAGAATAAATTAAAAAAATGAAGTTTTGTAATAACTTTCTTTGCCGTAGGAATATTTTTACTTACCTTTGCAGCGTTTTTCAGTGTTTTATCCTATTGTGTTATGGGAAAATTTGATGCATATAAGTTACAACTTAAGAATTTGGCGGATGGAGTGCATGAATATGTATTTTGTCTTGATGACAAGTTTTTTAAAGAGATTGACGGTCCTGAGGTACATAAGGGCAAGGTTGATGTGCATCTGAATTTGAAAAAGGCAGATGAAACGTTTGAATTGAAGTTTAAACTCTCAGGTGCAGCTATATTGCCGTGCGATCGTTGTCTGGATGATATTGAGTGTCCTATTGAGGCAGAGAACATCCTTACGGTAAAGCTTGGCAAGGATTTTAGCGAGGACGGAGATGTTCTGATAGTTCCTGAAGCTGAAGGAGAGTTGAATATTGCATGGTTCCTTTATGAATTTGTTGCACTGGAGATACCTTTGAAACATGTGCATCCAGCGGGAAAATGTAATAAAAAGATGAGTTCTGTGTTACGTCAGCATAGTGGAAAGCATGCCGACGATGATGATGCAGCGGATGATGATTTTACTGATGAGAGTGACGATTTTGATTCGACTTCGGAACCGGACCCTCGTTGGGATGAACTTAATAAATTAATGGATAATAACTAAATATTAGATAAGAGATGGCACATCCTAAAAGAAAACAATCAAAGACAAGGACAGCTAAACGTCGTACACACGATAAAGCGATAGCTCCTACAATGTCAATATGCCCTAATTGCGGTGCATGGCACATATATCATACTATATGTGGCGAATGTGGCTATTATCGCGGTAAAATAGCGATTACAAAAGAAGCTGCAGTTTAATATGTATTGCCGCTGTGCTTGGTGGCGTTCTTTTTTAAAAAGTAAGCCTTAGGGGTTTTCTCTTAGGGCATTTTTTTTTAATTATCGAAATAAGCATGAAAAAAATTTATACGGCAATAACAGGGGTGGCATCTTATGTTCCTGAAGATAAACTCACGAATGAGGATATCACAAAGATGGTTGATACTTCTGATGAATGGATATATTCGAGAGTGGGTATAAAAGAGAGGCGTATACTCAAAGGTGATACTTTGGGCTCTTCTTATCTTGGCTCTAAAGCACTTGATGCCCTTCTTGAAAAGACAGGCACTACAAGTGACGAGGTTGAGGTTATTATTTGTACTACATCTAATCCTGATTATCGTTTTCCGGCAACGGCAGCGGTTATAGCTGACCGATCGGGAGTAAAGAACTGTTTTGCGTATGATATACAGGCTGCGTGTACTGGATTTCTTGTCGCATTGCAGGTAGGAAAGGCTTATATTAATTCAGGGCTGTATAAGAAGGTTGTTATTATATCTGCAGAGAAGATGACTTCGTCGGTAAATTATAAGGATCGTGCAACCTGTCCTTTGTTTGGTGATGCTGCTGCCGCAGTGCTTCTTGAGCCTACATATGATGCTGTTGGTGTTATTGATACTTTACTTCATACTGACGGTGACGGAATTCCTTACCTGCAGATGCATGGTGGGTCGGCTGCCCCAATAACGCATGGTATGATAGACCGTAATGAGCAATTTCTCTATCAGGAGGGACGTACGGTTTACAAGTATGCTGTATCTAATATGATTGACGTATATACTCAAATAATGGTGCGTAATCAACTGACAAATGAGGATGTTTCGTGGTTTATACCACATCAGGCCAATGCACGTATAATTGATGCCGTCGGTTCTCGTTTGGGAATTGCTCCTGAAAAGGTTATAATGAATATTGAAAAATTCGGAAATACCGGTTCTGCATCTATTCCTTTGTGCCTCTCACAATTCGAAACTCAATTCTGTAAGGGAGACAACTTACTCTTTACAGCTTTTGGAGCCGGATTTACATGGGGGTCTACCTACGTAAAGTGGGCGTATGATTCTAAGTAATAAATGCAAACCAGAATACGGTTTGCGTTGTTCTATTTAAAACTCTTCTTATAATATTTAGTATGGGCGAAGAGAATATACACAAATCCGGATTTGTAAACATTGTAGGCAATCCAAACGTCGGGAAATCGACGCTTATGAACTCGCTTGTAGGCGAGCGTATATCAATAATAACATCCAAAGCCCAGACAACACGACACAGGATAATGGGAATAGTGAATACCGTCGATATGCAGATAGTGTATTCTGATACTCCCGGAGTTCTTTCTCCTAAGTACAAGTTGCAGGAGGCTATGCTGGATTTCTCTAAATCGGCACTTACTGATGCTGATATTCTTCTGTATGTGACAGATGTTGTTGAGACACCAGATAAGAATCCTGATTTTGTCGCGCGTGTCATTACTGTTGATACTCCAGTTATATTAGTTATAAATAAGGTTGATTTACTTAAAAACCAAGAAGACCTTGAGCGGATTGTCGGGCATTGGAAAGAGATATTGCCTAATGCGGAGATTATTCCGGTTTCAGCAACGCTTAAATTTAATCTGGATTATCTGCTTAAAAGGATAAAGGAACTATTACCTGTATCTCCCCCTTTTTTCGACAAGGAAGCTCTTACAGATCGTCCGGCACGTTTCTTTGTTACAGAGATAATACGTGAAAAGATACTTCTTATTTACGATAAAGAGATTCCTTATGCAGTAGAGGTTGTTGTGGAACAGTTTGAAGAGGAGGCAAAGAGCATTCATATAATGGCTGTGATTTATGTTGAAAGGGATTCGCAGAAAGGGATAATAATAGGCAAAGGTGGATTGATCCTTAAAAAGGTTGGGACGCTGGCGCGTAAGGATATTGAGGCATTTTTTGAGAAAAAGGTTTTTCTTGAACTTTATGTTAAGGTTGAGAAAGATTGGCGTAATAAATTGAATAAATTAAAGAGCTTCGGCTACACACCTGAATAATTTTATGGGAAATATAGTTGCAATTGTAGGACGTCCTAACGTCGGTAAATCGACGATATTCAACCGCCTGACCAGTACGCGTAGGGCGATAGTTAATCAAGAGGCCGGCACTACACGGGACCGCCAGTATGGTAAGGTAGATTGGTGTGGCAGAGAGTTTTCTGTTATTGATACAGGAGGTTGGGTTGTTAACTCTGAGGATGTATTTGAGGAGGAGATAAACAAACAAGTTGCAATTGCTATGGAGGAGGCTGATGTCATCCTTTTTGTGGTGGATGCTATGAATGGTGTGACTGACCTTGATGATCATGTCTCTTCGATACTCCGGCGCACATCGAAACCGGTTGTACTGGTGGCTAATAAAGTTGATACAAATGATTGGCAGTATGCATCAGCCCAGTTTTATTCATTTGGGCTTGGCGACCCATTTTGTATCTCGGCAGCCAATGGATCCGGAACCGGAGAACTTCTGGACGAGATTGTCTCCCGTTTTACGAAGAAGGAGGATGACGTTGTTGATGAAAATATTCCTCGTATTGCCGTTGTTGGAAGGCCTAATGCCGGGAAATCTTCAATAGTTAACGCTTTTATTGGAGAGGATCGTTATATTGTTACTGATATTGCCGGTACCACGCGGGACTCAATTCATACACGTTATAATAAATTCGGGTTTGACTTCTTTCTTGTTGATACGGCAGGAATACGTAGAAAAGGAAAAGTTACTGAAGATATTGAATATTATTCTGTAATACGTTCTATAAGGGCGATAGAGGATGCTGATGTTTGTGTCCTTATGGTAGATGCTACGCGTGGAATTGAAGGGCAGGATATGAATATATTTTCTGTTATCCAGAAAAACAGAAAAGGGTTAGTGGTGTGTGTGAATAAGTGGGATCTTGTGGAGGATAAAAGCCAGAATGCTGTGAAGACTTTTGAGAAGGCAATTAGAGAGCGTTTTGCCCCGTTTGTAGATTTTCCTATTATCTTCACATCTGCCGTTACGAAGCAACGTATTTTTAAGGTACTTGAGTCTGCCGATGCGGTTTATAAAAACCGGTCGAAGCATATCCCTACTGCACGTCTTAATGAAGAGATTCTTGCTGCTATTGAGGCCTATCCTCCTCCTGCACATAAAGGGAAGTATGTTAAGGTAAAATATATTACTCAGTTGAAAGGGGCGTATGTGCCTACTTTCATATTCTTTTGCAGCCTTCCTCAATGGGTAAAGGAGCCATATAAGCGTTATCTTGAGAACCAGATACGTGACAGATGGGATTTTTCGGGGACACCGATTAATATCTTTATGCGCCAGAAGTAAACTGTAACGCGCATAATATCAGCGTAATGTTGTGGTTTTGCAATCTTCTCACTTAGCTCCTCTATGCTTTAGTGTTACAGTCTTTGCATGCCTTGCCTAACATGTTTGTTTTATGCAGTTTCATCTTTTTAAAAGATTGTTTATAATAGCGGATTAATGGTCTGTTACTTCTACCTTATTTTCCCTATTTGCAGATTTTTGCTAATTTTATGATACGGGATATTTTAATTACATTTGTATCTCTCTTTTACAGAGAGATTTTTTTTAATTAATAGAATTTGCTTATGTTATTGGCTATTGTAATAGTTTTTGTGATAGGATATATGGCAATTGCCTTTGAACATCAGTTGAAAGTTGATAAAACAGCTTCGGCGTTACTTTTGGGTATGTTGTTATGGACAATGTATGCTGTGGGAGTTCTTGATGGCAATGTTTTCCCTGACATCAATATGGAGATTGTCAATGAGAGTATGATAGAGCAGATGGGTGATATTTCTGAAATACTCTTTTTCCTTGTTGGTGCAATGACTATTGTTGAACTGATAGATGTCCACGGAGGATTTTCTGTTATTACCGACAAGATAACTACGCGAAAAAGGGGCAAATTGATGTGGCTACTATGTTTTGTGACATTTTTCATGTCGGCTATTCTTGATAATCTCACAACGGCTATTGTGATGGTTATGTTGCTGCGTAAACTTATTCGCAACAGTCGTGAACGATGGCTGTTCGGCAGTATGATTATTATTGCGGCAAATAGTGGCGGAGCGTGGTCACCAATAGGCGATATTACTACGATAATGCTTTGGGTACGTGGGAATGTAACTACCGAAGGAATTGTAACTTCGATATTCCTCCCGAGTTTGGTATCAATGATTGTTCCGCTTGCAATAGCTTCGCGTGTGCTTAAGGGCGAAATGACCAGTATGCCTGAAAATGTTTCGGGGAATGATGGTTTTATTACATCTTCGGATAAAAAGAGGATATTTGCATTTGGAGTACTGGCGCTTATTCTTGTCCCTGTTTTTAAATCTTTTACTCATCTTCCTCCCTTTATCGGGGTATTGTTTACATTGAGCATCCTTTGGATTTATACTGAGTTTTTTTATAATGGGAAAAAGGTGGAGATGGATAAACAGCATAGAATTCCAAAGATTTTGCACAAAATTGATATTTCTACAATTTTGTTCTTTCTTGGAATCCTTTTAGCAGTTGCTGTCTTACAGGTAACGGGGATCTTGGGTGGTCTTGCAATATATCTTGATGAGAACGTACATAATGTGTATATTATTAATTTGGTGCTTGGAGCGTTGTCATCAGTTGTGGATAATGTTCCTTTGGTGGCTGCGGCAATGGGGATGTATCCGATTGTGGATCCGGCATTGCTCGTGACTATGCCACATGAGGAGGCTCTTTATATGGCTAATTTTGTGCAGGATGGTATATTTTGGAAATTCCTTTCGTATTGTGCTGGAGTGGGGGGTAGTATGTTGATAATAGGGTCGGCTGCCGGCGTAGTTGTTATGGGATTGGAGAGAATAAATTTCGTCTGGTACTTTAAAAAAATATCGTTTCTTGCATTGCTTGGTTATTTGTCAGGAGCGGCGGTATATATTTTGGAAGTCTGGCTGTGTGAAATGTAGGACGGATTTGATAATTTGTCCGAGATGTTGAATATATAAAATAGTGTGCGGTATTATGTTTCTTGATATAAAAACATAATACCTGTTTTTTGTCTATTGGCATTAATATTATTTATTGATATTATGAAGTAATAAGGATTTTTTTATAAATTCGCATCCGAAAATATATCAATTAAACTCAAATAAATAAATTTAGTTATGATTTGCGCAATAATAGTAGTTTTTGTTCTCGGTTATATTGCAATAGCACTTGAACATCCGTTGAAAGTGGACAAAACGGCATCATCGTTATTGTTAGGAATGGTGTTGTGGACTATGTATGCCATTGGTGTTCTTGATGGTAATATCTTCCACGGTATTGACATGAATATCGTAAATGGGAGTATAATAGAGCACATGGGGGATATTTCGGAGATCCTTTTCTTCCTTGTGGGTGCAATGACTGTTGTTGAATTTATTGATGTAAATGGGGGCTTTTATGTAATAACTGATCGTATCACAACGCGTAAAAAACGATCGTTGTTATGGTTACTCTGTTTTATAACGTTCTTCATGTCGGCAGTTTTAGACAATCTGACCACATCGATAGTGATGGTCATGGTTTTGAGGAAATTGGTAAGTGAACAGAAGGATCGTTGGCTATTTGGCAGTATGATTGTAATCGCTGCAAACAGTGGTGGAGCTTGGTCTCCGATAGGGGATGTAACTACTATTATGCTCTGGGTGTCTGGAAATGTTACAACGGCAGGGCTTACATCGTATCTTCTTGTGCCAAGTCTTGTGTCTATGATTGTTCCGTTGCTTATACTCGCGCGTGGTGTAGATGGGAGCATGTCGCCACAGAAACAACATTCTGTAATATCTGGCGGTGGTTGTTCTGCTCCTGGCGGAAGGATGAATATTCTTATCTTGGGTGTTCTATCTTTGGTGCTTGTCCCGGTTTTTAAGGCACTTACGGGATTACCTCCTTTTGTGGGAGTTATGTTGTTCTTGTCGATATTGTGGATATATACCGAAGTATTTTATCGGAGAAACGAGACGCCAAAGGAGCAACAGCACCGTATCCCTGATGTCTTGCACCGCATTGATATTCCTACAATATTGTTTTTCTTGGGTATTCTTATGGCAGTAGCGGTTCTTCAGGTGACAGGTATATTGGGTTCTGTCGCCTCTTATCTGGATTCGGAATTAAATAATCCGTATATTATTTCTCTGATACTTGGCATCCTTTCATCGGTTGTGGACAATGTTCCTCTTGTAGCTGCCGTAATGGGTATGTATCCTGTGGCTGATATTTCGGCAACTGGTTATATGGCTAATTTTGTTCAGGACGGAACGTTCTGGAAGTTTATCTCTTATTGCGCAGGTGTTGGTGGAAGTATGCTCATAATTGGATCTGCTGCCGGTGTGGTAGTTATGGGGTTGGAGAGGATAAATTTTGTATGGTATCTTAAAAAGATATCTTTTGCTGCGTTGTTAGGTTATCTGGCAGGAGCCGCCGTATATATAATAGAGATTATGCTTTTTGCTGCCTGAAATGAGGCTTGAGAGGTTTAGATTATTATTGACTTTTTGTTGAAATGGCCTATTTTTGAACTTTTTATATTTTGCTGCTACGTATATAGTAATGACCATCAGAGATGAGTTTTGCATATTAAAGGATTGAACATTTATTATAATAAATAATCATAATTAAGTCGTATCTAAAGATCTTCGCCTTTTGACGTGAACGAATAAAATTGTATCTTTACAGTTCGTTCATAAAAATCGGAAGGGGGTAGATAATGAGGTCTAAAACTGCGTATATTCTTTTATTGTTGGCTTTGTCGTTGGGGGTAAAAGCCAGAGAATTTGTAGATTATGTGAATCCGCTTATGGGCACGGCTTCTACTTACGAATTTTCGCATGGGAATACGTATCCGGCGATAGCCCTTCCATGGGGAATGAACTTCTGGTCGCCTCAGACCGGTGCTAATGGTAGTGGATGGATGTATTCTTATGCTGATACGGTAATATGCGGTTTCCGCCAGACACACCAACCCAGCCCGTGGATAAATGATTACGGTACATTTTCGGTAATGCCACTTTCAGGTAAGCTTAAAATTCCATATAAAGATCGTTATACTAAATTTTCTCATGTGAATGAGGAGGCGCACCCTGATTATTATGCTGTTACAATGGATAATGGAGTGAAGGTGGAGATATCTCCTACGCGTACGGGTGCTGTGATGGATGTAACGTATCCCTCTGATCAGGAGCAGTATCTGATAATAGATGCTATGAACGGTGGATGCCGGTTGGATATAGATCAGATAAATCGCCGTATAACAGGATATGTGAAGAATAATCATGGGGGGGTTACAGACAATTTTGCAAACTATTTTGTAATAGAGTGCAGTCACCCTATTGCAGAGAAAGGGGTTATGGTAAATGACGATGTTATGCCCGGACGTATGCAGGGCGAGCATGACAGAGTATGTGGGTATCTGCGTTTTATCGTACCTAAAGGTGAGGAACTGACATTGAGGATGGCATCTTCTTTTGTTTCGCCCGAGCAGGCACAGATTAATTTTACGCGTGAGGTCAGGGATAAATCTCTTATAGATGTTAGGGATAATGCTCGTAGGGAGTGGAATGAAATGTTGGGAAGGATTGCTGTTGACGGTGGAAGCGAGAAGCAGAAAGAGGTGTTTTATTCGTGCCTGTATCGTACGTTGCTTTTCCCGCGAGAACTTCATGAGTATGACTCTGAGAATAATATTATTCATTACAGCCCTTATGACGGTAGGGTGCATGATGGTTATATGTACACTGATAACGGATTTTGGGACACGTTCCGTGCCGTACATCCTCTATTTACGTTGGTTTACCCTGAAGTTAGTGCGAGGGTTGTGAAATCGCTTCTAAATACGTATGACGAGAGCGGATTTCTTCCTGAATGGGCATCTCCCGGACACAGAGGCTGTATGATCGGTAATAACTCTTTGTCTATTATTACTGATGCTTATGTAAAGGGAGTTACTGATTTTGATGTAGATAAGGCACTTAAGGCCATGATACATCAGACTGAGGCACAGGGCGTTGAAACTTCAGTTGGGCGTAATGGATATAAGGATTATTTTACGCTGGGATATGTTCCGTTTCCTGATTATCCTGAGGCAGCGGCAAAGACGCTTGAGTATGCTTACGCGGACTGGTGTCTGAGTACATTTGCAAAGATGATTGGGGATGAGGCGACAGCACAGGATTATGCTGTAACGGCACTGAATTATAGGAATCTGTTTGACCGTTCTTTTGGTTTTATGCGTGCAAAGAATAAAAAAGGAGGGTGGATTGCGCCGTTCAGGCCTGAGGAGTGGGGAGGGGCTTTTACCGAGGGTTCGTCTTGGCATTATACGTGGAGTGTGATGCATGATATTGAGGGGTTATCGCGGTTGATGGGTGGACATGAGATGATGGTAAATCGGCTTGACTCTATGTTTTCTGCTCCTCCTGTATATAATTACGGTACTTACGGTTTTGTAATACATGAAATTGCTGAGATGGTTGCGTTAAATATGGGACAGTATGCGCACGGCAACCAACCAGTGCAACATGCTATATATCTTTATAACTATGCCGGTGCCCCATGGAAAGCGCAGTATCATGTGCGCGAGGTGTTGAATAGATTGTATTCTTCTTCTCCGGATGGTTATTGCGGAGATGAGGATAATGGTCAAACTTCGGCTTGGTATGTCTTTAGTGCAATGGGTTTTTATCCTGTGTGTCCGGGACGACCAGAGTATGTTATTGGGGCTCCTCTTTTCAAGAATGTTACGATTAATCTGCCGGAAGGAAAGGTTTTTAAAATTTCTGCTACGGAAAACGAAAATGATAGGCGATATATAAATTCCGCAAAACTTAACGGAAAGAATTTTACGCGTAATTATCTTAAACATAGTGAGATTGTTGGAGGTGGAGAGCTTAAGGTTGTTATGTCGGATGTGCCTAACCTAAAGCGTGGAACGGAGCTATCGGATATGCCGTCTTCGATGACATTGCTTAAATAACAACAGTAATATTAAAATATTTTTGTGTAAGTTATGAAGAAATTTTCTTGCCTGATTTTTTTTGTATTGTTCGTTTTTGCTGTGTATGCGGAGTTTAAACCTCAGATGAAGAGTCTTTCATCGCCTGACGGGAAGATTAAACTTGAATTTTCATGTTCAGGGTGTGGCATTCCGTTTTACAAGGTCTCTGTTGATGGAAAACAGTTTATTGATGAATCTGAGTTGGGTATTTCATACAATGGGTCTGAGCGTACGGGACATTATATTGATAAGGTTAGTTACCGATGGGATATAAATGAGGTTTGGTATCAGCCGTTGGATGAAAATAAAGAGAACTTTTCGCATTTCAATGAGATGACGGTAGTGTTGCAACAGGATTATCTGTCTTATATTAAAATCTGTTTCAGGGTATTTAACGACGGATTTGCAATAAAGTATGAATATGATGTAAAGAATGCCGAGAAGGTTATCCTGCAGGATGATTGTACCATGTTTGCATTTATTGATGATGGAATGGCTTGGTGGATACCTGCGGATGCTAATACGGACGAATTTGAGTATAAGCGTACGCCTATAAATGAGGTAAAACGAGCTGCAATGCCGATAGCGTTTAAATTTGATAGCGGTCTTTATGCTTCAGTACATGAGGTGGCGTTGTGTGGCTTTCCGGAGATGACGTTGTCTCGTGGTGAAAATGGTGTGTTTTTATCGGTATTGTCCGAAAATACAAAAATTAGTGACTCCTCAAAAGGTATGCTTCCTGTTAAATTTTCTACCTCGTGGAGAACAGTGCTGATAGGCCGTAAGGCTGGGGATAATTATTATCTTGGGGCGTCTACTGATACTACGGCGCGGAGAATAGGTGTACCGCTGAGTTTCTTAGAAAATGACGTTGAATATGAGCCAACTGTTTACGCTGACGGTGATAATGCCGATACGCTTGATATGCGACTTGCTTCGGGTGGTGGCCAGGCTGTGGTATTTGAAAAGGTGAAAAATGGGAATAAATAATATATAATGGCTATCGGATTTATGGAGTGTTTAATCTACTCCATAGGACTCGTTTATACATGAAAGGCTGTCAGTGTTTATGGCGGATATCTTTTTTGTGGTGCGGTCGAATCTCCAAGCGTTTAGTACTGAATCGTAGATTTCTGTGTTTATCCAGTCCGCATCTTCGGGTAGTAAAACTAGTATTTCAGGATCTATTGAGTCGCGATTTAGCACATATCCCGGCCACCCTATTGTTGCTCCTTTGGGGAGGTTTATTTTCAAGGAGTCCACTAATTCCCAATATACATTGCCTGATTTATCTCTGCTGTGAAATTCGGAAAATACGAGGTATGCTGATTCGTTTTCCGGAAGTTGAACAACATCTATATCGAAGTTATCGGCGTAAAGCATTGATCCAAGCAGTATACCACCGCTGAACTTGGGAATATCCAATGTTGTCAGATATTTGTCTTGTCCTGCTTGTTTTTCATTCTCCTCTTCCCCTGCATTTATTGTCGTACTGTCTATTTCAAAAAGCTGAGTAACCTCTGAGTCGGAACTTGTTACGACCCTATTTGTTACGGATGACGAACAGGAATACTCCATAAAGAGCATTAATGTAATTGCCGGAAAGGTACAAATCTTTATCATCCTTGTATAACCTCTTAATTTACGATAGTTTAAGAATTGTTTGCCTGTATTCTTTATTGAGGCACAAAAGTACACAAAAATAGTATGATTATGCTCAAATATTATATATATTTTATCGTAATTTGTTTTAATTTTTTACCGAGAGAAATAACTCTTTTTTAAGGCTATTTTTGTGTACTTTTGTGACATGGATTTTAGAACACATGTGGCAGTTAAAGAGTTTAACATAAGGATTTCGCATAGCGATACGATTATGTTATTGGGATCGTGTTTTGCTGATGAAATAGGAACGCGTTTTATCGAGAATAAGTTCAATGCTTCGGTAAATCCTTTTGGTGTGCTTTATAATCCGCTCTCAATTGCGGTGGCTTTGAAAAGATTGATTTCGGGGGAGGCTTATTCTGAGCAAGAATTGTTTGTCGATGGAAACTTATATCATAGTTTTCAACATCATTCAACATTTTCTGATACTGACCCCATGAGGATGCTCTCTGTGATGAACTCTTATTTGGCGCGGGCATCGCAGATGCTAAAGAGTGCTAAATTTTTATTTCTTACTTTTGGTACGGCATGGGTTTATGAATTGGTAACGACTGGTGTGGTGGTTTCAAATTGTCATAAACTGCCGGCTTCTGATTTTTTGAGACGAAGGGCGTCTATGGAAGAGATGATTGAGTTGTGGATGGAACTTATTCCTCTGCTCATCAATATTAATCCTAATATAAAGGTATTAGTTACGGTAAGTCCTGTAAGACATTTGCGTGACGGCGCGCATGAAAACACATTAAGTAAAAGTGAGTTACTGCTTTTTTGTGATAGATTACAGCAGAAATTCAGAGAGCGAATTTTATATTTCCCCGCCTATGAGATTGTGTTGGACGAACTGCGTGATTACCGTTTTTATTGTGAGGATATGACACACCCCTCGGAGCAGGCTGTTTCGTATGTCTGGGAGCGTCTTTCTGAAGTCGCTTTTGATGATGAGACAAAAGGGCTTATTGCCGAGTGGCAGAAAATAAGGCGAAGGTTATTGCACCGACAACTTACCTGCGATAAAGGTGGCTATTTGGCTTTTTTGCAACAAACAGTTGAGAAATTGAATGAATTTGCCCTGAAATATAACTCTCCGGACCTCTCTTTGGAGCGTTCAAGAATTGAAGTGATGATAAAAAATATAGAATAGAATGATTTACAGTATAAAGGAGATTGCCGAAATATTGCAGCTTTCGCTTAATGATATCTCTGATTATAATATATCGGTACTTCTTACCGACAGCAGGTCGCTTACATTCCCTGAAGAGACGCTTTTCTTTGCAATTAAAACGCTTCGTAATGATGGACATCGCTTTATTCCGGAGCTGTATCGGAAAGGTGTCCGCAATTTTGTTGTAAATAAGGTTGATGAGGTTTGGCGTGGTTTTGCAGATGTTAATTTTCTGGAAACTGATGATGTGAGTGGTGCATTGCAAAGAATTACTGCTGAGCACAGGGAGCGGTTTGATATTCCGATTGTTGGTGTTACGGGAAGTAATGGTAAAACAGTAGTAAAGGAGTGGTTGTATCAGCTTCTGCGCAATGACTATAATATTACTCGCTCTCCTCGTAGTTATAACTCTCAAATAGGTGTTCCGCTTTCGGTTTGGGGGTTAGATGAGCAGACTGAAATTGCCGTTATTGAGGCCGGCATATCTTTGAAAGGGGAGATGGATAAACTCGCAAGAATTATAAAACCGACAATAGGAATTTTTACATACCTCGGGGAGGCACATCAGGATAATTTTTCCTCTTTGTTGGAAAAACTCGATGAAAAGATAACGTTGTTTGATAGCGCCGAATGTGTAATTTTTAATGCTGATGAACATTATGTCAAAGAGGCTATACAGAGACGTTTCCCTGAAAAAAATCTTATAGGCTGGTCGTTTTGCGATAGGAATGCCCCCCTTTTTGTAAATGAGATTGTGAAAGATGCTGATTCTACATTGGTGACTTATACTTATAAATGCGAAACGAGTACTTTTTGTATTCCATTTATAGAGGATGCTTCGATTGTGAATGCATTGCATTGTCTCTCTCTTATGTTGTTGTTGGGTGTCGACAGGTGTACGATAGAGGAGCGTATGCTACTCTTGGAGTCTGTGGCGATGCGTCTTGAGGTAAAGGAGGGTAGAAATGGCTGCACGGTCATAAATGATACGTATAATTCGGATATAAATTCGTTTGAGATAGCGTTGGATTTTCTTGCACGTCGTGACACTTCAATGGGGGTAAAGAGACGTGTTATATTGTCGGATATTTTACAATCGTCATGCAGTGCTCATCGTCTTTATGCTCGTGTGGCTGAGCTGATGGATAAAAAGAGGGTGGATTTGTTTGTGGGGATTGGTGAGAATCTTTTCGCAAACCGGTCGTTGTTTCCGGAAGGAAGTGAGTTCTTTATGACTACTGAGGCGTTTTTACGATCTGGGGTATCTGACAGATATGCTAATGAACTTATTTTGGTGAAGGGGTCGCGGAATTTCGCTTTTGACGAGATTAGTGATGAACTTTCGCTTAAGCGGCATGAAACTATTTTGGAGATTAATCTTAATGCGGTAATTGATAACTATAACTATTATAAACAGAAACTGCACTCTGCAACAAAGATGATTTGCATGGTTAAGGCATTTGGTTATGGTGCCGGTTCTTATGAATTGACAAAGAGTTTGCAGGATGCAGGATGCGATTATGTTGCGGTGGCGGTTGCCGATGAGGGGGCTGAGTTGAGGAAGGCGGGAATAACAATGCCGATAATGGTTATGAATCCGGAGATGAGCTCGTTTGAGACGTTGTTCAGATATAATCTTGAACCGGAAATTTACAGTTTTAGATTGTTGTTGGCATTAGTGCGGACGGCAGAAGCGCAGGGAATAACGTCGTTTCCGGTGCATATAAAAATTGATAGCGGTATGCATCGTCTTGGATTTACGCAGAAGGATATGTCGCGTTTGACGGAGATACTCTGTCGTCAGACTGCTGTTTTGCCACGTTCAGTTTTTTCGCATTTTGCCGGTAGTGATGATGCCGTGTTTGATGACTTTTCTTATAAACAGATAGATATTTTTTTAAAGTGTGCCGAAGTGTTACAGAGCGGTGTAAGGACTCCTATATTCCGCCATATTCTTAATACTGCCGGAATATCGCGTTTTACAGATTACCAGTTTGAGGGTGTCCGCCTTGGAATAGGACTTTATGGGGTGGCTCCTTGTAATGGGATAAAAGGGTTGAAATGTGTTTCGTCCTTGAAAACTACGATTTTACAGATAAAGGAGCTTGCTCCTGAGGAGACGGTAGGTTATGGGAGAAGAGGTGTTTTGTCCAGAAGGTCTATGGTAGCAGCGGTACCAATAGGGTATGCAGACGGATTGAATCGCCGTCTTGGAAACCGTAATGGCGAGATGTTTGTTAACGGTCACAGGGTTAAGATAGTTGGCAACGTATGTATGGATGTGACGATGATAGATGTTACGGGTGTGGATTGTAAGGAGGGTGATACGGTTGAGGTATTCGGCGAAAATATTCTTGTAACTGAAATTGCCGACAAGTTAGGTACTATCCCTTATGAGGTGTTGACTTCGGTCTCTTCGAGAGTAAAACGGATATATTTCAGGGAGTAATGGAGATTTTAGGAAGGAGTTGTATAGCGGAGGCGATGAATTGCTATGCTGGACGTGCTGAACCTTTTTTCTTTCTTATTGATTATGAGGTGAAAAGGGGCGTAGTTTTACCACTTGTACTGATGAAGGATGAAGAAATATCGTGTAATATTGGTGGGATTGAGATAGGTCGGGAGATAGTGTCAGTCTCAGAGTGTAGTACCATGAGGGTAAAACCGGTCTCTTTATCGGAATATAGCAAAGGCTTTGAAAACGTGAAGAGAAATATAAATATGGGGAATAGTTATCTGCTTAACCTTACTTATAAAACTTGTATAGGAGGTGAGATTGATATGAGGGGGATATATTTACATTCGACAGCTCCTTATAAGTTTTTATGGCCGGAGCGTTTTGTTTTTTTTTCTCCTGAGACTTTTGTGAGGATAGATGACGGGAGAATATTTTCTTTTCCTATGAAAGGGACTATTGATGCCTCGCTGCCTAATGCGGAGGAGATGTTGATGAATGATTATAAGGAGCTCTGTGAACACAATACGATAGCAGATCTTATACGGAATGACCTCTCTGTGATGGCAACGGATGTCACGGTTGATAGGTTTCGTTATATTGAGGAGATAAAGACTTCTTCCGGATCACTTTTACAGAGCAGTTCCCAGATAAGTGGTCGCTTGCCTGTTGATTGGCAATGCCGAATAGGTGATATAATATGTTCTATGCTTCCTGCAGGAAGCATAAGTGGTGCCCCAAAGGATAAAACATTGCAGATAATCCGTGAGAGCGAAACTTCTCCGCGCGGTTATTATACTGGTGTTATGGGCGTTTTTGATGGAAATACGGTTGATAGTTGTGTTGTTATCCGATATATAGAGAAGGGTGAGGATGGTGTGTTTTATTATCGCAGCGGTGGCGGAATAACGGCTATGAGTTGTATGGAGGATGAATATAATGAAATGATTGCGAAAGTTTATGTCCCGATTGTTTGAAACATTATGTGTGGTGGATGGTGAGGTTAAACATCTCTGTTTCCATACGGAGCGTGTGGCTCGTTCCTGTACATTGTCTTTGGGCGGATATATCGATAAGATTGATCTGTCTGGACGTGGTGTTTTTAGATTGAGAGTGGATTATGATACTGAAATTGGTTTTACGGGGTATTCGTTTGCGCAGTATGCTCCTAAGCTTATAAGAAAGGTGAAAGTAGTAAATTGCAATACTATCTGTTATGAGAGCAAATATACCGATCGTGTGAAACTTGATGAGCTTTTAAGGATGAAAGAGGGGTGTGATGATATTCTTATATTGAAAAATGGTTTTGTTACGGATACATCGTTTACAAATATAATTTTTGAGAAGAACGGTTGTTGGTTTACTTCAGATTCCCCTTTATTGAAAGGTACATGCCGTGCTTACTTGCTTGCGGAAGATGTTGTTGAAGAGTGTCGGATAAGGGGTGTGGATTTGGACTCTTATGAGCGTTTTATGCTTGTGAACGCAATGTTGCCGTTTGATCTTGCTCGTGCTCTGCCGATAGATGGAATAATATTTTAGCTTGATAATATGTGGAAATATTGCGTTTTATAAATTATTAGTTTGATTGCTGCGCTATTTTCATTTTTTTTTTTGTTTTTAGAGGAAAATGTAATATAAATAGGTGATTAATTTAATATTAACGATCTAAATCTAATATTGATATGTTCCTTACTCGGAATACGGATAATAAGTTTACTGTTGAAAATACGCAAATTGTAAAAGGTGTGGCACTTTTATTATTGCTTTGGCATCATTTATTTTATGATAGAACGATGCCTTATAATGACTATTTTAATCTTGGTGGGATATTGGCGTTGGGCAAAGTTGCGGTAGTATGTATTGCGTTATTTGTTTTTTTAAGTGGGTTTGGATTAAGTCAAAGCATTAAAAATAAGAATGTTAGTATTAAAAAGTTTTATCTAAGACATTTGTCTAAAATTTACATCAATTATTGGCTAATATGGTTGATATTTGTCCCGATAGGTGTTTTCGTTTTTGGGCTTACGTTTGATCGTGTTTATGGAGAATATCCAATTGGTAAAGCTTTTTTGACTTTTATTGGGTTGCAATATAATTTTTTGGAATTTGGTTATAATGTAACTTGGTGGTTTATAACTACAATAATTTCGTTGTATTTATTGTTCCCATTGCTTAATAGGTTACTTAAAAAATGGGGTTTATGGTTTGTCTGTCTCTGCCTTATTTTTGGATTTATTCATATCCCATCGGTTTGTCATGTTAATTTATTACTTCCAATACAGCAATGGTTAGCTGTTTTTGTGCTTGGAATGCTATGTTCTAAAACGATGGCGATACAGTTTATCCCAAATCATAGGAGTCACTATTTTTATTATATGGTGATTGTTGTCTTGATAATTGTTTTTTGGCGGCAACTTGTTGGTGTTGTTACAGGTCATAAGGCCGACTTTTTACTTGCTCCGGCTATTATAATCCTTATTTATATGGCTATCCCTGTTAATTCTGTTATTGGTAAGGCATTAGCGGTTGTCGGAAGATATTCGATGGATATATTTCTATTTCACACCTTTATTTATTGCTATTGGTTTACTGATATTATATATTATACTAAGGATCCTATAATATCTTTTGTAACGTTATTTGTAATATGTATGACTATTGCATTTATGCTTGATAAATTTAAAAAGTTTATAAAGGTGGATGCCATTTTAAAGAAAATAGATAGCATAGAATTTAAGAATTCTAAAAAGATGGTGTAATGATTGTCAGAATACTTTTTTCCTCTTTATATAATAGTCGATAATTATGTTGCGCCGTGATTCGGCAAATTCATCCATAATGTTTTTATCAGGTTGCCATGTGTATCGGCTTTTTTCTCTATCGAAATCACGATGTGCTCGCCATATGGCTTTTATATCGCTGAAATTAAATTTTGCAGCAAACATTAGTGCTGCGATTCCGTCGAGTATTTTACGTCTTGCTATTATTGTCCTCCCTTTTTTTACTGGGAGGTTTTTGTAGAGCATAAAAAGATTGTTACGGAAGTTAAGGTATGTCTTGTGTGGATTACCTGTTGCGAGAGTTCCTCCACCTAAGTGATATACGGTACTTTGCGGAATAACAACAATTTGTTTTCCTATTAGGTTGAGCCGCCAGCATAGGTCTATCTCCTCCATGTGGGCGAAAAAATCTGTGTCAAGTCCACCGGCTGCTATATAGTCACTACGGCGGACAAGCAGGGCTGCGCCTGTTGCCCAGAAGATCTTTGTTACGTGCCCATCGTATTGTCCATTGTCGCGTTCTATGTTATTGAATATCCTGCCACGGCAGAACGGATAGCCGTTTTTGTCGAGATATCCTCCGGCTGCTCCGGCATATTCGAAATAATCTTTGTTACGGTATGATTTTAGTTTTGGTTGGCAGGCGGCTGTCTCGGGATGTGAATCCATGTAATCCGACAGAGGTTGTAGCCAGTTCTCGGTAGTTTCTACATCGGAGTTTAGTAGTACTATATATTGATAGTCGTCAAGTTCTTTTACTACTCGGTTGTAACCTTCTGCAAAGCCGTAATTTTTGGGAAACGGCATCTGTATTACTGTGGGGAAGTTATTGGTAAGCCATTGTAAGGAGTCGTCTGTGGAGCCGTTGTCGGCAACTATTACATCTGCTATTGGATTAGTGTGTTTTACAACCGACGGCAGAAACTCTTGCATAAGGCTTCTGCCGTTCCAATTCATTATTACGACTGCTGTCTTTTTATCCATATTAAGATCTTTCAGTAGATTCTTAGTCTAAACGCTTGTGTTTCCATCTGT
>JAVVOY010000034.1:0-23240 GCA_036656055.1 Bacteroidales bacterium
AATAAATATCATCAGTAAACATCTGCCCTACATTAGCCGCGCCTGCCACTCGTCCGTTCATTACGGCTACTTCAGCGTTGCCCGCATTGGGTCCGGCAACCTTTGCAAATACCCATAAAACAAGTATATAAAATATCGATAAAAAGATGCAGAACGCTATTGTCAGTTTGAATGCTTTTATAAAATTTTTCATTGTATTTATCTGTTAAAAGAATAAACTTACGAACATATCTATTAATTTTATCCCTATGAATGGTACTATTACGCCACCTCCGCCATATATCAGTAAGTTGCGCCGAAGTAGCGCCGAAGCCCCTATCGGTTTGTATTTAACCCCTTTAAGGGCGAGAGGAATAAGCATCGGTATTATTATTGCATTAAAAATAACGGCAGACATGATTGCACTTTCGGTACTGTGCAACCCCATAATGTTAAGTGCTGAAAGTTCGGGAATAGATGCCATAAAGAGCGCCGGAACAATAGCGAAGTACTTGGCTGCATCGTTTGCAATTGAAAACGTAGTCAATGTGCCACGTGTCATAAGTAACTGTTTTCCTATCTCTACAATTTCTATCAGTTTCGTCGGATCATTGTCAAGATCCACCATATTGCCAGCCTCTTTTGCTGCCTGTGTGCCGCTGTTCATAGCTACACCTACGTTTGCCTGCGCAAGCGCCGGTGCATCATTAGTGCCATCACCCATCATCGCAACCAATTTACCCAAAGCCTGTTCGTTTTTGATATACTCCATCTTGTCCTCTGGTTTTGCTTCGGCAATAAAATCATCTACACCTGCTTTCTCTGCAATATATTTGGCTGTAAGCGGATTATCGCCTGTTACCATTACGGTCTTTACCCCCATTTTACGTAATCGTTTAAAACGCTCCTGAATGCCCGGTTTTATAATATCCTGTAACTCTATTACTCCTGCCACAACTTTATTAATGCTTACCACCAAAGGTGTCCCTCCATTTTCGGCAATGGAACGGATTGTCTCATCTGTCTCTTCCGGAAATGGATTTCCGGCATCTATTGCCATTTTGCGGATAGCATCAAAAGCTCCTTTGCGTATTTCGGTCCCGTCTTTCAGATTTATACCAGAACATTTAGTCTCTGCCGAGAATTTTATCATGTGCGACCCTTCTGTGTTAAGATTACGCATACGCATTCCCGACTCATGCCCTAACTCTATAATAGATTTACCTTCAGGTGTAACATCAGATACTGAAGAGAGCAAACAAGCCTGAATAAAAGCATATTCATCCATCCCATGTACCGGAAAGAATTTTGTCGCCTTACGGTTTCCTATCGTTATAGTACCAGTTTTATCAAGCAAAAGAGTGTCGATATCACCGGCCGTCTCTACTGCCTTTCCTGATTTAGTTATTACGTTTGCACGCAGAGCGCGGTCCATACCGGCAATCCCTATGGCGGAAAGCAATCCTCCGATAGTAGTAGGGATAAGACAAACAAAGAGAGATAGAAAAGAGGCTATCGTAATTACCGTTCCTGTATAGTCAGCAAGCGGTTTCAACGTTATGCACACAATTATAAAAACCATGGAAAATGCTGCCAGCAAGATGGTAAGTGCTATTTCATTAGGGGTTTTTTGACGCGAGGCTCCCTCCACCAACGCTATCATCTTATCAAGAAAGCTCTCTCCGGGTTGTGTATTAACCATTACAATTATACGATCAGACAAAACTTTAGTACCTCCCGTAACAGAACTCTTATCGCCTCCTGATTCGCGTATAACAGGTGCTGATTCGCCAGTAATTGCGCTCTCGTCAATAGATGCCAGCCCCTCCGTTATCTCTCCGTCTGCAGGTATTATATCGCCCGATTCACAGACAAATATATCCCCTTTCTTTAACTGATGGCTACTTATCGTTTTAATCTTACCATCTACAATTATATTAGCCGGTGTCTCCTCTCGTGTCTTTCGGAGGCTGTCGGCCTGCGCCTTACCGCGCGCTTCAGCAATAGCTTCAGCGAAATTAGCGAATAACAATGTAATTAACAGTATTACAAAAATCAACGCATTATAGGCAAATGAACCTTGATCGCTGCTAAAAGCAGAGTAAATCGTTACCACTAACATAAAAGCCGAACAGACCTCAACTGTGAACATTATCGGATTCTTCACCATCAAACAGGGATTGAGTTTCACGAACGACTGTCTTATACTCTCTGTAACTTGCTCCCTCTTAAATAAAGAGGTTGATTTATTATTTTTCATATAAATATTTATTCTGTATTATCGTATAATACCTACAAACTCAGATACTCAGCAATTGTGCTTAATGCGTGTGCCGGAAAGAACGACAGGGCTGCTATGATAAATATAACGGCAACGGTCATCACACTGAATGTAGCCGTATCGGTCTTCAGTGTGCCGGCACTTTCGGGAATAAAATTCTTACCGGCAAGCAGTCCGGCAATCGCAATCTGCCCGATTATCGGCAGAAAACGCCCAAATATCATAACAATGCCAGAGGAGATGTCCCAAAACCACGTATTATCGCCCAACCCTTCAAATCCGGAGCCGTTATTCGCTGCCGAAGATGTAAATTCGTAAAACATCTCGCTAAGCCCATGGTATCCCGAATTATTAAGCCATCCACCCTCGCTTGTTACAAATTGTGGTGCATGGACCAGAAGATGTGCCGCCAATGCTGTTCCTGTAAGGATTAAAAACGGATGAAGCAGTGCTATCATTGAAGCAATCTTCATTTCGCGCGCCTCCACCTTTTTACCCAAAAACTCAGGCGTGCGTCCAACCATTAATCCACTTATAAAGACAGTTATTATAACAAAAGTAAAGTAGTTCATCCAGCCTACCCCGACGCCGCCGAACCAAGTATTTATCTGCATGTTCAGCATCTCAACCATACCAGAAAGAGGCATCATAGAATCGTGCATGCCGTTTACCGAACCGTTAGAAGTTGCCGTAGTAGCTACGCTCCACAATGCTGTGGCAGCCGATCCTATCCGAATCTCTTTCCCCTCCATCGATCCATTTACCTGCGATATCCCCATTGCCTCTATACGCGGATTGCCTCCCATCTCTTGACTGACATTGATTAATACACCTGCCAGATAAGCTCCCAGCATGACAGCATATATGCAGTAGCCAAGTTTCCTGCGTTTAAGATAAAATCCAAAGGCAAATGCCAGTGCCATCGGAATCAGCATTATAGAGCAGCACTCCACAATATTTGTCAGGTAAGTAGGGTTTTCGAGCGGGTGTGAAGCATTAACACCGAAGTAGCCTCCACCGTTTGTCCCTATCTGCTTTATCGCTACTATCGCAGCGGCAGGACCTTGCGATACATATTGTTTGCCCGCCTCAACTGTGTTTATCTCCATCTTCCCGTCAAAACCCATCGGAATCCCCTGCATAATAAGGATGAACCCAACTATGAGCGAAAGAGGAAGTAGTATGCGCGTGCAACTGAGAACAAGATATCGCCAGAAGTTCCCTATTGTTTTTGTTGTCTTTTCAGAAAATGCTTTCATTACTCCTGCCACAGCTGCCATTCCTGTTGCAGCGGTAATAAACTGAAAAAGCATGATTACGAACAGTTGAGTGAAATATGTCAGCCCACTCTCACCGCTGTAATGTTGCAAATTGCAGTTTACCAAAAAACTGACACAGGTATTAAATGCCTGATGTGGTGTCTGCCCGATATTTCCGTCCGGATTGAGTGGCAACACCCCTTGGGTTACCAATAATATCATTCCCCAAAAGAACCAGAATAGGTTAATTGTCAAGAGGGCTCTCAGAAACTGTTTCCAATTCATCTCCTCGTCGGGATTTATCCCAACAAGTTTAAACATCACCTTCTCTATCGGCTTCATGAAATCAAGCAGACTCTTTTCTCCTTTATAAACTTTGGCTATATATTTCCCCAACGGATAACTGAGAGTTACCATCAGGAGTATTTGTATCGCCACACCTAATATTTCAGTATTCATAACTATTCCCATCCATTAAAATTTGTCAGGTCTGATAAGCACATACATCAGATAACCAAACATAATTACACCAACAATAAGCAACGCTGTATACATATTAATCCTCCTGTTTTTCTTAAATTTTTTCAATCCCGCCGATACATTTAAAAAAAAGCCAAAAACAGATTATGCCACATAAAACACAAACAAAAAAACCAAGTGAAAAAAGTTCCATAATTATTATTTTTAAATACTCTATTTTTATAATAATACTTATATATCCAATTGTGTGCCACAAAACAGACGCGCTTTGTAACAAGCTGTATTATAGCTCTGTATGACAGAATGGATGCTTAAAGGATATAATCGTATCTTTTCATAACGGAATGGTACGATTATCAAAATGCAATGGTTGCTGAATTGTGGAGGGGCAGAGATACTTAATAAGCACAAATATGGATATGTAAAACTGAATGTTTTTAAATCCCGTACTCTTCTATTTTTCGGTATAGTGTTGTTAATCCTATTTTCAATAGGCGTGATGCCTCTGTTTTGTTTCCGTTTGTGTGCTGGAGTACTTTTGCAATATGGCGTTTCTCCATGGCTGCAAGTTCAAATTCGGAATAGTTATTGCCGATGGTCACTTCCGCACGACTATTTTGCATCTCAATAGGAAGGTCTTGCAGAGTAAGTTCTTTGTCGCAAACAATAAGACTTCGCTCTATCACATTACGTAATTCACGAACATTGCCTTTCCATGTGGATGTTTTCAGAGCGGTCATGAATTCAGGTGTTACTGATTCTATCTTCTTGCCGAGCCGCTTTGAAAATCGGGCGATAAAATAATCTGCCAATAAAGAGATATCTTCTTTGCGCTCGCGCAAAGGGGGGATCTGTATCTGAAAAACTGACAGACGATAAAATAAGTCTTCACGAAAATTCCCCTGCTCAACCTCTCTTTTAAGGTCGCGGTTGGTGGCAGAGATTACTCGTACATTAACTTTCGTCGGCTTGGTATCGCCTATTTTTATATATTCGCCTGACTCAAGAACTCGCAATAATTTTGCTTGCAGTTCAAAAGCCATTTCTCCTATCTCATCTAAAAATAATGTTCCGTTATCGGCAACTTCAAATAACCCTCTTTTGTCTTTTACGGCTCCCGTGAAAGCTCCGGCTTTATAACCGAAAACTTCACTCTCTAAAAGGTCTTTGCTGAATGCCGAGCAGTTAACGGCAATGAAATCTTTATCTTTGCGGTGGCTCGCCCTGTGGATAGCTTGGGCGAAAACCTCTTTGCCTGTACCTGTTTCTCCGCTTAACAATACCGTAACGTCTGTCGCTGCTACTTTTTGTGCTAAGGAGATTGTTTGCCGGAGGCTATCGGATGCCACTATTATCGTTTCAAAAGAGTAGTCTGGAATTTCATCTGTTTTCTCTTTTTCTCCGATATTCCTTTTTGCCTGTTCCATTGCCCGGCTTATAAGTGGAATTATTTTGTTATTATCGTCGCCTTTGATAATATAATCGAATGCTCCGTTTTTTATGGCTTGCACACCATCCGATATATTACCGTGTGCCGTAAGCAGAATAATTTCTTGCCAGGGATATATCTTCTTGATTTCCGGAACCATTTCAACGCCATTGCCATCAGGCAGAAAGACATCACACAAAGTGACCTGCGGGGTATGATGCTTCATCTGTTTAAATGCTGTCTGGCAATCTGCTGCTTGGAAGACTTCGTAACCTTCCAATTCCATCATTCGGGAAAGCAACTTGCGAATAACCGGTTCATCGTCAATAATAAGGATCGTATCCATAATGCCTGTTAACCTGTTATATGCATGTCTTCAAGCCACCTTGTTATAAGTTCTTTTACCTCTTTGTGATACGGAAAAGTCGTTCTGAATCCCCATCCGTGTCCTCCTTTTGGAAACAGATACATTGCCGCCGGAATATCGTGTACTTTAAGGGCGGAGTAGTATTGTATAGAGTTTTGCGGTACGACCGTTTTGTCATCATCGTTGACAAAAATCAATGTCTCAGGGGTCTTTCCGTCCACTTGTTTTTGTAAGGAATAACGCTCTGTAAGCTCCTTGTTATTTATATCTTTCCCTAAAAGATTCGCTTTTGAACCACGGTGTGTAGCCTCATTATCAAAACATATAACTGGATAGAACAGGATTGCAAAGGATGGGCGATTTTCAGTGGCAGCCAGATTGCTTAACGAGGCTGCTAAGTGCCCGCCGGCAGAGGAACCTATTACCCCTATTTTGGTAGTGTCTACACCCCACTTGGCTGCATTGGCGCGAACTATCGAAACGGCCTTTTCGGCATCACTCAGCGGAATGGAGTGTATCCCGTTTGGCATACGGTATTTAAGAACAATTCCAACAAAACCTTTTGAAACAAACCATTTTGCCATATCGTGACCTTCGTGTTCCATAGATACAATTTCATACCCTCCTCCCGGACAAACAATTACAACAGGTACAGCCTTATCTGTACGGGCAGGATGATGTACAAATATCTCGGCTTCTGACGCAGTTGGATCGTCAGGCCAAAGTTTTAAAACCTCTACATGCTGCGCTGCTGCAACAACGGGTAAAAACAGAAATATAAAAGAAAATAACTGTTTGATACGAATATTTATTACTCTTACTTGTTTCATATATGATATAAATAAAAAATTATGGAGCTAAAGTAATAAAAAATCATGATATATGCCACAAATAAAATTTCCGACTTAACCGTTTTCCTGAAAAACATGCTCAAATGTTATTTATGTATAGATATTTAATGTAGCATTAGCTCTAATTTTGCAAAAATCACTTTACTTTGCATACTGGGATATATAGTATAATTTTCAGTTATTAAAATATTCTCTGATAAAATATTATAAATTTTTTGATTGATTTTAATATGAAAAAAGCGTTTTATATTACAGTTTGTTTTTTAGCTTTACTGCATACTGCCTCTGCCACAAAACAGATTAAGGTGGCTTGTGTTGGTAATAGTATCACTTATGGAATCGGGGTAGCAAACAGGGAGCAGGAGGCCTATCCGATGCAACTACAAGCAATGTTGGGAAAGGATTATATTGTTGGAAACTTCGGGAAACCGGGAGCAACGTTACTAAATAAGGGGCATCGCCCTTATACGCGACAGGAGGAGTTTAGCAAAGCATTGGCTTTTGCCGGGGATATTGTTGTTATACATCTGGGAATAAATGATACCGACCCGCGCAACTGGCCTAATTACCGCGACGAATTTATTGCGGATTATCTTGCCTTGATAGACTCTTTTAAAGCTGTAAACCCAAAATCTCGTATTATTATTGCCAGAATGACCCCTATATTCAATAATCACCCAAGATTTGAATCAGGAACGCGTGATTGGCATGAGCAGATACAGACATCAATAGATAATGTTGCAAAATATGCAGACGTGCAGCTAGTAGATTTACATGAACCATTATATCCTCATCCCAATTTATTGCCCGATGCAGTACATCCTAATAAACAAGGGGCATTTATTATGGCAAAGAGCGTATATTCCGCTATAACAGGTGACTACGGTGGATTAAGCATGCCAATCCCCTACACTGACAATATGGTTTTACAACGCGATAGAGCTCTATCGGTAAACGGAGTTGCAGATGCTTTGGAAAAAGTTACGGTAGAAATTGGGAAAGAAAAGCACTCTGTTATTGCAACTGATAACGGCAAATGGGAGATAACTCTCCCTCCGCTGACAGCCGGCGGACCGTATATCCTTAAAATATCTACACATAATAAAACTCTTACATATAGGAATGTTCTTATTGGCGAAGTTTGGCTCTGTTCAGGACAGTCTAATATGGAGTTTATGCTTAAATCTGCCGCTACTGCCTCCATAGATATTCCGAAGTGTGTGAACCCTAATATCCGCCTGTTCGATATGAAAGGACTATGGAGTACAGGTCCTACTGAGTGGCAAACCACTTCACTTGATTCTGTGAACAACTTAAAGTTTTTTGCTGATGCTATATGGCAAGAGTGTACGCCTGCTTCGGCCGCCAATTTCTCAGCGGTGGCATATTATTTTGGGCAGATGTTACAGGATAGTCTGAAATGTCCGGTAGGGCTTATATGCAATGCCGTTGGTGGTTCCTCTGCCGAATCATGGGTTTCGCGTAATACACTTGAGCTCTCCTTTCCAGCCATTCTGCGTGATTGGAAAGAGAATGATTTTATTCAAGATTGGGTACGCGGACGAGCAGCAACAAACATAAAAAAATCTACCGACAAACTGCAACGTCATCCTTATGAGCCATGCTATTTATATGAGGCAGGGATTGTTCCGTTGCATGGTTATCAGATTAGGGGCGTTATATGGTATCAAGGAGAATCTAATGCAAACAATTGCGATACACACGAAAAAGTTTTTAGCCTGATGGTGGATAGTTGGCGTAAAAACTGGCTAAATGATGGGCTTCCTTTCTATTACGCCCAGTTATCAAGCCTCAACCGTCCGTCTTGGACTTGGTTTCGTGACAGCCAACGCCTGCTTGCAAAGAAAATTCCCAACATATATATGACTGTTACGAGTGATCATGGAGATTCGCTAAATGTTCATCCAATAAATAAAAAACCTGTCGGAGAACGCTTAGCTTTGCAGGCATTGTATTATACCTATAATATGAAAGACCATACGCCTTGTGGTCCGGTACTACGTGATGTAGAGTTCACCGATGAGGCAGCATATCTGCATTTCGATTTTGCCGATGGGATGAAATCATCAGACGGAAAGCCTCTGCGCACATTTGAAATAGCTCAGACAGATGGAATTTACTATCCGGCAGTGGCTGTAATTGAAGAAGGTCAGGTTAAAGTTTATAATAAGAGGGTGGAACATCCTCGTTATATACGGTACGGATGGCAACCTTTCACGAGAGCAAATCTTGTAAATTCCGCAGGACTTCCTGCCTCTACATTCAGAGTTGGAAAATAATCCATCTATTTAATCGCACACACCAATATTATACTCTTGTGAATCAAAACTATTTAACAAGCGCCTTTTTATTGTCTAAAATTGCAATCCGGCAGATAGTATAAATCATGTTTTTTTTTAATTATACAATAACGACTCCTTTGTGTAATTGGTATTTATGATACTTCTTACCTTTTTTAGATTACGCTTATAGATAAACATGATAGAAATATGACGGTAGAATTGTAATTTTGCAGTCTGAAACCTAATTATGATGTGGCAAAATACATCTAAACATACAAGGCGATAAAGATTATGATGTTAAAACAGACAAAAATAGTGGCGTCTATCTCAGACCAACGTTGTGAGGTGGAGTTTTTAAGAGAGCTTTTTGAAGAGGGGATGAACGTAGTTCGTATGAACACAGCTCATGCTTCTCACGATGGGTTTGAAAAGTTGATAAACAATGTGCGTGAGGTATCAAACCGTATAGCCATACTGATGGACACAAAAGGACCTGAAATACGTACGACAGAGCTTACAGACGGAAAATCAATTCCTTTTAATACTGGTGACCATGTAAAAATAACAGGAAATCCTGAATCGCAGACAAACCGCGAATGTATCTCTGTTACCTATCCCGGGTTTGTGAACGATCTTCAAGTTGGAAGCGATATCCTGATTGATGATGGAGATCTTGAGTTGTGTGTAATTGAAAAAACGGACGAATATCTTCTGTGTGAAGTGCAGAACGATGCTGTTCTTGGAAACCACAAAAGTATCAATGTTCCCGGTGTGCGTATTAATCTCCCCTCACTGACAGAGAAAGACCGCAAAAATATACTATATGCTATTGAAAAGGATATAGATTATATTGCTCACTCTTTTGTCAGAAATAGGCAGGACGTATTAGATATCCGTCAGATTTTGGATACTTACGGAAGCGATATAAGAATAATTGCAAAGATAGAAAATCAAGAAGGGGTTGATAATATTGATGAGATACTTGAGGTTGCCGATGGCATTATGATTGCCCGCGGAGATTTAGGCATAGAGGTTCCACAGGAGCGACTACCGGGCATTCAACGTATACTGATAAAAAAATGTATTTTAGCCAAAATGCCTGTTATTGTAGCCACCCAGATGTTGCATTCAATGATAAACAATCCTCGCCCAACACGAGCAGAAGTTACCGATGTGGCTAATGCCATATATTACCGCACAGATGCTTTGATGCTTAGCGGAGAAACTGCTTACGGGAAATATCCTGTGGAGGCCGTTAAAACTATGACAAAAATTGCAGCACAAGCTGAAAAGGATAAATTGGCTGAAAATGACATTCAAATACCTTTGGATGATAACTCAAATGATGTAACGGCTTTTCTCGCCAAGCAGGCAGTAAAAGCTACCAGCAAACTTAATATACGCGCAATAATTACAGACAGCTTCAGTGGCCGCACAGCTCGTAACCTGTCAGCTTTTCGTGGTAAATATCCTGTTTTAGCTATCTGTTATAAAGAGAAGACGATGCGCCATCTTGCCCTATCCTACGGTATTGAAGCAATATATATGCCAGAGAAGGCAAATGGGCAGGCATATTACTTTGCCGCGCTGCGAAAATTGTTAGACGATGGTGTACTGTCAGAGAACGAAATGGTGGCATATCTTAGTGGGGGAAAACAAGGAACTCGTACATCTTTTCTTGAGATTAATGTAGTTGGCGATGTTCTAAAGTTTGCAATGGACTATGTTCTTCCTAATCGCAATCGTTATTTATAAATACCGGTAAAAATAAATGGCTTTGGGGCTATGCTCCACTTATATTTCATGAAAAGGGAATAGCCGATCCGCCTGTGCCTTTTCCCTCTTTGATAGGCTTTCTAAATTCCGAACAAATTAGATTGTGTCTTACTGCGTTATTATAATAAAAAATTGTGCAAATTATTTTTATTATATAAATTTGTAGCAATAAAAACGATAGTTGTAAACTAAGATACAAGGAGTTTAAATATGGCAAGGCAACAGTTAGACCTATTGGATTACAAAATTCTGCGCTTGATTTCAGCAAATGCTCGTATCCCGTTTCTTGAAATAGCTCGCGAATGTTGTATATCGGGAGCAGCGATTCACCAAAGGGTTCAAAGACTTGTTAATCTGGGGATAATAAACAGTTCTGACTACCTAATAAATCCAAACATGGTTGGATTTGAAACATGCGCCTATATAGGTCTATTCCTTCAGCACCCAGATAAGTTTGAAGATGTTATAGAAAAGTTGAAAAAGATACCTGAAGTTGTTGAGTGCCATTATACAACCGGACAGTACGATATGTTCATAAAACTTTACGCAAAGAATAACGCCCATCTTCTGGATATAATACACGATAAACTGCAACCTCTCGGGCTTTCGCGAACAGAGTCGATAATATCGTTCAAAGAGGCATTTAAACAGCCTCTACCTATTGATGATCTGACACAAAAATAGTCTTCACAGAATTATTTTTTACTATCTTTGCAAAAAAGAGATTGCACCGAATACATAATCCGGATAAATTTGGCTTATGCTTACGGTTTGCATTATCTTTGTGCGGTTTGTTTACGGTAAGATCTTTTTATCAGTATTTTATTGAGGCTATTTCAAAATTAGTAAGGTACATAAGACCAGACAAAAAGAGACATCCCGATGAATTTAAAATAACAAACTATCAAATATACTTATCATAAAAAATTAAACAGACTCTTAGGGTATGAAAGATATAGTTGTAAGTGGTATCCGTTCAACAGGAAACCTTCATTTGGGAAATTATTTTGGAGCATTACGCAATTTTGTGAAGATGCAATATGAAAATCAATGTTATTTCTTTATTGCCGACCTTCACGCCTTGACAACACATCCCGATCCAAAGATGGTGCACGAGAATGTAAAAAATATTCTTGCTCAATACCTCGCAACAGGCTTAGACCCCGATAAATGCACCCTTTTTATTCAAAGCGATGTTCCAGAGATTTCAGAGCTATACCTGCTTATGAATATGCATGTGTACATAGGAGAACTGGAACGTACAGCATCATTTAAGGAGAAAATACGTAAACAACCAGAGAATGTAAACGCTGGGCTCCTTACATATCCTACACTAATGGCAACAGATATTCTTATACACAAAGCCACTAAAGTTCCGGTAGGAAAAGATCAAGAGCAACACCTCGAACTTACACGTCGGTTCGCACGCCGATTCAATAACATATACGGAGTTGAGTTTTTCCCAGAACCAGAATATTACAACTTTGGCGAAGCTCCTGTTAAAGTCCCGGGGTTAGACGGAAGCGGTAAAATGGGAAAATCAGAGGGAAATTGCCTCTCACTTATAGACGATGAGAAGGTGCTGCGAAAAAAAGTTATGAAAGCTGTCACAGATGAAGGACCGCAAACTCAAGATGCAGAAAAAAGTGTGCCGGTTGCAAACCTATTTACTATGCTAAAATTAGTTTCGGAAGATGACGTCGTTTCACATTTCGAGAATCAATACAACAGATGCGAGATACGTTATGGCGACCTTAAAAAACAAGTAGCAGAGGATATTCTCAAGATAACCCTACCTATAAAGGAGCGATATACAGATATAATAAGAGATGACGAATATATGCGTAAAATTGTTAAATATGGGGCAGACAGGGCACGTGAAAGCGCCTCTAAAACTCTACGCGAAGTAAGAGAGATTATGGGATTCAAGAATTTCTAAATCATTTTTATAATACATAGGAACAGACTGATGCGAGTTACGTATTTGTCTGTTTTTTTGTATCATATTTTTACATTGCTTATAAGACATAATTATAGTAAATTTGCAGACACACGTAGCTCTTCTCGCCTCCGCATTTGCGATATAAAAAAGTGTCAGTCTACGCGATATAAAAAGCACCTTGCTAAATGGGACACAATCATAATCATAATGCACACCATGACCACGGTCACAACCTCCCTACAACAGGTAAAGATGTAACTGCCGCATTCATTTGGGGAATAGGACTAAACTCGGCATTTGTTATAATTGAAGGCGCAGCCGGAATTTTGGCTGGATCAATGGCTCTACTCTCAGATGCAGGACATAATCTAAGCGATGTTGCTTCACTGCTGTTTGTCCTTATCGCGTTCAGGTTGTCAAAATCAAGACCAACTGAAAACTTCACTTACGGATATAAAAAGAGCACAGTACTAGTTTCGATGCTTAATGCCGTTATACTGCTTATAGTAGTCGGCATTATTATTTCAGAAAGCATAGACAAGATAATATCACCGAGACCGGTTGAGGGGGGAGTTGTAGCATGGGTAGCAGGTATCGGGATAATTATAAATGCTTTTACAGCATGGTTGTTCTTTAAGGGAAGCCGAAACGATATAAATATAAAAGGGGCCTATCTACACCTTGCCGCCGATGCGTTGGTTTCAGTAGGCGTAATGTTTTCCGGAGTAGTTATTTCACTAACAGGATGGAACATGGTAGACCCGATAATAGGACTTGCTGTCGCAATAGCAATACTTATATCTACATGGGGATTATTGCGAGACAGCACAAGACTCTCTCTCGATGGCGTGCCATTAAATGTTGATGTTAGCAGAGTAAAAACATTAATCTTATCTACTGCCGGTGTAAAAGGGGTGCATCACCTCCATATATGGGCTATAAGCACTACACAGAATGCTATGACGGCACATCTTGTGTTGGAAAACTATGACAATGCAGCTCAGATAAAAGAGTTACTAAAGGAGCAACTTAAAAATCTGAATATCAGCCATGTTACAATTGAAGCCGAACTGCCGTCAGAGAAATGCCACTGCGATTGCTGCTAAAAATCAAGAATCGCAAACAAATTTGATATATTTCAAAAAGATCCTCATACCTTCTGAGACTAAAGCCTCCTGCTTTATCCATCCGATGTAAAACTCTTTATGTATTAGTATTAAATTGCTTATATCGACATATCAATAAGCATTGCTCTTGTTTAAAGATTTGCTGATTATCATAAAAAGCCGTGATCTAAACTTGTTAGATCACGGCTTTTTATTAATTTTTACCCTGCCCGGCACTTAAAGAGTGGAGAGGGTAATTTTTGTTGAATTACAACATGTTTATCTCTTTAAGTACTGCATTTGTTTTACGAACTGCTGCTGCACTCTTTGCAAACATCTCTTTCTCTTCTGCATTGAGTTTGAAGTCTACGATCTTCTCCCAACCTGTGCGTCCAAGTACAACAGGAACACCTATGCAGATGTCACTCTCGCCATATTCTCCTTCGAGAGATACGCAACATGACATAATCTTCTTCTGGTCGTGAAGGATAGCCTCGGTCAAATAAGCTAATGCAGCTCCCGGAGCATACCACGCTGAGGTTCCTAGCAGACCGGTAAGTGTAGCTCCACCAACCATTGTGTCAGCAACAACCTTATCCATAACCTCTTTGCCTAATGTCAATTCAGCAGGTACTCCCTTGTATGCTGCATAGCGACGCAATGGTATCATTGTCGTGTCGCCGTGACCTCCTATTACTGTTCCCTCTATTTCGCTTGGATTAGCATTGAGAGCTTTGCTCAAATAGCATTTAAAACGTGAACTGTCCAACAAACCGCCCATACCAATTACGCGGTTTTTAGGAAGACCGAAACTTTTCTGTATGAGATAAGTCATTGTATCCATAGGGTTGCTTACGCAGACGATTATGGCATTAGGAGAGTAGTTGAGAATATTTTTGGCAACACCTTTTACTATTCCGGCGTTGACACCAATAAGCTCCTCACGTGTCATTCCCGGTTTACGAGGAATTCCTGATGTGATTACAACAACATCAGAACCTGCGGTTGCTGAATAGTCGTTTGTTACTCCCGTTATTCTGGAATCGAACCCTAAAAGGGTTGCTGTCTGCATCATATCAAGGGATTTTCCTTCAGAAAGGCCCTCTTTAATATCCAATAGAACTATCTCATCGGCTACTTCTTTGAAAGCCATTACATTCGCGCCGGTTGCACCTACGTTACCTGCACCTACAATTGTTACTTTCGACATAATAATTTTCTGTTTATCGGTTAATTTCTGACAAAGGTACAAGTATAAAACGGATTTTTATAAAAATTATAAGATTTAATTTTCACAAAAAAAATTACAACAGTTTAAGAACCTGTCTTAAAAAATTTCATGAAATAATTACCCAATAAAGTATTGTCGCGAAAGATTTACTATGATTACATTGGATCCACATCGTAGTACAAAGTTATACCTTTGAATGCCGGCATTTCCGTCATGCGGAGGTGGGCATTTTGCAAAAGTCCACGCACATTTGCAATTGATGCGTTAGTCTCTATTTTAAGCACTATTTTTCTTATAAATAACGATTGTATCCTTGCCACCGGAGGTTGGTCGGGACCAAGTACACGATGAGCAAAAATTTTACACATATATGTGGCGTAATCTTTTGCCGCACGGTCTAACGACACCTCCTCACCACCTTTCATATATATGTATATAAGCCGTGAAAACGGAGGATAATTGAATGAACGGCGTTCTTCGAGTTGCGAATTGTACATCCCCTCATAATCATGACCGATAAGTTGCCCTATAATAGGATGCTCAGGTTGTGACGTCTGTAACACCACCATCCCCTGATGTCCTGACCTACCCGCACGCCCCGCAACCTGTTCCATAAGTTGAAATGCACGTTCGTGAGCGCGAAAGTCGGGAAAATTCAGTAAAGTGTCCGCACCTAATATCCCAACAACACTGACGTTGTCAAAATCAAGCCCCTTGGCAACCATCTGCGTCCCAATTAGTATTCGCGTGCGGCGGTTCTCAAAATCTGATATTATCTCCTCATAAGCCTTGCGTGAACGTGTTGTGTCAAGATCCATACGCGAAACCGGATACCCCTCAAAAAGACTCTCCGCTTCCTCCTCAATATGCTCCGTACCAAACCCCCTTACCTCTATATCATCACTTCCGCAAGCCGGACAACGACGCGGTATATCGTATGTATAGCCACAATAGTGACATGTAAGTTGGTTAAGCCGTTTATGATAAGTAAGCGAAACATCACAATTTTTGCATTTAGGAATCCATGCGCAAACCTTACACTCCACCATAGGGGCAAACCCACGCCGATTACGAAACAGAATTATCTGACCTCCACGTGCAAGCGCCTCATCCGCAAGTTCTTTAAGCCTTGGTGTAATATCACCTTTCAGTATCTTTTTACGACGTAATTCACGAGTGTCGGCAATCTCAATCGATGGAAGCAGAATGTCCTCGTACCTCGAAAGCAGTTGCACAAAACCATATTTGCCACCTTGTGCATTAAAGTAACTCTCTATGGAGGGTGTTGCGCTTCCAAGCAACGTTTTAGCCCCAAATGCCGCGGCAAGGACTATGGCTGCATTACGTGCATTATAACGTGGTGCAGGATCTTGCTGCTTGTAACTATTTTCATGCTCTTCGTCAACAATTATAATTCCAAGATTACGGAATGGCAGAAAAATAGATGAGCGCACACCAAGGACAACTTGTATTCCGCTGTCGTGCAATAAAGAATTCCATATTTCAACACGTTCGTTATCAGTGAATTTAGAATGATACACCCCCAACTTATTGCCGAATACACGTGCAAGTCGGTTTGCCAACTGAGCTGTAAGGGCTATCTCAGGGACAAGAAACAGAGCCTGCTTCCCACTTTTTATAACCTCATTTATAAGGTGTATATATATTTCGGTCTTACCACTTGATGTTACCCCGTGCAACAGAGTTACATTTTTATCGGCAAAGCTGCCAATAGTACGGCGGTATGCCTCCTGTTGAGCAGAATTAAGATCGTGTACATCCTCTATTTTGCCCGAGGTTTCTCCTAATCTGCTCACTTCACGCTTATATTGCAAGAAGATTCCTTTCTCTATCATCGCCAGCAAAACAGGCGCAGCAACATCGGCACGCAGAAGAAGTGCCTGACGCGCCACCTCGGTTAGTTGTCCGGGACGCGTAAACCCCGACATCTCAATAAAAGCTACAAGAAGTTTCATCTGTTTCTTTGCGCCGGAAAGGGAATCAAAAACCCCACGCAACATCTCCTTGTCTTCCTTACCAAATGATAACTTTACACAAAGCTCAGTTTTGGGACGATACTTGCGACGTATCTCTTCCGAAATAATTATTGCCGAACGCTCAAGTAAAGAACGTACTACCGGTAGCGCATTTTTAATACCACTTCCACGCTCCAAAGCAAGGACCGTTATCGTGCCGGCAGATTTGACAAATTCAAATATAACCTCCTCCTTAGGAGAGAGAGCAGCATCGGTCTCGGGCAGATAATCTGTATTCACAGATATTTTAGTTTCACTTTCAAGTTTAAGTCCCGAAGGAAGAGCTGCTTTATATACATCACCAACGCTACATAGGTAATAATCAGCTATCCACTCCCAGAATTTAAGCTGCATAGGGCACAGTACAGGCTTAGGATCAAGCACCTCCTGTATCTCTTTTATTTCATACCCACAAGGAGGAGAATTATGTATATGCCTCACTATTGCCGTATAATAGCGTTTACGTCCAAACGGAACTATTACCCTACTCCCTACTTTAAGCGAGGAGAAAAATTCCTGCGGAATCTCATATGTGAAGTATTTGCCTAAAGGCAAAGGAAGTATTACATCAGCAAAACTCTGCATCTTAAACTTTTGATATGCGAAGAACAAAGGTACGAAAAAGTTTAGTAATTTTGCCTTAGTTTTTCTAAGCCAAAATACGCCTTCTCATTTTGCCATATATAATTTCAGTAGTATGCCATACCAATTAATAGATGCTATAACCAGATACAATGCAAGACATTGCGTCACGTTAAATATAAAGAGTATCCTTACCGATATGGACGGGGTCATTTACGACTCAATGAAATATCACTCTGTTGCATGGGCTCAAACCATGAATCAAGAGGGTATCAGTTGTACAGCTGATGAATTTTATCTGCACGAAGGACGCACCGGACGTGCAACTATAAATATATATTTTAGCCGCGACAAAGGGCACGATGCGTCAGAAGAGGATATACAGCGAATTTATGCCGAAAAGGCACGCCGTTTCACCGCTTTTGGTAAAGGCAAACCGATGCCGGGAGCATTAGAATTTCTAACCGAAATAAAACAAGCTGGATATAAAATTGTACTTGTCACAGGCTCAGGACAAAGATCGCTGTTGGATAAAATAGACAACGATTTCCATGGAATATTTACGTCCAGCACTATGGTTACCGCTTTTGATGTTAAGATAGGGAAACCAAATCCTGAACCATATCTGATAGGACTAAAAAAAGCAGGTGTCAAAGCCACCGAAGCTATTGTAATAGAAAATGCCCCACTTGGCATAGAAGCAGGTGTTTCCGCAGGAATATTTACGATTGGCGTTAATACAGGTCCGTTACCCGATGAACTTTTATATGAAGCCGGAGCAGATATAGTTTTTCCGGATATTTACGTACTAACTGAAGAAATAAGAAAAATTATATATTAAAATATGTCACGACAAATTGTTTTTACGGAAGATATCGCTTCTAAGGCAGAAAAAATACTTTCTTCATCAGAGTATGACAGACTATTTATTCTTACAGATGAGAACACCCATCGCTATTCGCTCCCGTTACTTGCAGAGAGTAGATTATCAGACGCAAAAGAGATTATTATTGCCCCTGACGATACACACAAAACAGTTGAGAGCCTCGTATCAGTCTGGCAAGCATTAGGAGATGGTGGTGCCACGAGAAAATCACTATTAGTCAATCTCGGAGGTGGAATGGTAACCGATCTGGGCGGTTTTGCGGCAGCTACGTTCAAGCGCGGGATAAACAATATAAACATCCCTACAACGTTGCTGGGAGCGGTAGATGCAGCAGTAGGAGGAAAAACAGGAATCAATTTCGGCGGATTGAAAAACGAAATAGGATCATTCAAACAGCCGGAATGCGTTATAATAAGCACTCAGTTTTTCAGAACACTGGCAAAAGAACATCTGCTTTCGGGATTTGCCGAGATGCTTAAGCATGGCCTTATAAATACAAAGGAGAGCTACAACAAGTTACTGTCATTTAACCTCTACAATCCAGATTACAAAGAGTTGTTGAAGCTTGTAGAAGAGTCAGTAGCCGTAAAAGAGCGCGTAGTAACAGAAGACCCTTTTGAAAAAGGAATAAGGAAATCCCTTAATTTGGGACACACAGTAGGTCATGCCTTTGAAAGTTTAGCACTTAAGCGCAATGCCCCTGTACAACACGGTTATGCCATTGCATGGGGATTAGTTTGCGAAATGTTGCTATCGCACATGAAACTTAAATTTTCGGAAAAAGATATCCGCCGTTTATCCGATTATATATACGAGAATTACGGAGTATTTAAAATATCATGCGATGACTACCCATTCCTTTACGAAAAGATATGTCATGATAAAAAAAACGAAGGAAACCGTATAAACTTCACCCTATTGAGAAACATAGGAGACGTTGAGATAAATGTTGAGACAAACCAAGAAGAGATAGAGGCCTCACTTGATCTATATCGGGATCTTTTCAGACTTTAACATCGATTAATTTCATAAACACGAGAAAAAAAAGAGGCTTTTTGCATAATATAAATAAAATGACTACTTTTGTCGCCTGAAATCGGGGCGTAGCTCAGCCCGGTAGAGTACACGTCTGGGGGGCGTGTGGTCGCAGGTTCGAATCCTGTCACCCCGACAACCTAAAAAACAGAAAAAGCAGCATAATATGTTGCTTTTTCTGTTTTTTATACCCCGCTGAAAATATTTACATCCACTGCATGTAATTTCAAACGACGAGGACTTGCTTCTGTTCTCGAAGAGTTGTATTTTATTTTGCTGTAACATAAACCAAACGGTCGACTTGGATGGTAGCAGTGCGGATGAAGTAGGCAAACACTGTTACTTGCTGCCTACCTATCACCATCTTTCCTGAAAATACAGTCTAATTGAGAAGTACCTTTGATATAAAACAAAAATAATTCTTTTTTTTTAATGTTCATTTAAGTCTGTTTTAAGCCAAAAATTTCAATTTGATGAAAAAATAGTTGCATACAAGATTATTATTACTTAGTTTTGTGGAAAGTATGGGTGTATCATGTTATGATACAATTCAAAAGTAGTGACCCGCATGTGTGATTTGACAACAAATAGCCAACAGCCGATGATGATGCAAGCAGCATATTCCCCGATGAAAAAAGAGAAATTAAATTTCTCTGCTGTTTCTGCGTCTGAAAATTTGGAGTTCTCCAGATTTTTCTTAACACACACACACACACACACACACACAGGCGCTTATATACGAATTATTTTCTAAAAATCAATGTGCTACAAGAAAGTATCTCTTTACTTTCTTACTTTTTGTTGCTGAATATTTCCGTCTTTCACTCTATATTTCTATTTATACAAAGGCTCAAATAGTTATGTCCGCTTGTGGCATACGGGTATGTAATTATACCCCGTATACCTCAAGCGGTTTTTTTTATTCCTTTCCTTAAAACCAACCATTCAATGATAATTACAGCTTCCGCTCTTGCCAACTATGAGGTATTGGTCATTCCGCAAATGGTGACGATGGGCAATAGCCTATTCACTATTACGCTCAATGGCTATTCCCCATTCTATTATAAAGTACCTGCGGGCAGGCGGCTCAGGTTCGGCTTAAATATAGTAATAGAGATAGAATAACAATAAAGAAAAGCTTATGATAAAGAAAGTTTTGACAGACTATGCCTCCAGACTGGACGAATACTTGTCGTCCCTGCATCGCCAACCCGAAGGGATGGTGGAAGTGGGCTTCATTGGAAACAGTTCTGAAATGAAGCCGAACAAGATGGTAGTAACGCTTATTAGCGTGGAACGTGAGACGGGCAGTGGCATTTCCGCTCCCGTGCAGCGCACGATGGACGGTTATACCCGCATGTCTCCACCTCTGTTACTGAATCTCAACATCATGCTGGCAGCTGTTTATGACGAAAAGCGATATGCCGAATCCTTGTCTGTACTTTCGGACAGTTTGAAATTCGTTCAGTCCGTACCAAGATTTCAAGTAGATTATGTGGATTATTCCATTGAAATCGTAATTTTATCCACACAGGATGTGAATAACATCTGGACTACTCTTGGCGGACAATACTATCCATCAGTGATGTGCAAAATACGACGATTGACGATTGATGCGGAAGAAATTATTTCTAGCGGAGGTTTGTCTAAAAAACAATCAGTGAGTTTATAATAGAGAAAAATATGGAAAGCTATCAACCCATATATCGCATCAGCGTAGCACACGAATATTTCGAAGGGAAGTCGTGTACAGCCCTGCAATGTTGCCTTGCTCCGCAAGGAAAGTTGCTGGCACGACAACGTGGACTGCTGTTCCGTCAGTCGGCGGGAAACGAATGGGAGGTACTTTATGACACGACAGGTGCAGGCGTGGATACCGAAAACGACACGCTGGAACTGGAATTGCGTATTACCGACCCTGATTTCGTATTCTATACCAAATGGAAAGATTTCTGCCCATCAGCAGCTTATATGCTGGAACTGCCACTGTCGGCAGAAGAGAACGATGCCACTACTCTAATTCGCTTATCGGACGAGAAACGGAAAGTAGGTTCGCCGCTTTGCTCCATTCACTTGCATTTGATTGAAAAGTTGATAGAGGCGGCCCAAAAGAAAACGCCTGCGATATGCAAGCTGCATTTCAATACTCCGAAACTATATTGGGAATATATTTTCCTGCCTCGTAACAATGACAGTAGCGTGCTGGCGGGAGAGTTGCAACTGGAAGACACCACAAGGCAAGTTGCATTCCGCAAGTTCTATAAGACTCAAGCCTACGGGCGAGAGGTCTGGTGTACTGAATCCATGGACAACATACCAGTGCGCTCCACTTATGGATGCCGCCTGCGGCTTGTCGTACAAACTGACAGAGGCTCACCCAAACGCATCTTGCTCAGACATGTGGAATCGCCTCTTCCCGGGAGGTTTCTAAGTAATAGAATCGACTATTTGCAGCAAGTATGCTACTATTGACGAAACAATTTGATATTAAATTAAATCTGATTATCAATCTTTAAATTTAAAATTATGGGAAGATACAAGACACCCGGCGTTTACATCAAAGAAAAGGACGCTTTTGGGAACTCGGTGGTTGAAGCCGAAACAGCCATACCTGCCTTCATAGGTTATACCGAGAGAGCACAGAACGGAGATGACGACCTTACGAATAAACCGATGAAGATTTCGTCAATGACAGAGTTTATGAAATACTTCGGTGGAGCGCCAATGCTTGATATGAAGATAGACTTGCAGACTTATTATGTGGGATTTACAGCAGACGATTTGAAAAATCTGACTGAGAAAGATTTTAAAACAGTAATTGCCAGACCGACAAGTGTCTTGTATGAGAAAATAGTGGAAGAAAAGGAAGAAGTATTTACTTTTAAAACAGGAAGCGCACCTCCAGAAAAGACATTTACAAAAAGAACGTCTTTGCTTGTTATTGGTGCCTCCACCTATACCTTGTATTATAACATGATGCTATTCTTTGCCAACGGAGGCAGCACTTGTTATGTCGTTTCGGCAGGAAAGTATGAAGAGACCAAAACAATAGACAGTTCTACTCTTATCTCGGCATTGGGCACTCTAGAACTCGTGCGTGAAATAACGATGGTTGTAATCCCTGAGGCTGTAAACATAGCGGATGCAAATGCATTTAATAAGGTGCTCACTGCAATGTTGCAACATTGTGGTGACACAATGAAAAACAGGTTTGCCTTACTCGACATCTATCCGAAGGGAAGCGAGGGTACAAGTATCGACACTCAAATAAATATTTTTCAGGAAGGCGTTGGCTCAAACTTTTTATCCTATGGTGCGGCATACTACCCTTGGCTGAATACTTCTGTCGTGACAGAAAGAGATTTAGACGGTAAGATGTTTGCATGGAAAGTAAATACCTTTACCAGCTCAGATAAATTAGCCCGTATCGATAAAAATTTAGCGGCGATTCTTTTGTCCATTTCCACATCCAAAACCACTGTGGATAAACCGGAAGAGGGAGAAGAAGAAGATAAAGGAAAAACGATTAAAGGACATACGTTTAAATTTATAAAGGTCAAAGTCGGAGATATTTATGCAGATAGTGATACCGACAAGAAAGATGCGATTGGAAAAATCACAGCCATTGAAGAACTGAAAGAAACGGAAGGAAGCACCGAACACATAATAGGCAAATCAATACAGATAGAATGGTATG
>JAVVOY010000035.1:0-22905 GCA_036656055.1 Bacteroidales bacterium
ATCTCCTTTTCACTTACGATATTTAGTGCCGGCAGAAATCCACACATCATTATTATGAGTATTATCATTATGGCAGGAATCATAAAGAAATGGTAATTTAGCGTGGGATTGTAATGGTTCTGCACACATATTCCAAGTAGTGGCTTATTTACAGCTCCAACATCTGCCGATAACTCTAATGCAAAATCAGATACTATCGCCGTCAGATAGTTTGCACCAAGCCCCCCTTTTGTACCGTCTACCGAGTTTGCGGAAATCCCCACAATAGCTCCTGTGCGGTTGACAATATCTTTTTCAAAATTACACGGAATTTCTAGAATTATATCAGCCTTGCCATAGTTAATATCTTTAATTGCATCATCGTAGCTCCCCTTGATATCGTACAACGAAAAGTATGTAGAGGAACTTATCTTATCAATTAACCTACGTGAAGTTACCGAATGGTCAGTATCTACAATAACTACATTTATTCCGGTTATATCCATAGTAGCTACCCATGGAAAGATAAACATAGTCATTATTGGAAACATCAACGCCAACCGCGGAAGGAATGAATTACGGATAAACTGCTTGAACTCTTTCTCTATTAAATATTTCAGCATAGCCATAGTCAGAGCCTGTTTTTTAGATTTTTAAGCGCAACAATAATAAGTAAGAGAGCCATTCCCGTCAGAATAACCATCTCCTTTAATATATATATATATTCCACACCTTCAACCATAAGTTTACGCGTTATGGATATATACCAACGGGCAGGAACTATATTGGATATCCATTGTAATATGGCAGGCATGCTCTCTATCGGAAATATCATCCCTGATAACATTATTACCGGAAGCATCAGTGACATCATGGAAGCCATCATTGCTGTTGCCTGCCGCTGTACAATGGTGGAGATAAAAAGCCCGAGCGACAACGCTATAACAATATATATAAAAGACGCTAAGCTAAGCCAGAACATACTGCCGGCAAGTGGAACATCAAGGACGAAATAAGAGAGTAGTAGAATTGTTGCGAAGTTAAAACATGAAACGGTAAAATAAGGGACCATTTTTGCAAATATTATATACTCTGGCTTTACAGGAGAGACAAGCAGAGCCTCCATTGTTCCGGTCTCTTTTTCGCGCACGATAGAAACTGATGTCATAAGAGCGCATATAAGTATCAGCAACAACCCCATAACGCCGGGAACAAAGTTATATGCACTCTTCATCTGCGGATTAAAGAGCATTCTTACCGATGAAGTTATCATCTGTCCGTTGGTATCGGACAAACCTCCGGCAATGGCACCGCGTAATATCTGTGTAAGGTACATGGACTCAGTAGCAGCCGTATTGGGATCAGAGGCATCCACGGCAAATTGTATAGCCGCATCGCCGCCCGGAATAAGACCATTTTCAAAATCCGGCGAAAACAGTAGCACAACATCAACCTTATTACTCCTCATCATAGGGTCTATTTCGGACGGAGAATGTAGATTACCGATAACGGTAAAGTATTCATTGGCATTAACCCGTTCTATTATACGGCGTGATGCTTCAGTAGGAGTAGGATCAATCACCGCAACATCAATATTGCGTATCTCAACCGAGAGAGCAAATCCGAAAAGGCATATCTGTATGACAGGCATTACAATCAAAATTAGTATTGTACGCTTGTCCCTGAATATATGGTAAAACTCCTTCCTTACAAATGCAAAAAATGTCTTCATCGATTTGAGCCTATTTAAATGTTATGCTCCGTTACTTTACTCTTCTCTCTTTGCCTTACGCGCAAGCGTATAAAAAACCTCGTCCATCGTTACCGCTCCAAACCTCTTTTTAAGGTTGGCGGGGGTTTCCAACGCCTCTATACGCCCGTCAACCATTATAGAGACACGGTTGCAATATTCGGCTTCGTCCATATAGTGTGTGGTTACGAAAACGGTTATTCCACCGTAGGCTGCCTCGTATATCATCTCCCAGAACTGGCGACGAGTCTCAGGCGATACGCCACCGGTAGGTTCATCTAAAAAGACTATCCCCGGATTATGAAATATAGCCGTCGAAAATGCCAACTTCTGTTTCCACCCCAACGGCAAAGATTTTACAAGCGTATCTCGTTCTCCGTAAAAGTCGAGCTTTTTTAACATCTTCTCTGTACGCGGAGCTATCTCTTTTTCAGGAACGCCATATATTCCGGCAAAAAGGCGGATATTCTCCCATACCTTTAAATCATCATAAAGAGAAAAGCGCTGACTCATATATCCAATGCTGCGCTTAATCTTTTCAGGCTCGTCCATTATATCGTATCCGGCAACCGTACCTCCACCTGCAGTTGGTCGTGACAAACCACAAAGAATACGCATTGCCGTCGTTTTCCCAGCTCCATTAGCACCAAGGAAACCAAATATCTCACCACGATGGACTGTAAACGAAATATCATCTACGGCAGTAAATGTTCCGAATCGTTTTGTCAAATTATGAACTGAAATTACCTCTTCCATTGCTACTCCTCCGCAAGTTGCATATAACAATCCTCTACGGTAGCCTCCGCAGTTGTAATAACTATATCTTTATGGCTTAATTTTATCAGATACAAATTAAGTTCTTCAGCACTGAAACTTCTCTCATCTACGGTAAAGTGATGCACTGCTCCGAAAGTGTAACACCTTTTTATACTTGGATAACAACGCAAATCTTTCAATAGTCTGAACATCTCTGCTGAACTTGCCGTCCAGAGCGCCTCTCCAAAACCCGCCACAACGCTATGAGGTGTCTCTATTTTAAGGAATCTACCGTCACGCATCAGCGCAATGCGATCACAAAGGGTTGCCTCATCCATATACGGAGTTGAAACTATCATTGTCATTCCTTCGGTTTTAAGGTTGTGCAATATTTGCCAGAACTCCTTGCGCGAAACAGGATCCACTCCGGTCGTGGGTTCATCTAAAAACAGCAGCAACGGCCTATGCACCATAGCACAGCAAAGTGCCAGTTTCTGTTTCATTCCTCCCGAAAGTTTCGCTGCCCGCCGCTTTTTAAACGGCTCTATCTGACTATATATGCTCTCTATAAGTGCATAATTATCTTTTACGGTAGTTCCAAATACAGAGGCATAAAAATTAAGGTTCTCCTCAACAGTAAGATCGGGATATAGAGAGAAACGTCCGGGCATATACCCAACACGACGACGAATCTCTTTATAATCTGAAACAATATCAAGCCCATCCACCTTGGCCTCTCCGGCATCCGGCAGAATAAGCGTGGTAAGGATTCGGAAAAGGGTGGTTTTCCCAGCTCCGTCAGGACCGATAATGCCGAAAAGTTCGCCACGATCTACCTTCAAGGAGTTGAGCGGAGAGACAAGACGCACCCCTGCAAATTTCCCCGATTTCCCGCGGAAATAATTTTTTTCAAGCCCATATAGTTGTAAGGCGTCCATATAAGTATTAAATAGATATCAATAAAACTGATCTCACTCAGCGACATTAATAAACTGCAACTCTCCGTACATACCTAGTTTTATATAACCATCATTACGGACAGCTACTTTAACGGCGTAAACAAGATTCTCTCTGTCATCTTTAGTTTGTATGCTTTTTGGAGTAAACTCACTCTCATCCGAGATCCACGATATACGCCCTTTATATTTGCGGTGTAATTCTCCACCGAAGTCTGCCGTAACATTAACCTGATCACCTAATTTCAAATCTGATAGTTGACCTGATGTTAAATAAGCCCTAAGGAATATATCTGACATATCGGCAATCTTGAACATAGGCTTCCCCGGTGTACACAGCTCTCCAACCTCTATGTAACGTGCAAGTATAGTACCGTCCACAGGGGCAACGACAACGCATCGCGATATGCGATCGTTTATCTGCGCTATCTCGGCAGCCAAAGCTTCACTCTGTGCATCTAAACCGCTGTAATTGTTCTCCAACGATGACCTTTGGGCTGTAAGTTGGCTCTCTAATACGGCAATCTCAGAATTCACATCGTCTAGCTGTTTTGTTGTAGCCGCATTACCAGCCAACAGCTTCAGTATTCTACTGCGTTCAGTTAGCTGCTTGGCTATCTGCTTCTGAAGAGAGGCTATTTGCTTTGGTATATCAGGGCGGTTACGCTCTACTGATTTCATACTACTTTGTAACTGCACCTTTGTAAGATGAAGCAGCATTGTATCTATCACAGCAACCGTATCACCACGTTTCAGCATAGTTCCCTCCTCGGCATTCATAAAAAGCACCGTCCCCTGTTCCTGTCCCGAAACAGTTACTTCGGTAGCCTCAAAAGTTCCGGTTGCATCAAAATTATCCTTTCTTCCGCAAGCAAAAGCTACGAACAATAGGAGGATACATAGATAAATCTTTTTCATATCGTGTAATTAATTATTTATCGTGTTTTGAAGATCATATATATTTTTAAGCAACTCTATCTCGTGAAGGCCTTTTGCTATACGGGCATCATTCTCATTGGTAATCTCATTCAAGAGATCAGATATATATATTACACCGTTCTTAAATTTACTCTCCGCTGCCTGCCTTACAGAATTTCTTAATTTTATTATCTCATCGTCACTGTGCATAACTTCATACATTTTGTTTATCTCCCCCTCTATCTGCGCTATCTGCACATTGGTGTTAAAGATGAATGTTTTGCGGTTATTGCCTAACTGTTCCTCTGCAAGAGCTAGTTTATTCATAGAGTTCCTGCGTGTATAATATGGTGATAGACTCCACTGCAATTTTATCCCTACTACATAATTAAGCGTCCATTTATTTTCTATCATATTCTTAAACATATCCAATCCTGGATTTCCGTAAAAGCCTTGAGCAAATGCCCCTATTTTAGGATTAGAGGCGGAAAGTAATACTGACTTTGCAGCATTTATTTCCGACATCTGAGCATCTATGAGCCGTAATTCGGGACGTTTTATAGTGAGTGGCTGCACGACAACTGCTTGTGGCTTAATAAAGCCATCGTCAGATGAGATAATCTTTCCGGTAAGTAGCGACATCATACGGCAATAAGCATCGCATGTAGCCTTCAGTTGCACACCAGCCTGCACGGCGGTAAGAAGTTCAGCTCTCACAGCATCAAGATCGCTACCAATGGCCGCACCGTTTTTCACCATTCCGTCTATCCTGTCGCAATTGCTTTGTAACAATTCCTGTAAAATAACATTCTGCTCTTGTTGTGCTTTAAGCATTAATATACCGAAAAATATTTGATTTACACGTTCATTTACAGCATAAATCTCAACTTCAACGTTGCGTTCTGAGGTGTTTCCCTCAGCCTCGGCTTGCTGTCGCTGTGGATTTCGACACCCCTCCATCCCAAATAGCCTGCTGCAACTCTAACATCACCTTATACTGATCTTTATTAAGCCCTTGATAATTTATCCCCATCTGAGAAAACATTGGCAGCATCTGATCTGGAAAATTCCCTACCGCCGACTGATATGTTGCCTGCGCCGACAATGCTACCTGAGGTATATACCCACGCCTGGCATTAGCAACGGAAAATTCCGTACTTCTCTCTATAAGACCGTACTGTTTTACAAGCGGATAATTCTCCGATGCAAGACGGCGACATTCGTCTAACGTAATCTCCGCTGCACATGTAAACGAAAATACCCATACAACAATCAACAATATATATCTTTCCATATCTTCTACGGTTTTAATCTCTGCATTATAACTTCAACGCTCTCTTTGCGGCGAGTTGCAATAAACTCTTCTCTGTCTATGAGACAATCGCCCTTAATTATCTGTAAGAGCGGGAATGCAACAAACGGAAAGATATTCAGTGAAGCAACATCTATAAGTATATCCGTCACATTTACACGCCGTATTATGCCCTGCTTTGCAGCTTCGTCCGCCTCTTTCTGTATAAGCGCCACTAATGTCCCTACAAATTCACTTATCTGGTCTTTAAAGAGCGACAATTTCTCTGGATTTGAAATCAACTCATTTATAACAAAACGCGGTAACGCCTGATTGTTCGCAACAAAATCAAAATGTGCCTCAATCACAGCTTTTATCCTCTCCAAAAAAGGGAGATCAGGATTTAGGAAAAAGACCTCCATCGATTTTGCAACCAACTTTTGCTTCTCTTCAAAAACTTTATTAAAAAGGTTCTCCTTTGTTCTGAAATAGTAATGCAACATGGCATGCGTAACACCTGCCGAAGAGGCTATCCTTACTGTCTTTGCACCATTATACCCATAGGTCATAAATTCATGTTCAGCAGCCAAAAGAATAAGTTCTTCGGTATTTTTATCATCTGTTATTTTATTAACCATCTTAATTAACTCTCGTGTTTAACAATATTGTTAGCTCACCGCAAAGATATATTTCAATTATAAAAGATGCAATTAAAACGCAAAAAAAATTACTCTGTTAACATTAATTATTAAACACGCATATTCAGATATTCCATGACATAATTAAATAGAACGTATACATTCGCTCTTATTAGCATATAAAGGGGGAAAAATTGCCACACACTATAAAATGGTTATACACAGTATGTTTTGTAAAAACAGAGAGACAGAGAGGAAAAATCCCCTCTGTCTCATAACTAATTATTTATCTTTATATAAACAGGATTGATTATTTCCCGATTTTGAAAACCTCCGTATTTACATGAACAATATATACTTTGCCCGAATCAATGCTGAAGCGCATCATATCTTCCGTTGCCGATTGTGATATGAGTAGCCTACCTGCTGTGTCATAAACAGAGATCAAGGTAGACAGTTCTACTCCGGCTACTATTAATTGATTGCCAGAAACAAACACCCTAACACCTGTTGCAGAAACATCTTCGATGCCGGTAGAGATTTTAAAATTGGCATATATTGTTTTGTCCTCTGTCGCTGTAAAAACGTAAGGGTTAACGGCAGATATCTCTACATCTCCGGCTGCATCTGATGTCCAGTTTTTAAATTCATAGCCAGCATTAGCCGTAGCCGTAGCTGTCACTTCCGATCCAGCCCAACATGTCACAGTTCCTATCGCAGTACCGTTTATGTTTGCAGAAACAGTAGCTGCAACAACATCCCTGCCACCTTGCCATTTGAAGATTGGATAACCGTTGTTGATCATAACATCTTGATCGCCACCCCAAACTTTCGTATTCTTCGCTCCGTTAAGCAAAGCAACTATTCCGGTAGCTTTGAGTTCTGATTCGGTTTTAGAGAGACTGACGGCATCGTCAAGGCTACGTTTTCCGGTACTCAGGAAGTAGCAGTTTGTAATAGTTATACCGCCCTTTCCAAAAATAGAGCCACATTTATCAGAATATCCTCCACTCATTGGTATTGATCCAATATTATAACAGTTGATAATACTGGGATAACAGTCTGAATAGCCAAGAATACCTGCACAGTCGCCAACGGCTTCTATATTTCCAGAGTTGTAACAGTTGATGATTTGCGGAGTACCATTCTTAGCCCATCCGGCAATACCGCCTATTTCCCATCCGTTTCCTGTAACATTGGCTCTGTTATAGCAATTTTCTATTTTAGATGATCCATTTATAAATCCGGTAATACATCCTGTACCTCCGGCTGAGGCATCTATCGTGCCACTTTGGATGCCAAGATTACTGACTACCGCATTACCGGCAATAGTATGGAAGAGTCCACGAATAGTGGCAGATGAAGTAAATGTCAAATTTGAGATAGTATGACCGTTTCCATCGAATATTCCCTGAAACGCGGTAGTTGCGGTTCCGATTGAGGCACTCCATGAGGTAAGAGTTATATCGTTCGTCAACTTCCATGTTATACCGGCACCTGTATTGCCTGAATTTATCCATGTACGGAATGCTGTGAGTTCTGTTTCATTTGTTATCTCATTTTCTACACCCCATAATGATGTTTTGAACAATACTTCAATACCGTTAAGCGTTGTTTTATCATCGCTCGCTACGGCACGAACTACATAGTCTGCATCTTTAATAAGGCCTGTAATATCTACTGAATATGGCGTAGTTATTATTGATGCTTGAACGAATTTAGCTGACGCCCAGTCTTCTGACGCCAACTTGTATTGAAAGCCAACAGTTAAAGGGGTTATATTAAGATAACTGCCGTTAAGTGTTGCTGTCGATGAGCCCAAATTAGTCACAGTTCCGGTTATTGCTTTAGGATTAACATCTGCGTACTCATAGGCACCTATGTCGACAATACCGTACATAATACGCGTATTACCGGCAATGTCTAATGCTGCACCACAAGTGTTGGTATTATTCCCTTTATTGAAAAGAGCAGCCCCATCTTTTAATGCGAAGTCGTAATCTTTGAAATTGGAATACGCATATACATTGGTAGCCTTGGTTGTAAATCCCGGCTTGACGAAATTTTCCGGCGCTTTTGCCGATGTTAATGTTATACTACCGGTAGGGGTTATATTATTAACATTTTCATATGCACAGTTCTCCATCGTCAATATTCCGCTATTGAGCCATGCATCACAACCGTTGTTGCCAAGGAGTACCGAGTTGAAAATATTAATACTCCCTTTATCTGAGTAGATTGCACATGCCTGATCGCTAGGAGCATTAGTTGACACACTTTTAATGAATGTACTATTGTAAACATTGATCGTTGCAGCGGCATCCATAACACTAATGGTAGCACCAGACCATTGACACCCGTTGTTATAGAAAAGACAATTGCTTACGGTTGTTGTGCCTATATTAGCAGCAAAACCGCACCAACCAGACCAGTTGGAGCTAAAGATTGTATTCTCTACTTTTGCCCCTGCGCTATTAATCAACATCAATCCTCCAACCCCTGCTGTTGCGGAATTATCCTCAACGACACAGTTGTTAAGATGAAAATTTTGACCGTTCACAATCATTGCACCACCACCAGTACTGTTTGTTGTGCCGTCGCATTTTCCGCCGGTGATTGTTATGCCATCTATTGTAACATTATCGGCTGTAATATTGAATACACGATTTGTTGCATTGGCTGTTGTATTGATTTGTTTTACAATAACCCTGTTTTTCTTAGCGTCTCTACCTACTAAATTTGTTTCATCTCCGGCGAAACCGCCATAAATGGAGAGCCCGGAAGAGATATTTATTTGACCTGCATTGTTATACTGAATGCCATTCGTAGAGCCTTTGATCCAAATCTCTCCGCCAGAAGGAGCGGATGTGATAGCTTCTGACAAGGATTTCTTAGCTGATGCCCATGATTTTCCATCTCCGGAGGATACTGCATCGCCATCAACATATATTACTGAAGATGCTTCTACTGTTAATGTACCTCCTGTTATCGTCTCAAGGTAACTACCAACTGTTATATTTGCTCGTACGGGATATGTACCTACGGTAGTGACACCGGAAATAGGTAACCACGTACCACCGACTTCATATTCATATGTCACTGCTGTTGGCTCAATATTCCATAATTCAATAGCAACATCACTAAGGTGATTAATTTGTTGTGTCGTTTTAATCCATCTATTAACTTTTGTAGAGAACTCTCCCCATTTCGCACTATTGCCTATCACGGCATCTGCCAAATTTTTTCCGATCGTGGAATATGACTGATACGTAAAATGTACTTTATCAGGATCACCCATAGCCAAACCGTCTGTCACACTAAAAAATACATTATTGGGATTTGCATCTATCAGGTTTTGTTGTGCCCTGCGAATATTTGCATCATACGATCCTGTACCAACAGCTATTTGTCCAATATAGAATGGGGGGGCAGTAAAGCCCAATTGTGTAGCGCATTTATTAATTAACTCACCTAAACAGTTCTGGTAATATTCTGTGGTTGCACCTTTATCGCTTTCTCCCTGCATCCACCATACGCCTGCCAACACAGGGGTTTTACCTTGCTTTAGAAGATCGGTAAAGGCCTCCTTTGCTATTTTGTCACGAAAATAAATCCAATTTGTTTCATCGGCGACAGTTGTCCATGAACCTATATAGGATCCTTGCACACCAACCTTAAGTACATAGAGTTCAGATTTTGTCCCTTTTACGGTTCCCCATTCAAGCATCAAACCACCCTCAATACCTCTTTGATTAAGGTCTACGCCAGAACCGTTCCAATCGTCTGAACCAATGCTCATTGCGCTCCTATTTTTAGCCAATTCTGTCTTATAAGAGAGGTATTTCCAGCCTGGCGTTCCCAAATTAACAGCATCGCGTACTACGGGATTTCTCCACCCATTAGGATTACAGCGCACGTTACGGTGCCACATTTTCATTTTGTAGTCAGGATTATTGGCTACAAAACCTTCAAAACCAAGGGAAACGTCTCGTTGTGCCAATGTGGCACCCTCAATGCTTGGAGACCATGACCCTATTCCCGCGGACCCATCAGCATTAGACTGTCCAAGAATAATAATAACTGGCACTTCATTAATTGCTAATACTCTTCCACAGAAGAATAATACAGCTAAAAACAAGAATAATCTTTTCATCTCTTATATATTTAAAACAAATAAATAATTAAATTTTATGACATCTTAAAAACGACAAATTAACCAATTTACGTGATTGCTTTTTATGCGATCGTAAAGATAAATAAAAATAATTAATGCAATATATAAAGTAAAATAATTAGAGCGATATTTTTGATTGTCATTTTGATATTCTTATCAACAATTAATGATATACATTAAACTGCTCCCAAAACCAAAAGATATAATTAAATGTACTAAATTTGCAGCTGACACAATAAATAGTATTGCTTTTTCATACAGAATAGCAAACACCTTATAAGAGCAACAAAAAGGATGAAAAGGGGGCGTATATTGGTTGGTATGAGCGGAGGAGTTGATAGCTCTGCCTGCTGCATTTTATTGCAGGAACAAGGTTACGAAGTTGTTGGCGCCACTCTTCGTATGTGGGATAGCGGAAAGACGGACTTTGAACCACCTTTTATCCAAGAAGCTCGCGCACTTGCAACAAAACTCGGCATCGAACACTATACGGTGGATATACGCAAAGAGTTTATGCCAGGTGTAATACAACCGTTTATTGATGAATATATGCACGGACGCACACCCAATCCTTGCGTTATATGCAACCCCGGCTTTAAGTGGAGATATCTGCTTGAAACAGCAGACAAATATAACTGTCTTAAAGTAGCAACCGGGCATTATGTGCGAATTGCTGAGAAGGAGGATATTTATTGGATTGAAGAGGGAGAAGACAAGAATAAGGATCAGTCTTATTTTTTGTGGGGACTGACGCAAAGAGAGCTATCAAGAACTATTTTCCCATTAGGCGGATATAGAAAAAGTGATATAAAGGATGAAATGATGCGTCGCGGATTCCCTGAAAAAGCAGCAAAGAGGGAGAGCATGGAGATTTGCTTTATCAAGAACGATTATCGCTCTTTTTTGAGAGAGATGATTCCGAATATTAACGAGCGTGTAGCGGGAGGGTATTTTGTGGATTCATCCGGACGCAAATTAGGGTATCACAATGGTTACCCTTTTTATACTGTCGGGCAACGCAAAGGACTTGAGATAGCCTTAGGTCATCCTGCATATGTGGTAAAGATAAATCCATACAAAAACACAGTGAAACTAGGATCGATGGAGGATCTAATTTGTAGCGCAATGACTCTCGAAAAGTGTATTTTTGCTGATGAATCGATACTTGACTCTCCTGATATTAGGGTTCGTGTAAGATATAGGGGAAAAGCAATAAAAATAAAATGTTTTATAAAAGAGACCGATAAGTTAACTGTTGAATTCGGCGAAGTTGCAACATCCATCGCTCCCGGACAGTCGGCTGTATTTTACATAGGAGAACGTGTTGTTGGGGGAGGAATTATAGCAAACACAACTGCAAAGAGCAAATAAACGAATATGAGAAATGTTATTTTATTACTTCTTCTATTGTTGTTTGCACCGTCCGTTAACGGAGAACGATATTTTTTCCGCATCTGGCTTACGGATAAAGTTGGCACAAAATACTCTACGGAGAGACCTAAGGAGTTTCTCTCAGGTAAATCGGTGGAACGAAGAATAAAACAGGGAATAAAAATAACGGAGACAGATCTGCCTCTCTCTGATGTTTATGTAGGGGAGATATTAAAACTGTCTGGGCGTGAGGTTTGCCACTCTAATTGGATGAACACCTTAGTAGTTGAAAGCAGCGACTCTTTGTTTGCTTCCGTGTTGGACAACCTCCCTTTTGTGAAAGATGTTGAAAAGGTCTTTGAAGAGCCTTATTATAAAACCGAGCAGAGTGAAGAACCTGTCTATTTCGGACGGATTAAAAGCGGGGCAAAAAATGGAGATTACGGAGATGCTCTGATGCAGATAGAGGTACATGGAGGCGACAAACTCCACAAAGAGGGTTTCAGGGGCGAAGGGGTGACAATAGCCGTACTTGACGGCGGATTCAAAAATGTAAATATACTTCCTGAATACTTTGATATAGCGCGAATAGCCGGTACTCGAGATTTTGTAAATCCCGGAGGAGATCTGTTTTTAGAACACCTCCACGGTGAAAATATTCTCTCTCTGATGCTGGCATGCAAAAAGGGTTCTTTTATCGGAACTGCTCCGCATGCCGATTATTACCTTTTGCGAACAGAAGAGTATAATACTGAATTTCCGTGCGAAGAGGATCGTTGGGTGCGTGGGGCTGAATACGCCGACAGCTTAGGGGTAGATATAATAATTTCATCGCTTGGTTATACGGTTTTTGATAATAAAAAGCACCAGTACACAAATAAGGATCTTAACGGTAAGACGGCGTTTTCATCACGCGGAGCAACAATTGCCGCACGAACCGGAATAATAGTAATAACAAGCGCAGGCAATGAGAGAGGAAAAACTTGGCATAAAATAACATTTCCGGGGGACGCGGACAGCATATTAACTGTTGGTGGAATTGACAGGGATATGGAAGTATCGGAATTCTCATCACGCGGATATAGAAACAGCAACAAGGTTAAGCCTGACGTTATGGCATTGGCAACATCCACAGCTCTTGTAAAAGAGGATGGGAGTATCACGACATCTAACGGCTCATCTTTTGCCACTCCTATCATAGCCGGACTTACAGCATGCCTTTGGCAGGCACTGCCCCACCTGAATGCTCAGCAGATTATTGCTTTGATAAGGAGACACAGCAACAATTTTTATTCTGCTGATGAGGATCGTGGGTACGGTGTTCCAAATTTTTACTCAGCTTACAAAGCCGCCGTAAATGATACGGCAAATATAAAACACAATACAAGTACCATAAACAGATGAATTCAGAAATTACACTGTATGAACTTAATACGATGATAGGAGCGGCAATAGCCGAGGCATTTCCTTTGCGTTATAGGGTCGCCGCTGAAATAAGCGAACAGCGCGACAATGCTTCGGGACATTGCTATATGGAACTTGTACAAAAAGATCCATCAGGACAGACAATAGCAAAGGCCAGAGCAAATATATGGGCTTCAACTTATCGCAATCTGAAACCTTACTTCGAACAGGCTACCGGAGAACGACTGCGGGCAGGGATAAAGGTGCTGGTGACAGTGAGTGTTACCTTTCATCCAAGTTACCACTATTCTCTCACCGTATTGGATATAGACCCAACTTATACAATAGGTGATATGGCGCGCCGCCGCACAGAGATAATAAGGCGACTGACTGAAGAGGGGATAATAGAAGATAACAAAAAATTAGTGTGGCGCAGATTACCTAACAGAATAGCAGTAATATCCTCTGCTTCGGCAGCCGGATACGGTGATTTCATGAATCAACTGCACAGAAACGATTCAGGATACAAGTTTTATACGGCTCTGTTTGCTGCCGTAATGCAGGGGGAACAAAGTGAAACTTCTATAATTGAGGCGTTAGAAAAAATATATAATAATGCTGAGTCGTTTGACTGCGTAGTGATAATACGCGGAGGGGGCGCAATATCGGAATTGAATTGTTTCGACAGCTATATCTTAGCACAGCATGTAACTCAATTTCCTCTTCCGATAATGGTAGGGATAGGACACGACCGCGATGAGACAGTATTGGATTATGTTGCTAATACGCGCGTAAAGACGCCTACGGCAGCGGCTGAATGGCTCATAGGGCAAATGTCTCGCGAAGAGGCTTTTTGTATTGAAATTCAGAATACAATCACCACAACCGTTAACGAATATATTACAAGGGAGAATGAGCGACTTACTCTATTAAGCGAGAGAATCCCTGCGGCAGTGACGCAAAGGCTTGCTAAGGAAGAGAATAGGTTGCTAAGAACTAAAAACAACATCTCTTATTGCATACAACAAGGGATAAACCGCGAACGCCTACATCTTGGTGCTATTTCATCTGCTATGCGCAACGCTGCTGAACGTGCAATGGAGAGAGAGAGAGGGAGATTACAACTGATCTCCAGTAAGATTGAGTTGACTTCGCCCGAATATATTCTAAGACGCGGATACTCGATAACCGTAAAAGGCGGATATCCTGTCAAGAGTGCAGCAGAGATAAAAGCCGGAGACAACATTAATATAGTATTTGCAGACGGAGAGGCTGATGCGGTTATTGATAATGTAAAAAATAACAATTGAATATAATGGAAGGGATTAACAGTTACAGTGAAGCCATTACGGCGCTTGAAAAGATTGTGGAAAAATTGCAGGGTGATAATTGCAAAATAGACGATCTTAAGTTATATACAAAACAGTCTGTGGAGTTGCTCAACTATTGCAAAGAACAACTTTTTCAAACAGACGAAGAGCTAAAGAAGCTTTTAGACGGTCTCTCCGATAAATAGGGGCGGACGAGGTTATCCGTGCAGAAGATTGTTATTCAAAATACTTCAGAGAAACAGTTTCTCCGTCAAACTCGGCATAAGAGAAAAGGGTTATCCAGTCTCCTGTCACAATAATACGTCCACCGGAAATGAGAGGTCTATCAAAGGCTATATGCTGATGACCGAATATAAAATAATCAATCGGTTGGAGAGTTGTTTTATTATAATTGCAGGCAAATCGTACTAAAGGGTTGTCTTCATCGGCTGTGTATTTAGGTAATCCGCCTGAAGATTGGCGGCTGCTAGATGAACAACCGTCTGCAAATGCAACAGTCCATCTTGGGTGTACCGCTGAATAGAGTATCTGACAGAAGCGGTTACGGAACATCGCCCGTATAAATTTAAACCCGAAAGTAAGTTCTCCTTCCCCATCACCGTGACCGAGATAAAAACGCTGTGCTGATATCTGTGTAATAAATGAGTTGCGATGTACCTTGACCCCTATTTCTGACGGGAGATAATCAAATATCCATATATCATGATTGCCAATAAGCCAATGCACCTCTATTCCTCTATCGGTAAGTTCTGCTATCTTGCCAAAAAATCTTGTATATCCACGTGGAACGACACTTTTATATTCAAACCAATAATCAAGAACATCGCCAAGCATATATATTGCTGAGGCGTTCTCTTTAACGGAGTCTAACCAACGCACCACGCGCATTTCAGTTTCGCGAGGATCATTAAGGGTAGATGCTCCCAAATGAAGGTCTGATATGAAATATACCTTTTTGTCCATCGTGATTATAAAAACCCGAGTTCCAATTTTGCCTCTTCACTCATCATATCTTTATTCCATTCCGGCTCAAATACCATATTTATCTCTACACTCTTTATCCCATCTATACCTTCGAGTTTCATCCTTACATCCTCCAATATATAATCAGCTGCCGGACAGTTAGGGGCAGTAAAGGTTATGTCTACTTTAAGTTTGCTTTCGGTATCTATATCTATTAAATATATTAACCCGAGATCGTATATATTTACTGGTATTTCAGGGTCGTAAACGGTACGTAGCATCTTTACGACCTTCTCTTCCAACGTAGTCTCTTTATCCTGCATTATTTAAATTTTTAAACATATTCTACATTGGCAATCTTCTCTATAAGGGTTGTAAGGTGTTTATAGAATTTGTCTACGGACGAAATATTTATCTTTTCGTCCGGCGAATGTACGCCAGACAGAGTAGGTCCGAAAGAGATCATATCGAGATAGGGGTATTTCTGAAGGAACAAGCCACATTCCAATCCTGCATGTATTGCCTTTATCTCCGGTTTTTTGCCACCAGACAGCTCTTGGTATGCCTCAATGGCAAGTTTCAGAAGATTGGAATCGACATTAGGCTTCCATCCGGGATACCCATCGCTATGAGCAATTTTTGCACCAGCAAGCGAAAACAGGCTCTTTATACTGCATGCTAATCCACTCTTCATAGAGTCAACACTACTGCGCTGACTCGTTGTTACTATTATATGACTGTCTCCAGATTTTTTAACCGATGCAAGGTTTGTAGAGGTCTCTACAAGACCTTTTATGTTATGGCTCATAGAGATAACTCCATGTGGGCATGCGTTGAGTGAGTTTAAAAGTCCGAATGAGGCTTGACGGTCTATTGCTAATTTTTGCGGCTCAAGACTCTCCCATTCCATTTTAAAACCGGGATCAACACAATGAAGTTCCTCTGCTATGGCTGCATTAAAGATATTCAGGTCGACTGTAACTTTCTCTTTATTATCAGTATGTATTCCTATAACAGCCGAAGCCTCTCGAGGTATAGCATTACGAAGATTTCCACCCTCTAAAGAGCACAATACAATATCATGTATCTGCGCACAACGACACAAAAAACGTGTGAGAATCTTCAGCGAATTTCCTCTCCCTTCGTTAATGTCGCTACCTGAATGTCCTCCTCGCAATCCTGATACGGATATCTTAAGGTAATGGTAATTGGGTGGTGTCATCATGGGGTGGTATGGAAATGTTGCAATCGTATCTATTCCTCCTGCACAACCAACGAATATCTCCCCCTCTTCTTCAGAATCAAGGTTTATAAGATATTTACCTTTGATAAAATTATCCTTTAAGGCGTACGCTCCCGTTAGTCCTGTCTCCTCGTCAACGGTAAAGAGGGCTTCAATCGGACCGTGTTGGATATTCTCATCGGTAAGCACTGCAAGGGCGGCGGCAATACCAATTCCGTTATCGGCTCCCAGAGTTGTCTCTTCGGCTCTTACCCAGTCATCGTCTATACGGGTTTTTATAGGGTCTTTATCAAAATTGAAAATTACTCCGTTATTCTTTTCGCAAACCATATCCATATGAGCCTGCAACGTCAGCATCGGGGCACTCTCTTTTCCTAATGTCGCCGGTTTGCTTATAAGTATATTTCCGACTTCATCCTCTTTTACGGCAAGATTATTTTGTTTCGCAAAATTTTTAAGATATGCGCGAATATGATCCTCTTTCTTTGATGGACGTGGCACTTTTGTTATATCGTCAAAAATAGCCCAGACTATTTGCGGATTCAATTCTCTTATATTCATACTATTATGATTTAACACATGTATTTATGTATCGCTTAATTTAAGTAAAAATAGCTATATACCAGCAAGATGTATAAAAAAGATATCCAGAGAGGAATATACTCTCACTTTCTTTCATTATATTTGTGCCCTATAACCTGATGCAAATATAACAAAAATGTGGTATACCTTGGTTTTATCGGTCTTAATAATTGCGGTTGCCATATTTATTTTATCGGTTAAGGTGATATTCGTAAAAAACGGCAGATTCCCTGACGGACATATCGGAAGAGACAAAAATATGAAAAACAGAGGTATAACCTGTTCTATTTCTACTGATGCCGGTGACCGTAATAAAAAAGGTCTTAACGACAGATTAAATTTGAATAAACAATAATCAAAAACTTATTATGAGAAAATTTAGCGGAATTTTATCTATTATTATTGTTGCCATACTGGTTTCGGCAACTTTTACGCAATGTAAGAAAAAAAACGAACAACCCACCTCTTCTCTATTAAAAGGGTCGAAAGATACCTGTTCTTCAGAGTTGAAAGTTGCATATATAAACACAGACTCTTTGCTTAACGGCTATGACCTTGCAAAGAAACTAAACGATGATCTAATTCATCAAGAGGAGGGGATGCGTGCAAATGTGAATGAACGTGGCAAAAACCTCGAAAAGGAGATGGCAGAGTTTCAGCGTAAATATAAGAACAATGCATTCCTGACACAGGAACGTGCAGAACAAGAGTACCAACGCATAATGAATAAACAGCAGGAGTTACAGGAATATGTACAGAGGCTTGATCAGGAGTCACTGCAAAATCGCCAAAAGATGGCTTTAAGGGTTAACGACTCTATACAAAATTTCATAAATACAGAACTCACTGGTAATTTTGATGTAATACTGAATAATGCCGGTACATTTTATGTTACTAAAAGGCTTGATATTACATCTGAAGTCATAAAATCTCTGAACGCCCGCTACAACGTTAAGAAATAACAATATAGAAATAGACCAAATAAAAAAGACCGCGCAAATGCGGTCTTTTTTATTTGGTCTATTTAAAGTGTTCTGTAAGCATCTTTAAGTTGTGTCATGGCTTTTGCGATGACGCTTCGTGGAGAAGCGACATTAAGTCGCATCCACCCCTCTCCTCCGGGACCGAACATTGTTCCCGAGTTAAGCCCGAGATGTGCCTTGTCTACAAAAAATACATTAAGCTCCTCTTGGTTAGAGAATCCTAATTCACGACAATCCAAAAAGAGAAGAAATGAGGCTTCGGGAATCATAGCTTTTATCCTTGGCGTATTATTTTTCAGGAATTCATCTATATAAGATATATTCCCGCGAACGTAAGCAAGCATCTGCTCCAACCACTCTTCACCATGTGTATATGCCGACTCGGCGGCTAAAAATGCGAATACGTTACCTCCGGCAATATGGTTTTCATCAAGATAGGAAAATAACTTTCTGCGGAGTTCATCATCAAACACAATTGCCTGCGACGATATTACACCAGGCATGTTAAACGTTTTTGTCGGTGCCATAAGTGTAATGGAATTAGCTCGTGCCGCATTTGAGGAGATTGCAAACGGAAGGTGCCTCATGGGTGAAAAGACCATGTCAGCATGTATTTCATCGCTTATGACAATGGTGCCATTTCTATCGCATATCTCAGCAACTTCTGCCAGCTCCTCTTTGCTCCACACCCTGCCGCCCGGGTTATGAGGATTACACAATATAAATAGTTTACACCCCTTTATATCGCGGAGCATAGAGTTGTAATCCATCTTGAAACGTCCGTTATCTAACACAAGCTGATTGTTTACCACCCTACGACCGGTAGCTTCTATTACCTGTCGGAAGGGGTGATACACGGGCGGTTGAATCATTATTTTGTCATCGGGGGCTGTTAGTGCATTTACCAACATATATATTCCGGGGACAATACCGGGTATGTAATGCACCTCACCGTTTTGCAGATGCATACCGTAACGGCGCTCTGTCCAATCTGAAAATGCCTTGTAATAACCGGTCTGTGCAACGGTGTAACCGAGTATCTCATGTTCAAGACGCAATCTTATCGCGTCTACTACAAATGGCGGTGTCCTGAAATCCATGTCTGCCACCCAGAGAGGTAAAAGGTCATTACGTCCCCATAGTTTTTCTTCTGTATCATACTTAAGCGATTGCGTACCACGACGCTCTATAACTTCATCAAAATTATAATTCATATAAATATTTCGTTTTTTTTAGCTCATATAAACGGATAGAATAACGAAAGAGTGTACCAATATAGATTGAAATCCTAACAAAATGGAAAGAATATCTAATTTGATTCCCTTCTTCGTCTTTGTTTATTCTATTCTTCTTGATCAGGCTCTGGAAGTGGTTTCGCAGAATCGGATTTTACGCCGAGCTTAACAAGTTGTCGCCCCGAAACAGCGATACTCTGTCTGCCATCGCACAATTTTCCCTTTGCCTCGGTAAATTTGTTCTGCATTTTAAAAAATATATCCTCCATTTCTGTTACCGTCTTGTAAAAATCACCGACACGAGAGAGCATATTCTCTGCCGCACGGATTATCTCCTCTCTATTTTTATTCTGTTCTACCTTAACCCAGAAGTTTTCAATCATTTTCAGTAGAGAAAATAGGGATAACTCACTTGTTATTATAACTTTGTTTTGATAAGCGTCATACCAGAGCGATGGTTCTGTATCGCGCATAAGTTGAAAGGCTCCTTCGTTGGGAACAAACATAACGCAGTAGTCAAGCGTTTCGCGCTTGACCTCCTTACGGTATGCTGCATAACTCTTATCGGTGAGCTCCTTTATATGCGACTTTATGCTCAAAATATGCTGTTTTGCACAAGTTGCACGTTCATCTTCATTTACGGCATTGCTCCAATCGGCATAGGCTGTAAGCGAAACTTTAGAGTCTATAATAAGATCTTTCCCCGGATAGTACACAACAACATCCGGGATCATCTTTTTGTTTGACTCTTCATTCCGTAAAGGATGTCCCTGAGCATCTTTTATCATATCCTGACATACAAACTGTTCGTTCTCTTTAAGCCCGCTGCGCTTAAGAATGTCGCGTAGGATCAACTCTCCGTATATTCCCTGCATCTTGCTTTTCCCTTTTAACGCCTCTGCAAGTTTATTGGCCTCATTGCCTATCTCCATTGTTCGTTCCATCATGGAACGTATCGCTGTGTCTAATGATGCCTTATTTTCTACCCCTTTTTCGCGTGTCTCCTTTATACTGACCTCTACTTTCGCCATCTGCTCTTTGAGAGTATCTATAAGTGGCGAAAGCTGTGCCTTATTCTGCTCTCCCAACTCAAGCGTTTTCTGCTTAAGCAAATCAGAAGATATCTCGCTGAACTGGGATTTTACTAACTCCATTTGTGTCGCAAATTGCTTTGCCTGTTCTCTAAACTGCTCATCTCTTGCTTCGATAACGGCCTGCTTTGCGTGGTTATCCGCCACAGAGGTGTTGTATGCCGTAGTTATATCGTCAGATTTCTTAGCCACAGCAGCCAATTCAGCCCTTAAACGTTCCACATCTTTATCCTTCAGTGATATAAGAGTATCCTTACTTTTACCCCACAAGAGGAGCGAAAATGCACCTAAAATAAAACCAATTAAAATACCTACTGCAAGTTCCATAAACATTATGTTTTATAAGATGCGAATTTAGTACAAAAAGAGGGAGATGCAGATTATTAATGAAAAAATATTAGTGTTTATTATAAATAAGCCTATTTGTATATTCCTAATAATATCTTTTGCATCAGTTCGCTCTTCGTTATAAATGTGATAATAATCAGACACAAAAATATAGTAGCAATACTATATGTAATCGTATATAATAAATCATAAAGTAATTCGGGGTTTGCAGGGAGCGATACAAAACATGAGACATAATGGTTTATGAGGATGGATATAAAATATATTCCAAGGGTATTCTTTCCTATGTATGCAAACCATTTTGTTGTTGCAGACTTTTTTATGCTTGGATATATTTTCTTTAAAACAAAATATATAGCCATGCTTCCAAATAGTCCAAGCCCATAAAGGGAAGCCATCTCCGATATATTTAATGGATTTTTATGAATTACCATAAAAGGGAAGAAATTAACTGATATTGAAGAGAACGATTTAGAATATATAAAACATTGCTCTCTTTGTAGTAAAAATACCACCACAAATAACATAAGTGGAACTACTGCTGTTACCCAACTTTTAGAATATTTATATGAATATCTTGATATTATTGCCCCTAACCAAAAATATGGGAGCATAAATTTATATTCTGGCGTAAGAAAAATTGATATATCCGGGAGCAGTAAGATCAGCAGAGTGGAGGCTGTTGCTGCTATTATTATTCGCCCTTTGAAAAGTTTATAAAATACAGAAGATACTATAACACAGAAAAATAGTGCTGCAACATACCAATAAGGAGCTGGATAAATCACCCTTTTTATCAATAAATCAGCAGATTGGTCAACACCTCCATTATATAACGAAGGGATAACCAAAAGAGCTGCAAAAACTATTGCCGGCAGCACCCATTGTAAATACCTCTTCTTAACCATTCTCAAAAACGGCATAGATATGCTCTTTTCAAAGAATAGCCCACTGAGCAACATAAAAAGGGGCATATGGAAAGCATATATTATCTTAAAAACCGTATTATCAAAAAAATAATAACTCTCTACGGAGGCATATTGGACGGAGTGTCCCCAAACGACAAGAAATATTGCTGCGCCTTTTATAAAATCTATATATCCTATCCTCTCTTTATCCATTACCACAACGGTTGTGTATTTAATCAATTCTTTTTATTCTGATTCTTATCGGGCAATCAATCAGATCACATGGCTAAAGTTGCAAAGAAAACGGCTTCGTAATTTACATGACGTAAATAAGAAAGCCGTTTTCATAAATTATTACGCAACACTTGCGCTATCGTATATTTGGTTTAGAGGCTGTCCCCAAAATCTGCACGGAATTTATCGACCAATTTCTGCTGCCAGTCTGATACTGGGGCCAGACGACCGAAGAAGAAACGCAATACAGCCGGTTCTTCTACAAAACGGAGACCTCCTATAAGTTTGCGATTATCGTAAAGCCATTTAACACGGTCTATTACATACTCTATCTGCGATAGGGTATATACACGGCGAGGAACAGCGAGACGTAAAAGTTCAAGTTCTGCATAACGTTCTGTGCCGTCCAACTCACGCTGCTCTGATAATGTTCCACGCTCCATACCTCGTATTCCTCCGGCAATATACATTGCTGCTGCAAGAGATCCTGCCGGATACTCTCCATGTGAAAGGTGACTTACAAATTCCGATGCGTTAAGATGGCAACCTAATCCTCCGGCAGGGGTTATAACCGGCACTCCATACTTGCATAGTTCATTTACCATGTACTCTATAAACAAAGGTCCTTGCGAAATTACATCTTCATCCATAGTCTCTTCAAGACCTACCGTAATGGCTTCCATCTCGCGAACAGACATACCGCCGTATGTAAGGAATCCTTCATACAAAGGGATGAACTCCTTCATTTTA
>JAVVOY010000036.1:0-22077 GCA_036656055.1 Bacteroidales bacterium
ATATTGTGTGTTACGCAGCATACGGATAAGACTCTTATCGTTAATGCGTATACTGAAAAATATGGGAGAATTGCGTATGCTCTTTTATTGGGAAGAGGGAAGAGTGGTCGTGTGCAACGTGCTTTGCTTACTCCGTTTTCCGTACTTTCAATAGAGTGTGATTACCGCCAGAAGGAGCAAATACATAGGATAAGGGGAATTGAATGCCTCGCTGTGCAACAGTTGCAGTTTGATCCGGTGAAGGGGGCGGTAACTCTTTTTTTGTCGGATTTTCTTATGCATGTTATAAGGGAACCGGAGCCTTATCCTTCGTTTTTTAAATTTCTTACAGATTCTATTGCGCTGTATAATGTTATGCAGGTGGGAAAGGCTAATTTTCATCTCTGTTTTCTTTTTCATCTTTCTTATTTTCTCGGATTTTATCCTGACATTCGCAGTTATAGGGATGGTGCGTATTTTGATCTTGTGAATGGGGTATATTCGATGTCTGCTCCGGAACATTTGCATGTGCTTATGCCTGAGGATGCAAAGCGATTTGTAGTATTGTCGAGAATGAATTTCTGTAATCTGCACCTTTTCTCTTTTTCGAGAGATGAGAGAAGGTTGATACTTGATCGTATTATTGAGTATTACGGTATACATCAGGGATTTGCTCCTCTGAAATCGACGGAAATACTTAGAATATTGTTTGATTAGCTATGCGTGTTTTGAAAAAAGTAAAAAATAGAGTACATTTGCATCTGATTTTAAAGTAGTGGGATATTGTACCCTATTGCTGTTCTGGAGAATTGTATGTCTTCGTAGTTCAATGGATAGAACGAAAGTTTCCTAAACTTTAGATTTGGGTTCGATTCCCAGCGGAGATACTAAAAAGCGGATGTCTTATAGATGTCCGCTTTTTTATTGCTATTTTCACACCCTAAGAATATCTTGCAAAAAATAGTAAGTACTGCATATAATAAATTTGATTGTATTGTGTCTCAAAATATTACGGAATATGTGGCTTGTTTTGAACTGATGTTGTGGCGTATTTATAATGTAATTGGTGCTTGTTTTGAGTAATGTTGAAACGGGATAATAAACAAAAGCAGCTACGATATTCATCGTAGCTGCTTTTTATTTTTGTGGTCCCACTTGGGCTTGAACCAAGGACCCCCTGATTATGAGTCAGATGCTCTAACCAACTGAGCTATGGGACCGTTTTTCAGTGTTATCTCTGAAAAGCGTTGCAATATTACTGCTTTTTTGTGAAACAACAAAATCTAATGTCTGTAAATCTGCTTTTTTTACCTTTTTTATAATAAAAAGGGCTCATGTTAGGGATGGATGATATGGGTGAGGGCAAAATTACGGTAAAAACGATTATCTTTGTCAGACGAGTTGTGCTATTTTATCTTGGATCGGATATTATTGTGCAGGTCTTGTTTTGTTGTTACTTAAATGCAATATTGTGGACAGGTTTATCTGTTTGTTTCGTTTTAAAATAACTTTATGATATGGGAATGACATCGTATAATACTATTATTTTTGATTTGGGTGGTGTTATAATTGATCTGGATAAGGAGAGGTGTATTGAGGCTTTTAAGGGGATTGGGTATATGGATGTTGATTTGCTGCTTGGAAATTATAAGCAGGATGGGGAGTTTCTTGCTCTTGAGGAGGGGAAGTTGAGTGCCGGGGAGTGGCGCAATTTTATAAGAGGAAAGATTGGACGTGATATTGCGGATGAACTTATTGATAATGCTTTTAACGCGTTTCTTGTTGATATTCCTATTGTAAAACTAAGAATGTTGCGGCGTTTGCGTGATAAATATCGTATTGTTATGCTTAGTAATACTAATCCGGTTATGTTTGAGGGTAGAATAAGGGAGCTTTTTAGATGTGATGGATGGGAGATGGAGGATTATTTTGATGATATATTTGTCTCGTATCGTATGGGGATGAGTAAGCCATCGAGAGGGATATTTACTGAGGTTGCTGACCGATTGGGGATAATGCCTGAGGAGGCTATGTTTATTGATGATTCGGTTAAAAATATTGCTATGGCTTCTGACCTTGGCTTTAATACGATGATTGTTGATCCTTATACTGATTTTTCTGATAAACTTTTGTGATTATGCTGACGATATTTTCTCCTTCGGCAAAACTGCCCGGAATAACTGCTGCTATCGGTTTTTTTGATGGGGTTCATCTGGGACATCGTGCATTGATATCTGCGGTAATTTCTGAGGCTAAACGTGTTGGTAATGCATCGGCGATTGTTACTTTTAGATCTCATCCGAGAGTTGTTTTGCATAGTGATTACCGCCCTCAGTTTATTAATTCTTTTGATGAAAAGATAGCTCTTCTTCAGGAAACGGGCTTGGATTATGCTATTGTGCTTGATTTTGATGAGAGGATGTCATTGATGACAGGTGGCGAATTTATCGCTTTTCTTAAGGATGGTTATAATCTTAAGGGGTTGTATATTGGGTATGATCACCGTTTTGGTCATAGACGGAGTGAGTGTTTTGAGGATTATGTGGTTTATGGTAGGAACCTTGGTGTTGCTGTTTACAGGGCTGATGCTGTTCTTATTGGGTCTGTCCCTATTAGTTCTTCGGCTATAAGACGTTTTTTGCTTGATGGTGATTTGCTGCATGCTGAGTTGATGCTGTCTTATCGCTATTTTCTCTCTGGAAGGGTTGTCACTGGTTATGGTGTGGGGCGTAAGATTGGTTTCAGAACGGCAAATATTGAGGTGGAGGATATGGATAAGCTTATACCTTGTAATGGTGTTTATGCTGTTTGTGTTACTACTGTGGATGGGGTAGGGCATAAGGGGATGTTGAATATAGGTAATCGCCCTACGGTGCATAATAGTGATGAGCGTATTATTGAGACGCATATTTTTGATTTTGATGCTGATATTTATGATACAGTTATTAGGGTTGTATTTGTAGCTTATTTGAGGGAGGAGCGTAAGATGGGTAGCCTGAAGGCTTTGCAGCATCAGCTTGCTTTGGATAGGTTGGCTGCTATGGCTGTTTTGTGAGTAAAGGAGATTATATAAAAAAATGAGTCCATCTAACTGTCTGTTTTGTTAGATGGACTCATTTTTTTTGGGAATAGTGAGTGTGATGGCTTTTTTATTCTTCCGGACTTTTCTCTATTGGTATTTCTCGTGAGAAACTTTCTTCGAGTGATATTAGAGTTTCTGTTTCTGATACGCCGGGTATTTCTTGTATTCTACCGTTTACTAATTCCATAAGGTGTTCGTTGTCTCTGGCATATAATTTGCACATCATTGTGTAGGGACCGGTTGTGAAATGACACTCTACTATTTCCTGTATCTTTTCGAGTTCTGGGATTACAAGCTTATACATGGACCCTTTTTCTAATTTAAGTCCTATGTATGTGCAGGTGCGGTAACCGAGTATGTTGGGATTGACGCGATAACCTGAGCCTACTATGACATTCATATCTATGAGGCGTTGTATGCGTTGGTGTACTGCTGCCCTGGATACTCCGCAATCTGCTGCAACGTCTTTTGACGGGATGCGCGCGTTGCGCATAATTATCGCCAGAATGCGAAGGTCGAGTTTATCTATCTTTTCCATCTTTGCTATTTGCTTATTGATAGCAAAATTAGGATAAATATTTGATACTATCTGTATATAAACAAAAAAATGTAGCTTTTTGCTACATTTTTTGTTTTTTACTTTGCTCCGGGTATTGTTTCTAATAGTTCTACATCGAATATCAGTACGCTGGATCCCGGTATTGGTCCTTGCCCGTTGTCGCCGTATCCGAGGTCGGAGGGAATGTATAGTGTGAACTTGGATCCTACGGGCATTAGCATTAGACCTTCTTGCCAACCTTTTATTACACCGTCGAGTGATAGGGTAAGGGGTTCGCCTCTTTTATAGGAGTTGTCGAACTCTTTTCCATCGATAAGTTTTCCTATGTAATTTACTTTTACTTGTTCTCCGGCAGCAGGCTTATTTCCTGTCCCCATTGTATCGACTTTGTACATGAGACCACTTGCGGTTTTTTGAACTCCTGGTTCGGTTGCTGTTTTTGCCAAAAATGCGTCTCCTTCATGTTTGTTTTTATCTGCCTCTATTTTGCGTTTTGCATCCATTGTTAGACGCACTTTTTCGTTTGTCTGTTTGTAGATGTTGCCTAACTGTTCGTCGGTAAGTAATACTGAGGTGCTATCATTGTCTATTTGTGTCTTGAATGCTTTCATTATAATATCAGAGGATAGGGTATAGTTGAGGTCTGCTGACATCTGTTTGAACATGTTTACTGTCTGTTTCCCTATTGCCATTCCGTATGCGTAGGAGAGGCTGTCTTCTGCTGTTGTAATTGAGAATGCTGGAACTTGATAGCATTTTTTGCCTTTTCTGGCTTTTTTAATGCATTTCTGTTCGCTCTTTTTTGAATTGTCATCTCCTCCTTTTTCTTTCTTTTTTGCTTGTACCGGTATGGCAAGCATAAAACAGAGTAGTATTGCAATATATTTTTTCATGTAATCTGGTTTTTATTCTTTTTATATAATATGAAACTCACGATGAAAAATGACTTTTTTCATCGTGAGTCTTATATTTATTTTTATTGTACTTCGAGTAACTCTACTTCAAATACTATTACTGAGTTTGCGGGAATTTTATCGCCACTTCCACGTACTCCGTAAGCTAGTTCTGCTGGTATGTATAGTTCGTATTTTGCTCCTGGGGCCATTAACTGAAGACCTTCGCTGAATCCAGGTACAAATTGGTCTGCTCTACCGGTTGCGCCTTCTCCTTTGTCAAATTCTTTTCCGTCTATTAGGGTACCGCGGTAGTTCATCTTTATTTTTGAATCGGCTTTGGCTTTTTCTCCTTTGCCGTCTTTGATAACTTTATACATGAGACCGCTCGCTGTCTTTTTTACACCGCTTTCTTTTGATTTTGCTGTTAGAAAGGATTCTCCTTTTGTCTTATTTGCTTTTGCTTCGGTTGATTCTGCTAATTTAGTCTCTTCTTCGGCGGATTTCTTTTTGTAGGCGTTTTCCATGAAATTTTGATATATCATTTGTGCGTCTTGTTGTTTGATTGTTGTGGAGTCTCCTTTTATAACTTTTGTAAAGGCTTCTAGAAGTACTTTTTTGTTAACCTCTGATCCTGACATCTCTGATTCGCGTTTAAGGGACATCTGAATATTTGTCCCTAGGATTGAGCCTATACGATAGGAATATTCTGAACTGTCGGCGTTAAGCGCTGATTTAAAGCCTTTTATGAACTCTTTTACGTCTATTTTGGTGTCGTTTTTAATCTGGGCTGCGTACATGTTTCCTATAAGTACTCCTTCTGAGTAACTGACGCTGTCTACTTCATTGCTGAGGGCGCAACTGCTCCCGCAATTATTGCAGGATGTGAGGCTTAATGCTGCAACTGATGTTGCAAATACTGCACTGAATAAAATGCTCTTTTTCATACAATTAATTTATTAGTTTTTTATGTGTGTAACTTTAATGTTAAAGCCAAATAATTGTGTTGTTTGGCGAATTATGGATTATTTTGTATTATAAAATCTTCAATAGTTCTACTTCGAATATGAGTGTGGAGTTAGGTCCTATTGTATCTCCGGGTGCGTGTTCTCCGTAGGCTAATTTTGATGGTATGTAGAGTTTCCATTTTGAACCTTCGTTCATTAGTTGTAATGCTTCTACCCAACCTTGTATTACTTGATTAACACCGAATACTGCCGGCTCTCCGCGTTGTACGGAACTGTCAAAGACTGTTCCGTCTATTAGTGTTCCGTGGTAGTGGCATTGTACTTTGTCTGTGGCTGCCGGCTTTTTGCCTGTGCCATCTTTGATTATTTCGTACTGCAACTGGCTGGGAAGTGTTGTTACTTCTTTGCGCTTTTTATTTTCTTCGAGAAATTTTTCTCCTTCTTTAAGATTTTTGTCGTGTTTCTCTTTTTCTTGTTTTGCGAAATAGTCGTTTATTGCTTTTTTTGCCTCTTCGGATGTGAGTTCTGTTTCTCCTCCTTCGTAAATGGTTTTAATTGCATTTGCAAAATCGGATATTGACAGATTGTCTATTCCTGATCCTTTGAGACTGGTTGCAATATTCATGCCTATGGCATAGCTTAGTTTGTCCATTTGTTTGATTTTAAGCAGTTAAACAATCTTTTGGAAAAGGTGTTCAACTGTTGATTGCTTATTTTACTGAAAACATCGGCGAAGATAGATATTTTTTTACAACAACTCTGTAATTTGTTGGTAAAAAATATATAAATCTGTGATGTTTGTATATTGGAAATATCTGACTTTTAGATAATAAACAGTTGTATGTGTTGTTTTGTTGAGTGTTTTAATAAAATATCGGATAATGAGTGTTACTTGTGTTTATTGTTGTTTGTGCTGTTTTTGATGGGGTATTATAATATTGTTTTTATTTGTTGGAACTGGACTTAGTTGAAATAAATTCTGTCTAGTTATCTCTGCTAAAGATATTCATAATATTTTATCTTGTTAATGGAGCTTTTCTATCTCTTTTATTACTGCTTTTGATAGTTTGTTGAATGCTGCCCCTGTGGGGCTTTCGGGGTGTAGTGCTACTGGTTCTCCGTTGTCACCGCCTTCTCTGATGTTTTGTATTATGGGTATTTCTCCGAGTAATGGAACTCCGGCTGTTTTGGATAGTTGTTCTCCACCGCCTTTGCCGAAGATATAGTATCGGTTCTCTGGTAGTTCTGCCGGGGTGAACCATGACATATTTTCTATGATTCCAATTATGGGGACGTTTATTTTGGGGTTTGTGAACATGTCTATTCCTTTGCGGGCATCAGCGAGTGCTACTTCTTGTGGGGTGGTTACTATTATGGCTCCGGTTATGGGGATGAGTTGTACTATTGTGAGATGTATGTCGCTTGTGCCTGGGGGGAGGTCGAGTATTAGATAGTCGAGTTTTCCCCACGCTGCTTCTGTTATAAGTTGTTTTATTGCGTTGCTGGCCATGCCTCCGCGCCAGACGGTGGCACTCCCTTTGTTAATGAAGAACCCTATTGAAAGGAGTTTTACTCCGTATTTTTCGATAGGTTGAATCATGTCTTTGCCATCTATTTTTTCGGCTAATGGGCGTGTTTCTTCTTCGGAGAACATTTTTGGTATTGATGGACCGAATATGTCAGCGTCTAATAAACCTACTTTGTATCCTGATCGTGCAAGGGCTACGGCAAGGTTTGTGGATACAGTGGATTTGCCTACGCCTCCTTTGCCTGAGGCTACGGCAATTATATTTTTTACTTCTGGTAGGACGTGATCGTTGTCTGGCTTGGTTTGTTGTTTGAATTCTGGCGTGATATTACCTTTTATTTCTATGTTTTCTCCTATATATGTAAGGATGGCTGTCTCTGCAGCTTTTATCATGGAGCGAATAAAGGGGTCATTGGGACGTTCGAATATCAGGGAAAGGGTAACTTTGTTGCCATCTATTCTTATGTTATCGGCTACCATTCCGGCTGATATGAGGTCTTTCCCGTTTCCGGGATAGCGTACTGTGGATAACGCGTCAAGGATTAGTTTTGGATAAATTGTCATCTTTTTCTGTTTTTGTGTGGTTACTGCGCCGACTGCGGTTGAAACTGCGGTAGCTATCGGGTTCTATTTCTGTATCTGGCTCTGTCAGTTGCTCTCTCGGCTCGCTTATGAAACTTATGTATTTGATCGTGAAGCCACGCTCTAACCACTGTTGTTCGTAAAATGTGTGTATTTGCAGTATCTTGTCTGTTATGTCGGAGTGATAGAGGTCATCGGTTGTGCTTATTGTTTTGAATTTGTTTGCCTTTATCATTTGGGTGGTATATTGGTAGAGGTACGGGCTGTCGCTTTTTAGGTGTATTATGCCTCCTGGCTGCATAATTTTTGTATATAGGGATATGAATGTTGTTGATGTGAGGCGTTTGCGACATTTTTTCATTTGTGGATCTGGGAAGGTGATCCATATCTCGGAAACTTCGTTCTCTGAGAAGAAGTAGGGGAGAAGTTCTATTGATGTCCTGAGGAAGGCTACGTTATTAAGCTCTTTTTGGAGCGACTCTTTTGCTCCTGCCCATATACGTGCTCCTTTTATATCTATCCCGATAAAATTTTTATCTGGATATAGCTCTGCGAGGGCTATTGTGTATTCTCCTTTGCCACATCCTAATTCTAATACTACGGGGTTGGTATTGTCAAAAAATTTCTCTCTCCAATTACCTTGCATTTTGAAGCCTTCTTCTTTTAGAACGGAAAATGGGTATTGGAAGACGTTTGGGTATCGGGCTATATCAGCGAATTTTTGAAGTTTATTTTTTCCCATAAGAGTGTTGCTAAATTATAATCTGCTGTCGAATCGTATTATATTTTCAACGACAAATAGTGATTTTATTTCGCTGCGCGGAATTTCTATGTCGTCGTATTGGGGATTTGCACTGCGTAGTATGACCATATCAGGATTTATGTGTTTACGGATGTATTTTACCATGCGGTAATCATCGAGTAGAATGATGTATATTTGACCCCAGAATATGAGTTGTGGATTCTGTACTTCGCGTATGGCGAGCATATCGCCATTGTTTATTATGGGCATCATGCTGTCTCCGCTTACTTTTACTATATAGCTGTTATGGTTGATGAAAGGGACGTTTATTGTCCCTATTATTTGTTCTGACGAAAATATTAGTGTGCGGCCGTTGGGGCCTGCTGTCACGTCTATGTTGTAGACTTTTGTTCCGTCTTCTGTGCTTGACTGTAACTCTTTGGTGGAGAGAACTACCGCATTTGATGCTGATTTTGTTTGCAAAATGTATTTTTCTCCTTTTCCTTCAAGTAACCAGTCTTTTGATATTCCTAATTCTACTACAATCTTGTTGGTTAAAACGCGCCCTACGGGAAGTTTACCGTTAATCTGTTTGGAGAAGTTGGAGCGATCGGTGTTTATTCTGTCGGCAAATTCATTTTGACTAATGCCCATCTCTTTTATAAGGTCTTTTATTCTTAATGGGATATCTTTCATGTGGCTTTTTATATCTTGACTTTTTATAAATATAACAGTAACGTGGGGTAATAATACCTTATTTTCGTGGCATAACAGAATTTCATTATGTGAAGAGTGTTTTTGTTGGTACTTGCTGTGGTATAGTCTGTTTTTATTGTAGTTTATATACAGCAAAGATAATCTATTTTTTTTGTCAGAGAAACTTTAAGCATGTAAAATAACAAAAAAATAGTACAGAAAGTGGTATTTTAACAATAAAATAGGATGAAACGGACTGATAGGGCGATTGTAGTTTACTGGAGGTATGGGTAAATTCTTGTTTGGATGGGTTGCCTTTATAGTGTGCTGCTTTATCTTATTAGTAGGAAAGGAGGTGTATTTATGTTGAGAATCGATGCCGTAAGGGTTGCTGTTTTATGTGCAGCATATTTTATTGTGGATTTTGAAAATCTGTATGTAAGGAAGGGTAGGTATGCGTCGGATTATGAAGCATCTATTGTTGGTGTTGATGTTGTACTTACTTGTGAATGTGTTTTGGATGCTCATTCGGGCTTGCTTTGCGGCTTTAGATTCTGGATTGAGGCGAAGGAACGGGATGTTGAGGTTTTGCTTGACGGTTCCGTTCCGACTGCCTGTAATGTTGCGATGGGGTTGGTAAATGAATATTTAAAAACGATGAATGTTTGTTTGTGTGATGTGTGATGTTTTGGCGATTGGAATAAAATAGGAGAGGGGATCTGAAATTAATCAGACCCCCTCTCTTGTTTGCTTGTTATTTATGGTCTTATTTTACTTTATTCATGCAGCATATAAGATCGAGAACTTTGTTTGAGTAACCGATCTCATTGTCATACCATGATACAACTTTTACAAATGTATCGGTAAGTGCTATACCTGCTTTTGCATCGAAGATTGATGTGCGGGTGTCGCCGATAAAGTCTGATGATACTACTTCGTCTTCGGTATAACCGAGGATGCCTTTGAGTGAGCCTTCTGAGGCTTCTTTCATGGCTGCGCAGATCTCTGCGTATTTTGCCGGTTTTGCGAGGTTAACCGTAAGGTCTACTACTGATACGTCAAGGGTGGGTACGCGCATTGACATACCGGTGAGTTTGCCGTTGAGCTCGGGTATTACTTTGCCTACTGCTTTTGCTGCTCCGGTAGATGACGGTATGATGTTTCCTGATGCTGCGCGACCGCCTCTCCAGTCTTTCATTGATGGACCGTCTACTGTCTTCTGTGTTGCTGTTGTGGAGTGTACTGTTGTCATGAGTCCGTCTGCTATTCCGAATTTGTCATTCAAAACTTTTGCTATCGGGGCGAGGCAGTTGGTTGTACATGATGCATTGGATACAATGGTCTGTCCTGTGTATTTATCGGTATTTACGCCACATACGAACATTGGGGTGTCGTCTTTTGAAGGGGCTGACATCACTACGCGTTTTGCTCCGGCTTTGATGTGTGCTTCTGCTTTTTCTTTTGTAAGGAAGAGACCGGTTGATTCAACAACGTACTCTGCACCTATTTCATCCCATTTGAGGTTTGCTGGATCTCTTTCTGCGGTTACGCGGATAGCGTTGCCGTTTACTACGAGCTTGCCGTCTTTAACTTCGACTGTTCCGTCGAAACGACCGTGCATCGTGTCGTAACGGAGCATATAGGCCATGTATTCAACGTCTATAAGGTCGTTGATACCTACTACTAAAATGTCATTTCTTTTTTGGGCTGCGCGGAAAACCAAGCGTCCTATGCGTCCAAAACCGTTAATACCTACTTTAATCATTGATGTAAACTTTTAAAGGTTCTATAAATAAAAAATCTAATAACTTCTTTTTTGAGACCACAAAGGTACTATATTTTTTTGTATCTGAAAAGAATTTATTCTAAAATAAATTGTTGTTTTATGTGCTTATCTTACAGATTTTTACGGTGATGCCTCGGTTTTGCTTTGTGTGGATAGTGAATTTTACTTTGGTGTCGTGACTTTTTTGTATGGGGTAATAATAGTGGCGTTATTGGGCTAATATTGTTCTTTTTCGTTTGGAAAATCACTGGTTTTTACGTCTTTTATATAATTTCTTACGGCTTCAGTTATTGTTGTGCCGAGGTCGGCATACCGACGTAGAAATCGTGGTGAGAATCCTTTGTTTATTCCGAGCATATCGTGCATCACGAGTACTTGCCCGTCTGTTCCTCCTCCAGCTCCTATTCCTATTGTGGGGATTGTCAACTCGGTTGATACGCGTGTTGCAAGGGATGCGGGGATTTTTTCGAGGACAATTCCGAAGCATCCGAGTTCTTCGAGAAGGTGGGCATCTTTTATCAGTTTTTGTGCTTCGGCTTCTTCTTGTGCGCGTACAGCGTAGGTGCCAAATTTGTTTATGGATTGGGGTGTTAGTCCGAGGTGTCCCATAATGGGAATGCCTGCGCTTAGGATTCTTGCTATGGATTCTTTTATCTCTTCGCCTCCTTCCATTTTAACGCAGTCGGCGCCTGTCTCTTTCATTATTCTTACGGCTGAATATAATGCTTCTTTGGAGTTACCTTGGTATGTGCCGAATGGCATGTCTACTACGACAAGTGCTCGTTTTACGGCTCGTACTACGGATTGCCCGTGATATATCATCTGGTCTAATGTCATGGGGAGGGTCGTTATATTTCCCGCCATTACGTTGGAGGCTGAATCGCCTACTAATATTACGTCCATCACGGCTTCGTCAATGAGTTTGGCCATGGAGTAATCGTATGCTGTAAGCATTGAGATCTTTTCTCCGCGGGCTTTCATCTCTATGAGTCTGTGTGTTGTTACTTTTCTGATATCTTCTGTGTAACTTGACATATGTTTGAGATATTGGTTTTGTTGTTTCTTTATTTTGCTGCAAAGTTAGATTATATTTTTGTTTTTATCTTAGTTGAACTATAAAAACAGATCTTTTGTTATATGGTGAATAGTATTATTGTTCTCTAATTTAAATATATGATATTATGGCGAATATTAAACAAACGGTGAAGCTTGGGGTCTTTACCTTGGCGATTATGAATGTTACGGCGGTAGTATCGTTGCGTGGACTGCCGGCGGAGGCTGAATATGGTTTAAGCTCTGCTTTTTATTACATATTTGCAGCGATTGTTTTTCTGATTCCTACGGCATTGATTGCGGCTGAACTTGCTGCTATGTTTCAGGATAAACAGGGTGGCGTTTTTAGGTGGGTGGGTGAGGCTTTTGGCAAGAGGATCGGCTTTTTGGCTATCTGGCTGCAATGGGTTGAGAGTACTATATGGTATCCTACGGTGCTGACATTTGGTGCTGTATCAATTGCTTTTATAGGTATGCATCCGACGGAGGATATGATGTTGGCGTCTGATAAGTTGTATACGTTGATTGTAGTGCTTGTAATATATTGGCTTGCGACGTTTATCTCTCTTAAGGGGCTTGGATGGGTTGGAAAGGTGTCGAAGGTGGGTGGGTTAGTGGGAACTATAATACCGGCTTTTCTGCTTATGATTCTTGCTGTTGTGTACCTTACTACTGGTGGTGTTTCGCAGATGGATTTTCATGGTAGTTTTTTCCCTGATCTTACAAAGTTTGATAATCTTGTTCTGGCATCGGGGATATTCTTGTTTTATGCCGGAATGGAGATGGGTGGTGTGCATGTTAAGGATATGAATAATCCGGCAAAGAGTTATCCGCGTGCTGTGTTTATTGGTTCTGCTATTACTGTGTTGATTTTTGTGTTGGGAACTTTTTCTCTTGGTATTATTATTCCGCAGAAGGACATTAATCTTACGCAGAGTTTGCTTGAGGGTTTTGATAACTATTTTAATTATATACGTTCGTCGTGGCTCTCTCCTATAATAGCTATCGCTCTGGCCTTTGGTGTATTGGCTGGTGTGCTTACGTGGGTGGCGGGTCCGTCTAAGGGACTTTTTGCTGTTGGGAAGGCGGGTTATCTTCCCCCATTTTTTCAGAAAACAAATGCGATAGGGGTGCAGAAGAATATCCTATATTTGCAGGGTGGGGCTGTGACTTTATTGGCATTGTTGTTTGTTGTTATGCCGTCTGTACAGAGTTTTTATCAGATCCTTTCGCAACTTACTGTACTGTTGTATCTTATAATGTATATGTTGATGTTTGCCGGTGCGATAGCTTTGCGATATAAGATGAAGAAGGCGCAACGACCTTTTCGTATTGGTTCTAAAGGTAATTTTCTGATGTGGTTTGTGGCTGGGCTGGGCTTTTTAGGGTCGCTATTGGCTTTTTCGTTGAGTTTTATTCCGCCCAGTCAGATTACAACTGGGAGTAATGTGGTATGGTATGCGGTTCTTATTGTTGGGTGTGTGATTGTGGTAATTGCTCCGTTTGTAATTTATGCGTCGAGGAAGTTATCATGGGTTGATAAGGATACGCAGTTTGAACCGTTTCACTGGGAGGTGCAGAATAATGTTACGACTGGCGTGGGTGAGGGGACGCAACCTATTGATGTCCCGAAAGGTAATTCTTAAAGTAAATTATTTATTTTATCTGAAAGTTTCAATGCCTTTTATGGTATTGAAACTTTTTATTTTGGATAATTGCCTGTGCTCTCCTAACAGTCTTGGTCTATAAGGTGTTTAGGTCTGGCTATCAATTTCATCATTTTGTTTATGGGGAAATCATTTATAGGGTTGTACGTCTTTATATAATAAATAAAATCGCCTTTTTAGTATGATGAATCTTTGCCTATATTGCCGGCAATATAGGTAGCATATACATAATACATATAAATATATTGATATATTATTCCTTTTATTAATCCAAAATTATTTTGCCGTTTTTACCGAAGAGTTCCATTAAAAAGGCGGGGTAATAGTTGGGATCGTATACTGAACCATTATGAACTTTCTCTCTGTCCATTGCTCTGCCTATATTGTGATATGTTCTCAGATCTTCTTCGGTAATATATTTTTGGGCGTATATTTTTTTTATGAGTTTGAAATAGGCATTACTTTTTTCGGTTTCAGTAACGTTTTTATCGTTTTTTGCTAATATGGTTTTTTCTGAGTTATAAAATCCAGTTGTCTTATTATTGTATTTTTCGCCATTTTTGTAAATAGGTCTGCTGTTGATGATATCCTGAATAAATTTTAATTCGAATTCGTCATTGGCTGAGGGTTGTCTATGATCGGTTTGCTTTTTATATGCTTCGTGTGATGCGTGTGTTATTTCTTCGAAAAAAGCAGTCGTTTCTGCTGTCGGTTTTTTTAATGTGGTAGTGGCGCCTTTTATTTGTCTAGGGTATTTTTGTGGTGGGGCTAATTTAATCTCTATGCTTTTGTTTGGGATATAACTTGTTATTTTTGCTACATATGGATTATCGGCTAGCTGTTTTAACTGAGGGCTCCATTTGTTCCATATTAACGGAAGAGTGGCGGATTTGCCGTAATCTAATATGCGGTCGAAGAGTTCTGGTACATTGTACAACTCTTTTGGGGAGAGATCGGGTACGGTTCCTAGTGCATCGAATGTATTTTGTCGTATTCTGTTGGAAAAGGGTGTTTGTTGTGTTGTTACCGGATGTGTAGTTGACTGGGTGTTTAGTCCGGTGTAATTTGGCGTTGATTCTTCTTTGTTATTTTGTACTACGTTCTGGAAAGTGCGAAAATTTGATGGTTTATATTCTGGTTTATCTACGTCCCAGATTGATATTTTGTGTGGTAACCATCTGTTGCTGAATGGTGAATAGGACATAAACCTTTGGTTTTCAGTATCCCATAGTAATTCGTCTTTGTTTGTTGTTGGTGTGCTCATACGTTTTAAATTATTGTTTTTTGTATGAGCTAAAATAGATACTTGTGAGACCTCTTTTATGTTATATTTATAAGATGTAGATATATGTTTGTCCGGAATGTTGTATCTGCTTTATTTAAAGGATTATAAAATTATGTAGATTTACCTGAGTTTGTTTTTAAAGTAGAACTCGAGAACTTCGTTTGCTGCTGTAAATGGGCTCTGTTGTGATGATAGGACATGGCTTTCTCTGTCGGCGAGCATGACGGCAATTTCAGGATCGTTGAAAAAGTTGCTTTTTAAACGATCGTTTATAGTCTCTAACATCCAGTATTTTGATTGTTCTGTGCGCCGATGTTCAAAGTATCCGTTGTTTTTTACGAAAGCCATATAGTCGTCTATCATTTTCCATACTTCCGTAATCCTGAGGTCATAATATCCTGAGTATGTTAGTACTTGTGGGTTCCATCCTGATGTTGAAGTGGGGAAGAGGTGCAGTGCATTTTTGAAGTGTGCTTGTGCCAATAGTGCTTTGTCTATGTTGTCTCCATCGGCTTTGTTTATCACTATGCCGTCTGCCATCTCCATTATTCCGCGCTTTATTCCTTGTAGTTCGTCTCCTGTTCCTGCTAGTTGGATGAGCAGGAAGAAGTCGACCATTGAGTGTACGGCGGTTTCTGATTGCCCGACACCTACGGTTTCAACGAATACGGTATCGAAACCTGCTGCTTCGCAGAGTACAATGGTTTCTCGTGTTTTGCGCGCAACGCCGCCTAATGATCCTGCTGATGGGGATGGGCGGATAAATGCATCTTTTTGAACTGAGAGCCTTTCCATACGTGTTTTGTCGCCGAGTATGGAGCCTTTTGAGAGTTCACTGCTTGGGTCTATCGCTAATACGGCAAGTTTGTGACCACTGTTTATTACGTGTAGCCCGAATGAATCTATTGATGTGCTTTTTCCTGAGCCCGGTACGCCGGTTATACCTATTCGTACGGAGTTACCTGAGTATGGTAGGCAACGTTCTATTACTTCTTGCGCTATTTGCTGATGTTTGGGAAGATTGCTTTCAATAAGGGTGACGGCTTGACTAAGCATCGTGATGTCGCCCTTGAGAATACTTTGGGCATATTCTTCGGCGGTGTATGTTTTGCGCTTAAATGGTCTTCCGTTTTTGAGATATGGGTTTACGGCGGGTTGTTGTTCTACTCCGTAGTTTACGCTAAGTCCTGCAAATTTTGCATCGTTTTCTATATGTTTCATCTGCGTCTGGTCTCTATTTAATGTATGCTGTTACTTGTAGGTATGTGACGGGATCTTCGGGGTCGTTTGTTATAATTATAATGCGTTCGTTTATTATCTTACCGTTGCTTTTTTGTGGGTTTATGGTTATGGTTAGGTTATATTTGCCGTCGCTTTTTATCTTATCTTTGCTTGTTTTGGCTGTGATTGCTGGTGACAGGGATGATATTTTACGGATATGCAATGGTAATTTTCCGGTATTGTGTATCTCTACGCTTTTGGAGGTGTTTTGTGTCTTGCTTACTTCTCCAAAATATAGTAGTGGTGTGTGTAGGGTGATCTTTGGCGATTTTATAAGTTGTGCTGTGGTTATGTTTCTGAAGTCTTCGTGTATGTTTGCAAAAAGGGTCATCTTTTTTGTCGTCGGTTTTTTGTCGCCGTTGTAGATGTTTATAGGTATTTCTTCGTTTTGATAGCCCCACTCTTTTAGTTTGCGTGTGTTATACGTAACTGTTATCTTGCCTTTCTCTTTTGGCTGTAATACTTTAGGTGAGATGGTTGTGGTGATATGTCCGGGCAAATGTATGGGAGTTATGGTTAACGGGATGGTGGTGTCATTTTTTATGTCAATGTTGTAACTTCTTTTCTCTCCTTTGTATATGTCGCCTATCATGATGTGAAGGGTTTTTAGTTTAAGCCCTTCTATATTGTACGTGTAGTCGTCTTTTACCGGTTGGGAGCTCTCTTTTACGTCTCCTTTTATTGAAAGTGTGGTCTCAGGTATAACTGTGTTGGCTATAACGGTAATGACTTTACTAAATTTGCCGGGACGTCCTGATGCGGAGTAGGTTATCTTTATCTCGCCACTTTCGCCTTGGGCAATGGGTGCTGTTGTGTATTCTGGCGTAGTGCAGCCACAGGTGGTTCTTACGTTTGTTATTACTAATGGGGCGTCTCCTATATTGGTGAAGTTGAATGTATGGGTTGCGTATTTGTCGCTTTCGGAGAATGTCCCGAAGTCGAAAGTAGTCTCTCTAAAATCAATTATGGGTTGTGCTCCTACTGATATATATATGGTAAGTAATGTAAGAATAAGTGTGCTGCGCATCATTTATGTGTTGCTATTTGTCTTGTGTTATCTCGGGAATAACATTGCCTTTTATCTGGAGTAGCGTGCTTTCTGGTGTTGTGTTGGCATATACGGTTATGTTTTTTGCAAATCCTCCTGGTCGTCCATTTGCATGGTAGGTTACTGATATGATGCCTTTTTCGCTTGCTGAAATAGGTTCTTTGGGATAGGATGGAGCTGTGCAACCGCAGGAGCTTGTTACGCGCGTAATTATAAGGGGTGTTTTGCCTGTATTTGTGAAATTAAATTCGCATGTTGCATCTCCGGCCGATTCTTGTATGTTTCCGAAATTGTGTGTCGTTTCTGCAAATTCTATGGTTGTTGTGTTCTCTTGTGCCGATAAAACGGCTGCACTTGCTATCAGTGCGATAAATAATATTGAAATACGTTTCATATCTGTGTTTGTTTTGGTTGTTATTTGTTTGTGTTTTGCAAAATTAGGAATTTATATTATATAAGGTGTTGTCTGTTTGTACTAAAAAAGTAAAACTTTTACATATGGTTGTTATTTTGTATGGTTTTAAGAATGTTAAGTGAATTTATGGCTATAATGATAACTGTTTTATGTTATTTTTATTGCCATTATATGGTCTGTCATATAGTATCCTTGTCCTATGTGGAAGTCCCCGCTTCTTATTATATGCCATCCAGTCTTTTTATAAAACTCTACGGTCTTGTTGTCGCGGTTTACATTTAGTTCTATGGTTGCTTCTCTGTTTGATGTGGAACGGACGTGGTCAAAGACCTTTTCCATCATAAGCCGTCCTATGTTTTTGCCACGCATGGTTTCGTCTAAGTATAGACGTTGTAAATGAAAGAGCGTTTCTTCTTGTTGTTCTATGCCTATGTAACCGCATGGAGTTTCGTTATAATATACGATGTAGAATGTGTTGTTGCTTTCCATCTGTTTTTTTAGACTTGTGGGTGAATACATCCATTCTATCATATATTCTATCTGCTCTTCTGATAGCATTTGACGGTACGTCTGCCTGAATATTTTTACTCCAAGTGTGTGAAGAAGTGGAATATCTTTTGGTGTTGCTTCGGCGAATCGTGTCATCTTTGGATATGTTTTTATATATCTGCTGCTAGGAAAATGTCTTTTATCTCTTTGATGGAGAGTAATTTCTGTTCTCCTGTAACCATGTCTTTTAGCGTTATTTTGTTCTCCTTTATTTCGTTTTCTCCTACAATTGCTACGTAGGGGATTTTTTTATTGTCGGCGTAACTCATCTGTTTTTTTATCTTTGCTGCTTCGGGATAGAGCTCTGTCCTTATACCTGAATTGCGTAAGGTGGATGCGTGTGATAGGGCTATTGTCTGTTCGGTCTGCCCAAAGTTTACGAACATTATTTGTGTTGTCTGGAGGGACTCTTTGGGGTATAGATTGAGTTGGTTGAGGACATCGAATATGCGGTCTGCTCCAAAGGATATTCCGACGCCGGATATTCCCGGAAGACCGAAAACCCCTGTGAGGTTATCGTAACGGCCTCCTCCTGTGATACTTCCTATTTGTACGTCAAGTGCTTTAACTTCAAATATCGCTCCTGTATAATAGTTTAGTCCGCGCGCGAGGGTTAGGTCAACATCAAGTGTGGAGCGAAGGTTGCTGCTTTCGGTATAATCAAGGATGAATTTTAATTCTTCTATGCCTTTTATCCCTATTTCTGACTTACTTAATATTTTGTGTAGGGTATGTAGCTTCTCGCGGTTGTTCCCTTGCAGCATTATTATTGGTTGGAGAAGTGAAATGCTTTTGTCGTCTAATCCTTTTTCTTGTAGCTCAGTGTTAACGTTGTCGTATCCTATTTTGTCTAATTTATCTATTGCAACGGTAATGTCTGTGAGTTTGTCGGGGTGTCCTATTATTTCGGAAATGCCACTGAGTATTTTTCTATTGTTTAGTTTTATTGCTACTTTGATACCAAGACGCGTGAAGACTTCGTCAATAAGAAGTATGAATTCTACTTCGTTGATAAGTGAGTCTGATCCTACGACATCGGCATCGCACTGGTAAAATTCTCGGTAACGTCCCTTTTGTGGACGGTCTGCGCGCCATACAGGCTGTATTTGACAGCGTTTGAACGGAAATGTTATCTCGTTCTGGTGCATTACAACAAATCTGGCAAACGGAACTGTGAGGTCGTAACGTAGCCCTTTTTCGCAGATTGCTGATGATAGTTTTGTGGTTTCGCCTGTTTCCCATAGTTTTTTGTCGACACCGGAAGTGAAATCACCAGAATTGAGTATCTTAAATAGAAGTTTATCTCCCTCTTCACCGTATTTACCCATAAGGGTAGAGAGGTTTTCCATGGCCGGCGTCTCTATTTCTTGAAATCCAAAGAGATTAAATACTTCGCTAATGGTGTTGAAAATGTAGTTGCGTTTTGCTGTGTCTATGGTGGAAAAATCGCGTGTGCCCTTTGGTATTGATGGTTTTGTTGCCATATTTTTTGTCTGTTTTTTATGACTGCGAAGTTACTAAAATTGTGTGTCGGTTGAAATTTTTTCGAGAAATTTTTCTCTCTAATGATAATAGAGACACTTTTGTACTAAATTTTTCAGACGTTGTTTTTTAGACATTTATTTGGAGGAATGAAAATGGGAGACAAATTTTAGTTTGTCTCCCATTTGTGGCGTTTTGTGATGGTTAATCGTCTATTTCTTTGAAGTCTCCATCTTTATTGAATTTTAGATCGATGCCGTTCTGTAACTCTACTTTGTAGCTATTTCCGGTTATCTCAGTGTCGTATTCTATCTCTGATACGCATACGTCTTTATGATTGGTGGATATGTATTTTTTGATTTTGGTTGGTAGTACTGATGTGGGCACGCAACCTTTGCCGCAATCAACTTTTTCCCAATTTCCTGAGGAGGAGAATTCTATTTTGCTGTTATCGGATAGTATAACCTTGTAATCTCCTTTAAATGCACCCTCTTCTATTCCTGTGTAGATTATTTTTTTGCCGGAAAAATTGTTTTTTATGAACTGTTTTGCTTTCTCTGGTAACTGATCTGCGGGGAAGGTCGTCTCGTCTGCGTAACTCGCTGATAATGTCGTAGCCATGAAAAATAGACCTGTGGCTAATGTCATAATAGTTTTTCTCATGATGTTTCTAATTTGTTTAAAATGTTCGTACTAGGGCGTTGTTATATAGTATGAACAGTATAGTTTGTTAATTGTTCCTTTTTTCTCTTGGAGAGAAACGTTATTATTATCATTCTTATCCATGTTATTGTAAATATCCATATATTAAGTGTGATGGTTAAGAATGTGAAGCGCCAAATGGCGGTTGGGCAGAGTAGGTCTATTGGCATAAGAACTAAGACTATGAAGTTTGTCCAGTAAAGAATTTTATCGATAATTGAGGGCTTGCGGCTGTAATACCATAACATGTAGCCCAAAAGGGCAATTACGTATGTGTGATATTCTGATGATGTGCCGAAAAGGATTACCCACCCCATCAATATTCCCAAGGATTGTATCCTGAATGAAAAGCTACTGTATGAGCAACGGTTTGCTAAAATCATAAATGCTAATAAGGTAATTGATATGATCTGGGCGATGGTTGTCCATGTCGGCGGGGTCTGAAAGAGTGGTTTTATATAAAATATTGTATGGAATGTGCGGGTGATGTCGTGTTCTGTCAGTCCGGTGAACCATGATCCGTAGTAGCCGGCTATTTCTGATACTGGTATTTTTATAAGTGGAACAAGTGTATATGCAATGGCAATGGGTATTATATATCCAATATGGCGCAAAATTTTTGGGTAAAATATAAGCATGCCAATCTGAAAGATGCCGTAGATTTTTGTAAATGCAGACAGCAATATTAATATTATTGCTAGTTTGTACTTGCCTCTTTCGAGTAATGAAAATGCAAATATGAATATGTATGCTACAACTACGTTATATTGAAATGAGAGCAATGTTGTTGCAAGTATAGGGAGGGTGTAGAGAAATGTCCTGCATTTTGATGTTGTTGTGAATCTATCGGGTAACGTAAATATGGCAAGAAAATACAGTGAAAAGTTTATAATGTTCCATGCGAATGGTGCCAACCATTGTGGCATGTATATAAACGGGGTGAATAGTATATTGAATAGTGGACCGTAAAGAAATACGTCATGTCCTTTTTCAGCGCCCCATTCTGCCCCGTATGGTATTATCCCTCGCCAAAAATCGATAGAGGCATCGCTGAATATCATAAAATTATACTGTCTGCCTCGTGAGACTTCTGATAGTGTGAGCACAAACGTGAGTATAAAACCTAACGTGAAGAGTGCAATTGGGTTTGTTAATATATTATGTAGAGTTGTTTGTTGTTTTGTTGAAGTCATTTTCGTATTTCTCTATAAATATAATTTTATGACTTCAAAGATGTGAAAAAAAAATGAATAATAAGATTATGTGTGGCATTTTTTAGATTGGATATTGTATTGATGTGTATTTCTGTCGGCATTTGGTATGGCTTGATGTAATTATTTAAATGAGAAGTTATGTGCCCATTTTAAATTGATCGGTAGTGGGTGCTGTGTATGCAATTATATGGATTATCAGAATGATTGTATTTTTGTTGGTTTTTATTCAAATAAAGTAGTGCTTATAAATGCTTCTATGCTAGATAATTGGTGGTAAGTAAACAAACTTTAACAAATAAAGGTGATAAAAAATTTGGATAAAGGGATATTATGCCCTTATCTTTGCACCCGCTTTCAGGAACAACAACAGCAACGTCAGGGAGCGAAAAAAGATTGATCATTGAATAGTTGAAATAGACAAAGTAGTACGAGACGAGTAAAATAGAAATAACGAGTCAACGTCAATAACTTAATAGAGATAGAAAAGTTTTGAGCTATCAGGCAAATGTTGGTTGTATAACAGAGTAAATAAAAAGACAAAAATATACAACGAAGAGTTTGATCCT
>JAVVOY010000037.1:0-21416 GCA_036656055.1 Bacteroidales bacterium
CTATTACATCGCTCAAAACCGCCGTATCATATATGGGTTTATATCAGTTAGGTGTAAATATCCCTGAAAAAGATGCAGATGATATAGTCGCATTTATGAATACGTTGACCGGAAAAATGCCCTCTACCGCAAAAGTTAATTAAGAAGACTTATATAAAATACGAACCAGAAACCGGTATTAATCAGTTTCTGGTTCGTGTTTTTATCCACTTCGTGTTATAACGTTATTTAGGATATACGAGATTATTTACTGTTATTACATTAAGTACTTCGGTTAAATATTTATCTGCTTCAACTTTTGCACCCAAAAGGTCGTGACAACTCCAATCGCCGCAATCTTTTGGCGCAGCGCCAGGTATTTCCCCATCATAATTCATGACGAATGTAAATGCCTTTTTCATAAGATCCACAATGTCACAACTGTTATAATCTCCAGAAATTATAAGATAATTCCCGGTACGACAACCCATAGGTCCCCAGTATATTATCTTTTTCATCCATTCACTATCGTTGCGTAGATATGTTGCCACCAGATGCTCAATTGTGTGAAGAGCACCCTGTTCCATTACCGATTCGCGGTTCGGCTCTTTCATCCTTATATCAAAAGTAGTTATAGTGTTGTTTCCTACCATATCCTTACGAGAAACATAAATTCCTCTTAAAAGTTTTGTATGGTCTATTGTAAAACTGGGTATCTTGTTCATAAATAAAGAGACTATTGTAATTTTGTTATAGTTTTTCAATAAGGCGTTTTAGAATATCGAAAGATTGTTTCGGGGCAATACTCCAGAAGTTGTTATATTGCTCTATATTGTCCTTTTTCCCAGGTGTATCGCTTATTATTCGTAGACTGAGAAAAGGGATATTTTTCATGTAGCATATATGTGCAATGGCGGCAGATTCCATATCTACGGCTATCCCTTCCGGAAAATTACCCTTTATATTTTGCAACTCTTTGCCATCTGTGATAAAACGATCGCCACTGCATATCATCCCTGAGTATATCCTGACTGTATCTAATTCACTTTTTTCAGAAAGCACCATTGTAACTAATCTGTCATCACTGTGAAAAGTCAGAGGATATCCCATAATCTGACCTATTTCACACCCTTCTCCGCACCAAACATCGTGATACACTATATCCTTACCGATAATTACATCGCAGACCTCTGTATTAACATCTATTCCTCCGGCCAGTCCGGTATTTATAATACAATCTGGAGATAATTCTGATATCATACTTAACGTCCTTGCAGCGGCGCATACCTTGCCTATGCCCGACTTTGTCAGTATTATTTCATGTTTACCAACCGTGCCTATGAAAAAATCGTTGTTTTTATCTTTTTGTTCAATACATTCGCTGAACAGTTTTTTTATGCTATCAAGTTCGCTGTCAAGCGCAACTATTATTCCTATCTTCATAATCTATTTTATATTCAGTGCGTTTAAAGCATTACGATATTTAGCAGCATTACGTTGGTGTTCGGCATAACTTTTCGTAAAGTTGTGTGAGCCCGAAAGATCCTCTTTCGCACACATATATATATAATTATTATTTTCATAATTAAGAACAGCATCAATCGCTGCTTTTGAAGATATTCTTATCGGTCCCGGAGGTAATCCACTGTATTTGTATGTATTATATGGTGATTCGGTATCGAGATGTCCTTTCAGTATCCTGTGCAGCGAAAAATCGCCAATTGCAAACTTAACAGTTGGATCAGCCTGAAGAGGGATTCCACCCCTTAGTCTGTTTATATAAAGCCCGGCGACACGACTCATTTCATCCTGACGCTTTGTCTCCTCCTCTACAATAGAGGCAAGGATTGATACGTCTACGGGTGAAAGTCCGGCATCAGCAGCTAATTTCTTCCTTTTTTCGTTCCAGAACCGGTCGTATTCTATTTTCATTTTCCGCATAAACGCCTCAGGTGCGCAGTTGTGGTATATTTCGTAAGAGTCTGGCAGGAACATTGATGTTATCGTCTCTTTGTTAAACCCAAGTTTACGGCAAAGTGTCGAATCGTTCATCATTCCCATTATCGTATCTTCAGGCAGTACAAGATATTTTGAGACTGTTTTTGCAAACTCGTCTTTAGTGCGTATATTGTTGAAAGTTAATTTTACCGTTGTATTTTCTCTGCCGGAGATAAGCCAGAAAAGATCATAACCGTTCATATCAGGAGTAACTCTATAACAACCGGGGTGTTTCCATGGCTCGCTACCTGTCATCCGCAATAGTAGGTTGATGTATATTGCAGTACGCTCATTTAATTTTGAAGTTATATTGTTTTTAAGCGATTCGCCAGTTGTATATCTGTCTATATATATAATTTCAGGTTTATCCGTAACATTAAACTGCATCAGTAAGTTAAAAAGCAGCGCGCTGCACATAGCAGTAAATTGTATAGTTGCTATAACTACAATTAAAGCTATTATAAGATTCCTTTTCTTTGTACTTATTCTGTCAATCATATTGCAAAAGTAGTAATAAATGATGATTCAACAACAGTTTTATTCACTGTTGCGTTTTAATATCACAGAAGTAAACATGTCCTTAATAAGGTATTGCAAGTCTGGTTTTAAATAAATTCACTTCACTCTGAGCAGCTATCGCTCAGCAAAGATAAAAATATTATATCTTTGCTGAACGATAGCAGTATAAGTTATTTTGTTTATACATTAAAAACGATAATATAGTCAGAAATGGATAATATTCTCAAAGTAGGATTGATACAGCAGATTAATATTGCCGATAAGGGAACTAACCGCGATAAATTGCGACGTAATATTAAAGAGTGCATTACAAAAGGTGCTACTCTTATTGTGTTACAGGAGTTGCATGATACGCTCTATTTTTGCCAGACAGAAGATGTTTCAAAATTTGACTTGGCTGAGTCTCTCCATGGAGAATCTGTAATGTTTTATTCCTCATTAGCTGCTGAAGTAGGAGCTGTAATAGTAACATCATTTTTCGAGAAACGCGCAGCAGGTCTTTATCACAATACAGCGGTTGTATTTGAAAAAGACGGCACTATTGCCGGGAAATATCGTAAAATGCACATTCCGGACGACCCTGCATATTATGAAAAATTCTATTTCACGCCGGGAGATATTGGCTTTGAGCCAATAACAACTTCCGTAGGAAAATTAGGCGTAATGGTCTGTTGGGATCAATGGTATCCTGAGGCTGCAAGGTTGATGGCTCTGAAAGGAGCGGATATACTCATATACCCTACTGCAATAGGGTGGGAGAGCAGTGATACCGATGACGAAAAGCAGAGGCAACTTGATGCGTGGATAACAGTTCAGCGTGGTCATGCAGTTGCCAATGGAGTTCCGCTTGTGTCTGTTAATCGTGTAGGGTTGGAGAAAGATCCCTCAGAAAATACTAAAGGCATTACATTTTGGGGCAATAGTTTTGCGGTAGGACCGCAAGGCGAGATTCTTGCAAAAGCACCAACGGATACTGAAGCCAATATTGTTGTTGAGATAGATAGGCAACGTTCAGAGGATGTACGCCGTTGGTGGCCATTTTTGCGCGACAGGCGTACAGATGCTTACGGAGATATTTGCAAACGTTTTATTGACTGATAAGTAATAAATATATGACAAACGAGATAATAAAAGATGTTTTTTATGTTGGGGTAAATGACCGCACGTCCGAGTTATTTGAAAGGTTATGGCCACTTCCATTGGGAATAAGTTATAACTCCTATCTTATAAAGGATAAATTTAATGTTTTGATAGATACCGTAGAGCATACTCATAACGAATTATTCTTTAAAAGCATAAAAGATGCAATAGGGGATGAGCCGATAGATTATTTGGTTATAAATCATATGGAACCCGATCATTCCTCCTCTATTGAAGAGTTGATATTTCATTACCCCGAAATAAAGATAATCGGTAACTGTAAAACACTCTCAATGTTGGATGGTTTCTACTCAGTAACCGATAACACCGTTGAGGTAAAAGATGGAGATACACTGTGTATTGGGGAAAATACTCTCTCTTTCCATATAACCCCTATGGTGCACTGGCCTGAAACAATGATGACGTATATTCTCAATAAACGAGTACTATTCTCAGGAGATGCGTTCGGCTCTTTTGGTGCACTTGAAGGTGCTGTTGTTGACGAAGATATGGATATTGCATACTTTTGGGACGAAATGTACAGATATTACTCTAATATTGTAGGTAAATATGGTGCTCCGGTAGCAAAGGCTATGGCTAAAATAGCTCCTTTGTCAATAGACATGGTATGTTCTACACATGGGCCGGTATGGAAAAAATATCTGCCTGAAGTAATGGATATATACACTAGGATGAGCCGTTATCAAGCCGAAGATGGCGTTGTGATAGCCTATGGTAGTATGTACGGTCATACGGCGGCAATGGCAGGTTATATTGCAGAGGCATTGTCCGCTAACGGTGTTGAAAATATAGTTGTCCATGATGTTTCAAAGAGCGATATATCTTATGTTCTACGTGATATATTCAAATACAAATGTTTGATAATAGGTTCGCCTACGTATAGCGGTGCGCTTTTCCCAAAAATAGATGCGCTTGTAACACAAATTGCATTACGTGGAATAACAAATCGTGTATTCGGATGCTTCGGTTCATATTCGTGGGCTGGAGTTGCGGTAAAAAAGTTATCCGCTTTTGCCGGTAGTATGAATTGGTGTGTTACCGGTATTCCGGTTGAGATGAAGCAGGGTGGAAATGATGCAGATATCCCCTTTGCATGTAAAGAACTTGCCGTCGCTATTGCTAATGAGCTCAAAAAACAGTCTTGATTATCCAAGAGACTATACATAAAGAGGTCAAAAAAAATAATCAGAATATTCATATCATGGAATTCTGATTATTTTTTGTTTTAAATATAGCAAAACACTAAAATTTGCTATTATACACTAATCTTCAAGGACGTCTAATACGTATTTTGAGTGCTTCTTTAATTGTAGTCTGACATATTAATATAAGATAGCCTCCACCTCCGGCTCCGCTTAATTTCCATCCAAGGACATCTGCTAAGGCTTTATATTCATTTATTTGAACCATTATATCCGGCGAAACCATATTCGGAAACATTGCTATTTGAGCTTCGAAACTCTCTGTAACATTTTTGCCTAAAGCGTTGAGGTCTTTTTTCTGTATTGCATCCCAACATTCATTGGCGGCATTGCTTAGTCTGCGGGCATTTTCAGCATTTATATTTGTGTTTTCAGAAACATTGTAATCACTGAGCCGTGGATATAACGGGATGAGGCATATATGCGCCTCAAGCCAGTCTAATATATCTTTGTTGCTTCGCCCGTCTATTTTCTCAGGCCAGTAGCCACCGTTATAATCTAATCTGTTTAGCCCTGGCATTACTATCCCTATCGAGTCTTGCGATCCGCTTACATATTTTACTCCCGGCGGATTTTCATAACAGAACAATGTTTTAGCTAATTTCTCCTTGTCACCTTCAGGTATATCGGTCTGCCAGAGATCTATTGCCTTTTTACGTGAGCTGGTAGACATTCCACTGCGGTCGTTAAATTCATAATCCGGTTCTATGGATATTGTGAGTACAGCTCCTGGGTGATATTTACTTACGTAAGGTTGATCCATCCATCCTCCTGCAATATCTATACGGTAAGGAATCAGGCATTCTTTTCTCAAAGCTGTTGTAGAACGTATTGGCAGATTACCGTGTGGCAACCTTCTGCTTATTACATAATCTATCCCCAACTCTTTACAAAGTTGTGCCTTTAGCGGAGTATTCCCGTCACTATTAACAAAAAATATATCCGGCATAAGTTCACGTAACTCTTTCTCAAAATCAAGCAATCCGCTACCACTATTTACCCATGCCTCTTTAACGAAACGCAAAGCCTTTATCATATATAGCCTTTCAGTTTCGGTATTTATTGTTTTGCGCGCTTTAAGCTCATAAACTGTTTTATCCGAACCTATCCCTACATATAAATCCCCATAGGAGGCTGCCTCTTCAAAAAAAGCTACATGACCACTGTGCAGCATATCGTAGCAACCGGATACAAATACTTTTTTATTCATTGTGAAATCTATTTATTCAATTCTTTAACTAATTCTCCGTCAATGGAGTAGAAATGCAACCCATCGCATTTGTCTATTATGACGGCATCGTGCATATTTTCTATCACCGTCTCTTCGCTTTTGTTGGAGAAGGCAATACAGTTAGTTGAGTTTGTGAATTTTACATTGCCAACATAAGAGTTGTTCTCGCTGTCGCATGGAAGCACCTCTTTAAGAGAGCCCCAAGTGCCGAGATCAGACCATCTGAAGTCTGCCGGACAGATAAATATATTGTCGGCTTTCTCCATTATGGCATAATCTACTGATATTTTAGGGATCGTAGCATATAACGCCTTAATATATTCAGTCTCTTTCTCCGTATTGAGATACGGTGCTGCATTATCAAATATTGCCGCTATTTCAGGGGCATATCTCTTGAATGATTCCTGAAGTGTGGATAATTTCCATACAAACATACCAGAGTTCCAATAGTAATTGTCAGCTTTAAGATACTCTGCTGCAACCTCTGCCGTTGGCTTTTCCTTGAAAGATAAAACCCTCTTTATTGCTCCTTCGTCATGTGATGCCGCAATATATCCATATCCGGTATTCGGCGAATCCGGAGTTATTCCTATTGTGAGTATTGCGTCGTTTGCAGCCGTGAAGAGTAATGCATCGTTCATTGTCTTACGGAACGAATTCATATCAGAGATAGAGTGATCTGAAGGTGTCACGATTATGTTGGCTGAAGAAGATTTTGATTTTATTTTCCAACCTACGTATGCTATACACGGTGCGGTATTGCGCATGCAAGGTTCTAATATTATATTCTCTTTTGGTATCTCGGGTAGTTGTTCATAAACCAAGTTGCGATGTTGCACAGAAGTTACTATCCATATATTACTCGCCGGAACAATACCTACAAATCGTTCAGCTGTAAGTTGCAATAATGTTTTACCGCACCCCAATATATCAATGAACTGTTTAGGGCATTCCGGAGTGCTGAGTGGCCAAAAGCGACTTCCTATACCTCCAGCCATTATTACGAGATGTGTATCTTCTGGTTTTAGATCAGATTTAGGCATTTGGTTTCGTCTTTTTTGTGTCATGATGTTTGTCTAATTTCTCGAACACTGAATTTTTACTTATATATTCAGGAACAAGAGTTTTCATCATTGTCACTATTGCTTTTGAATCGTTGTGCTTGGCTGTTTTTATAAGGTCGTCAATCTGCGATGCTACATCGTTATAGTCGTATTCGCGAACTTTTCCTATTGTTATTTTATCATTATGTGTTGCTTCGGTAGCCTCTTTGTCGTTCAGCAACTCTTCATATAGTTTTTCCCCCGGTCTCAAGCCTGTCTCAACTATATCTATATCAATATACGGTTTTAATCCGGAGAGCATGATCATCTGTTTTGCCATATCGTATATCTTTACCGGTTTCCCCATATCAAATACAAATATCTCTCCTCCATTGCCCATTCGCCCAGCCTCAAGAACGAGTTCACATGCCTCTGGGATTGTCATAAAATAACGTACAATTCTCTTGTCGGTAATAGTAATTGGACCTCCGGATGAAATTTGATTTTTGAAGAGCGGAACTACTGATCCATTTGAGCCTAAGACGTTACCGAAACGTGTTGTCATGAATCGGGTGTGATTTTTAGACTCATTCTTTTTAAGGCTTAAAGCGAGTGATTGTACATATATTTCGGCTAAGCGTTTTGATGCCCCCATTACATTTGTAGGGTTTACGGCTTTGTCTGTGGATATCATTACAAATCTCTCGGCGTTATATTTCATGGAGAGATCTGCAACGTTTTTAGAGCCACCGACATTGGTCTTTATAGCCTCACTCGGGTGCATCTCCATCATAGGTACATGTTTATATGCAGCGGCGTGAAATATTATCTGTGGGTGGTACATCTCAAATGCATCCGTAAGGCTATCAATGTTGCGTACATCACCAATATATGGTATTATATTTTTGGCTGTGTTAGTATCGTTCAACTCAATATATATATTGTGCATAGGTGTTTCGGCGCAGTCAAAAAGAATTATCTGTTTAGCATCATGTTTTGATAGCTGACGTACAATCTCGCTGCCGATAGATCCGGCAGCACCTGTTACCATTACAATCTTATCTTTAATATACTCTTTTATTTTATTGTTGTCTGATTTTATAACATCTCTTCCAAGCAGGTCTTCAATTTGCAAATCCTGCACATTAGATGATATCTGTATGTTTTTGTCCCCTTTACGATGTTGTATTGAGTTGTCATTCATCTGTAAAACCTTTATATCTACATTCAGAAAAGGAGCTATTTCACCGTTGCGCAGTAGGTTTATCTGCGATGGTTCAAAGATCATAGTTGTAGCGTTGTATTTTCTGAAAATATTATCCGTATTTTCCGGCGTATATTTTATTACCGGTATTCCGTCTATTTCCGAGTCTGTAAATCTCCCTTTTTTCATATTAAGGAATGCAACAGGCAGGTAGCAACCATTCTCCTCTTCTTTTAACTTTCGGGCAAGAACAACTGAGTTGGTGGCTGTCCCTAATATTATTACACGTGTTCTCTCTTTTATATCACCTATATTACTCTTATTATAAATGTATTTGACTGTAAGTCTAAGGACACACATTCCTGCCAGTATTATTAGTCCCTGTAATGCTATAAATGTATTATAAATAAAGATAGGATAACCTGTTATATATTTTACTATGCAGGAGTTTATTATAAGTATTGTAGTTGCCATAGTAACAGAAAAGAGCAACTTAATAGCATCTCTTGTCCCACTATATCTTATTATACCGTGGTAGGTTTTAAATATTACGAAAGAGAGTAGGTATGTGGCGAGTATCAGTGAAAGTTTAGGGAAAAATCCATCCCAGGCATTATATGAGAATCGATGTAGAATTATTATTTTAAAAAAAGTTGTTAACAGAGTCCCTAGAGTTACAATACAAAGATCAATAAAGAGTATAATATAGCGAGGGGTTTGTAATGTCCTAAAAACAAGAGCAAAACGCTTTTTTGTAAGGGAGTCCTTATTAAGAATTATTTCAGACATGCCTGAAAAAATGCCTGAAATTTGTTTTTTTATGTTGTGTAATTGGGCATTGATTATTTTAAAAAAATGCTCAAAAAAAAGCGATGTTTTCATGGTCGAACTATTATTTACTCGCTATTTCACTCAGAATATGCAGCCTGAAATATTTTTTTATAAAAAGAATATACGAAATACTTACTAATATGATAGATATAATAAAATACAGATAACAGTATTTAAACATAAAGAAGTATCCTACTAAGAATAACGTTTGCACGATTAGATAATACAAAGATACAACTAAATGTGGAATTTTCAATTCGTTTGCCATAATTTGATAGGCATGTTTGCGGTGTGCATGAAAAATATCTTCATGTAGTATTATCCTGTGTATTAGAGTAAGTATCGTATCTACTCCGTATAAAAGCAATAATATTATGTAGCTAATATTGCCTGTTATTATAATAAGTCGTCCTACCATAAATAGTATGATGAAAGCTATGCTTATTGAACCTACGTCACCTGCAAAGCATTTTGCCTTTTTCCTAAAATTGAAAAAGTTAAATATCAATACGCCGATAATGATAATGTATATAAGTTCCGGTTTTATAAAAAGATATTGGTAATTATTTATATATACTAGTGCGCATAGGATGCTGAGTGAATATGCGCCAGTCATCCCGTTTATCCCATCCATAAAATTATATGCGTTGATAACTCCGGTGCAGACAATAATGGCTATAATTATGTACCACCACGGAAATTCTCCACCAAGAAGTCCGCATTGCATAAAGAGGAGAATCATTGCAACAAAGTGTAGCAGCATGCGGGTTTTTGAACTAAGGGATGTAATGTCGTCTATAAAACTCACAACAGTTATAATGGTGAGCCCGAGCATAAACCACGGGTAAGGAAAATGAAATGCCAAAAAATAGTATAGTGCGGCAAAATAGAATATTATGCCTCCCCCACGCAAAGTGACAGTCTTATGCGAACTGCGTTCGTTAGGACGGTCTATTATGTCATATCTGTCGGCTATTTTAAAATAGATGAGTTCAATGACAAATAAAATAGGCAGTGAAATTAAAATAAGTATCCAATCCATTTATTAATTAAGGTCTTTTGTTATGTTAATATTTGGTTGTATAAAACTCCGGCAGATTCTTACCTAAAACTTTCGAGGGTCTTTTTTAGCCCGTCACAAGCAGTTACAGGCATATTCTCAATATTAAGAGCTTTTTTTATCTTGGCGTTAGCAACAATGTATGATTCAGTAAGTTTTTTCAACCTTTCGCTGTTAAGTGGCAGATGTGTTAGGTCGCCGACTTTTGCAACTGCGGCAATCAATTTTTGATTGATCTTAAAGATGTGCGGTTTATGTCCGATTGATTTGGCAATATGTCCAATGAGATCATTCGTCGACAATGGTTCATCGTCAGACATCTGGTAGGTACCCGATGCTATATCCCCGTGTGCAAGCCTTTCCACGACATAACAGAGGTTATCTATGCTTGTAAATGACCGCTTGTTTTCAAATGCACCTAACGGCCATGGAATCCCTTTTGAGACAACTTTATAAAGTAGGTTAAGGTTCCCTTTATTTCCCGGTCCGTGTATCATTGCAGGTCGTAGAATATATATATTTTTCTCTTTCCCTATTTCCTCTTTTTTTGATGCAATATACTCTTCTGCCTCTTTTTTTGATTTGCCGTAAGGGGTTTTAGGATTTGCGATATCCTCTTCGGTAAGAATATTTCCCGGTACTGTATCGGCTACTGCCTTTACGCTGCTGAAAAATATAAAGTTACGGGCATTTGATTTAATAAAGCAATCGAAAACTTTTTTGGTAAGACCTGTGTTTATTTCAAAATATTTATCAGGATTTGTACTGTTACTTGTATCGTGAGCCATCCCTGCAAGATGTATTACTGCATCGTAAGAATCCCAGTCCACACATTGAATATCACTCCACGAATGATAAGTGTCGTATATTCCCGATCTCTTCTTAATATCTAAGGCTTCAAGCCTACATCCGCCTTTTGTTTTGAAATATTCGGCAAGGTTTGTTCCTACAAATCCGTATGCCCCTGTTATTAATACATTTAACGTATTTGTCATTGTTTTTCACTCATTATCCTTTGGCAAAGTTATGAAAAAAACCTGATAAAATCTGATCTAAAGGAGCGATTAAGAAATATTCCTATTTATCGGGACTATATATAATTGTTAAAACAATTATAAGATTTGACCATGTTTTAAATACATATTTTATTATCCTCTTTGCTTATGGTATGATTTTGTAGCAGCATAGATTATCTTTTCTTTTATAAATGCTACTGCCGTTGAACTTAAAAATACTAAAGGGACAATAATTATAAAATACTTGAAAAATTGCTGTTGCGAAAAGAAAAAGTGATTTTTGAAAATAGGGTAGTATAGTGTATCAAATATCCAACAGCATAAATATATGTCGAGCGTATATACAGAAAGTTTTGATATTATACGTGATTTAAGATTTATGTCATATAATAGTAAGAAAACAATAATTGCCGTGATCAGATAATATAACGACCACACCTCTCCGCCTATTGGTGCAAATGTTTTACCTATAATAATATTTGCCAGTGAATCAGCTGTACATATTATTATAAGGGATAATATAAGCAGACCTTTTTTTATGGTGGGTTTGTATGCGGCAATATATGCCCCTACAAAATAGAAAGTTATAGGAGCTATTGCAACGAAATATTTCGGTATTACTGTTATCTGGCTTCTATTCAACAATATAGGTAGGGATGTTATTAATATAAACACACCTATTAAAAATAGTCGCTCTTTCCGTGAGGAAAGTTTTTCAAAGATTATGTTTAAAAACGGCATTATTAAAAATAGCCCTATATACATCTCTACATACCAACTGTATGATATTGCCGAGAACCCAAGAATCCTCGTAATCCATCCTATTATACTTTCATGTTCACCCAGATAATATATTCTGAACAGAATAGATATGATTGAAAAAATTAAGTATGCAGAGATGATTTTTTTTAATCCTTTGTATATTCCTATATTGTACCTGATATATTTTTTCTTATAGTTAAGATATCCAGATAGTAAAACAAATAAAGGAACAGATACAAAAAATAAACTCATTAAAGAGCCTTGAATAAAAATATTGAAACCATTAAAATTTGTTTCTAAAAACCGGGTGTGAAGCCAGAAAAAATGACCTCCTATAACAAATAGTATTGCAATTACCCGAATTAAATCTAATCCCGTCTCTCTCTCTCTCTCTCTCTCTCTCTCTCTCTCTACCATTAGCGCTATTTTTGCCGTTGACATAATTGTTATTTCCCATTCTTAGGATTGTTTGTTAATCTGAATTTTATCAGGTCAATACATTTTATAATTAGTCTGCACCACATAAGTGGCATATTTGAATATACTCCGTTTTCCCGACATGCCTTAAGGCATTCCCGATTTATTATATTCTTGCTGTTTAATGACTTGGTACTTGCACCACCTGTGCGCATGGTGACAAAGTCCAAAGGTATATACTTTGTATGTATTTTGGCTTTATATACAAAACGAAGCAACAGTTCAAAGTCAGATGCTATTTTAAAATCCGTCCTATATAATCCCAACTCATTGTAGATGCTCTTTTTTACATAGAAAGAGGGGTGTGCGAACATAAAGCCCATTCGCATCTTCCACGGTCTGAATGATGCTGAAGAGTAGTAACGAACCGGATGATGCAGATTGTCTGGGCTTACAAAGTGTATGTCTCCGTATACTGAATCAATATCAGAGTCGTTGAATGTTGCTGCAATACAGCTTAAAACATTATCTTCTGTATAAAAATCGTCAGAGTTCAGTACTCCTACTATATCCCCGGTGGCTGCTCTTATCCCTTTATTAAAAGCATCGTAAATACCATTGTCTTTTTCGGATATTATATGCTGTCTGTATGTTGTATTAGCTTTTACTATCTCAAGTGTATTGTCATTCGACAGTCCGTCAACAATTATATGTTCAATATCCTGATAGGTCTGCCTGTTTACCGAACGTATCGTATCGGCAATCGTTGTTGCACTATTATATGTGCATGTTATTATGGATATCTTCATACTAACTGTTTTATATTAATTTGTATACAAAACACCCTATCTGTTCGTGTATGAGCCAATACCACTTTGATGGGAGGTTTAAGTCCGGTATCCAGTCAGCCCAGATATATTTTGGGTCATCTGTCGTTATATCTACGCCATAGCCATCTGCTTTTATGCCGTTTCTTTCAAATGCTGACAATGAACGTTTAAGGTGTATTGCCGATGTTATTATCAGGATGTTTTCAGATTTTATGCGTTCTCCTAAAAGTTTCAGTATCTCTTCCGGGTGCTCTTTTGTGTTGCGAGCATTCGGCTCTATTATTATATCCTCATTGGGGATACCCATATAGTTAAGAAATTTAATCATTTTTTCAGGACTACCTATGCTGTCGCGCGTTATAACTGATCCATCGCCTGATATTATAATCTTCCTTATCCGTCTGTTGTGATAGAGTATGATGGCATCTGTTAGACGGTCTGCCCCCTCTGAAAACTCTATTCTGTCACGAACTTTGTCATACTCGGCAAAACCACCTTCTACAACTCCGTAGTCATACACTTTTGTTGTGTCGGCATCTAACTCAGTGCCTTTTATCCACCCTTTTATTGCATTATCATACAGTGGTTTGTTTGTAAAAAGCAGTAAAAGTATTAATGCTGATATTGATAAGAAAAACTTGTGTTGTCTCTTTTTGCAAAAAACAGCAATTACAAATAGGGCTAAGATATAACTCCATGGGCTTGATAAAAAGTATAATATCCGAGAGAATAATAAGTACATGTTATATCTCTATCTTGTAATTCTGTCTGATATACTCTATCGTCTTCTCTTTGTCCTCTCCACAATGTTTCTTTATTTCAAGTATTTTGGCATCCACCAAGGTGCGATACCACCACCCTTGAAGGAAGTGCCACAGAAAGCCCTCTTTCCCGTCAAGGAATCCCCCTTTTACAATGTATCTGAAGCAGAAATAAAAAAATGCCCGCCAGAATAATGGCATTCTGGAATAATTCAATTTGTTTTTACGCTGTATAGCTGCTTTTTTAGTTAGGTGCATGTCGGAACATTTATCTATAACAGCGTAGTTATTTATTAATAAATCTACTGTTTCTCTTTCGGCATACCCGTTATGTTTTGTTATCCATTGTCCTATTGTAGATAGGTTATTATCTACCCATGCACCATGGAATTCTGTAACCCCTCCTTGTATGATAATGTGTTCATCCATGCACCGTTGTTCGCATTCTGCTTTTCCGTATTTGAAGAAACGTACTTGGGTAGATTTCTTAATACCTCTCTTTATTTCATGTCCCATGAAAATACGTTTTAACGGAATTTCTATTCCGGATACTGAGTCAGGTATTTTTTCAAATTTAGCATACAACTCATTTATGAGTTCATCGGTCAGATATTCGTCCGCATCTATGCGTAAAATCCATTTGGTTGAAATATCGCAATTTTTGAGTGCCCAATTAAATTGTTTTGAGTAACTTTTTTCCCATTTATTTTGATAAACTCTTGCTCCAAGTGATTTTGCAATTTCAATGGTATTATCTGTCGAATAGCTATCTATTATGAATATTTCTTTTGCAATCCGTGATACGTTATTGATACAGCGTTCAATATGTATCTCTTCATTGTATGTAAGTATTATAGCCGATATATTTAACATTTTTTTTGTCGATAATTATTTACAATACCATTTTGTGCCTTTCTAACAGATATTGTCGTATTTTTATTCTGTCACTGCCACATGCTTTTGTTATTTCAAAAATCTTGGCATCAACTAATGTTCTATACCATAATCCTTGTAATGAATGCCATAAAAAGCCTTCTTTCCCTTCAAGAATACCGCCTTTAATTATGTATCTTAAAATAAAATAGCCAAATGCCCGTAAAAAGATAGGCATTTTCACATATTTTATTTTTTTTAGTTCCATATCTGTCGTGATTGTAGTTTTAGTGGATTGTTGTTTGTCACGGATGATATTATATTTAATATCTAAAAGTTCAACGGCTTCGCGTAGAGCATAATTGTTATGTTTTTCAATCCACCAAAAAAGAGTGTTGAGGTTATGGTCTACAAAATCGTTTTTACAACATATCGAATATCCTTCTTTAAGAACTATATGTTCATCCATTAAACGCTGGTCACATTTAGCTTTTCCTGTCCTGAAAATACGTAATATTATAATAGGATATGTCCCGTGTTTTATCCATTTTCCCAAAAATACATGCCTCCTTTTAAGATTTATGCCTGTAACTTCTGCCGGGAGTTTTGGTATGTCGGATTGTAGTTCTTCTATTAATTCTGGCAGTAGATATTCGTCCGCATCTAAGCGTAAAACCCACTGTGTGTCGATAGGGAGATTGTCTAATGCCCAGTTTATCTGTGCGGCATGATTTCCTGGCCATGCGTGGGTTACAACCACTGCACCTAATTTGTTGGCAATTTCGGCGGTATTGTCAGTTGAAAAGCAGTCTATAACAAATATATTTTTTGCAATAGGTGCTATTCTTTCGATACATCTTTTTATGTGTATCTCTTCATTAAAAGTCAGTATTATAACTGAAATATCCAACATATGATAGAATAATTTAAGCAAATATAGTAATTAAATTATATCATTCCAAGTTATCATATTATGCTCTTTTGGAATATTTATGGCAAATGTGGCAATATCGTTATACTCAAATGTTCTGTAATGTTCTTTTTTACCGGGATGAACGGCAATTTCTAATGTTGTTTCTTTAGGAAGATATTGCATCTTTTTTATAATATTATTGCTCCAGTTAACGTCGAAATTATGTGCCGGCATATATAGGTAGTTTGTTGAATGAAAACGTTTTGACATCAATATGTTAAAGTATGAATTCAATAATTTCAATATTGTTTTTTCTTTGCTTTCAGATAAGAAAATATTCTGAGTCAGACGAACTTTGTTTATCCCGAAAGTTGATATAACATCCACCAACACGTCTTGAAAAAGCGGGAGTTTATGTATGTTCCCGTGAGAATCAATATGCGAAACCTTTATTCCTGAATCTACTATTTTTGAGATTTGTGCATTAGTCTCTTTTTTTATGTGATCATATTTTAAACGCATCAATAGCATTAATTTTAATAATACATGAGTATCGAAGAATTTCCCGTCTGAATCTACCAATGATTCTATCTTCGATGCTTCCGATAAAGGTGCAAAACCGTCAATATAGTTCAGGTGTATGCCAAAACTATAATTTGGATGTGTTTTAGCGTATTGAATTGCTAAATCAGTAGCGGAACCGTTTGCTATGATTGAAGCACTGTTGATATATCCTTTCTCAAAGCACTCTATTGTTGACTCAACAGTATCTTTGTCTAATCCAAAATCATCGGCGTGTAGTATATATTTCATGTGACTAATTTTTAAAATATTAAGATATCTTTAAAATAATACTACTGTTTTATACGCATAACGAGTTTGCTGAAGATTTTGTTCGAACACAATAAAATAACCCGAGCTATTTTATAGCCCGGGTTATTTTATTATATCAGGTAAATTGTAGACTTTATGAAATCTCTTTTATAATTCTTTTCTTTATAAACGTTGCCGGATTACCACCGACAACACTCCATGGATCAACGTCTTTAAACACGCACCCCCGTGCTCCAACAATTGCTCCCTCGCCGATTGTAACTTTAGGCCCAATGAATGCCTCTGTTGCAATCCACGCATTATCTTTAATTACTATTGTAGAAGGGATCATCGGAAAATTAGGGTCACTCATATCGTGCGATCCCGGGCATAAATAGGCTCCGTGTGAGATTACTACGCCATTGCCTATAATTACTTTTCCGGTATTGTAGCAAAAAACCTCAGGTCCGAGGCAACTGTCGTTTCCCATCTCTAAATTCCAAGGAGCCCATATTTTAGCTGAGTTTGATATAGAACACCCTCTCCCTATTTTTGCACCGAATACCCTCAGAAGAGATATTCTCCATCCGTTCAGTATACTCGATATAAAAAATCTGAATAATATGGCGTGCGAAATATTCCATACTAATCGGGCTAATATATTCTTAAAGCCAAGTGTCCTTTTGTAATTGCTGCCTACCTGTAATTCCATAATCATAATATAAAATCCGGTTTGTCTTCATTGCCGAGGATGTAGTCGTATAAACGCCGCATTCTGTCAGCAGTCATCTCAATTGTATAATTTTTTTTGACAAGTGATTGTCCATTTCTTGACATAGCCAGATATTCGTCAGTATCGGTACTTATTGCCTTATATATTGTTGCCACAAGATTTTCAGTACCATCTTTAATCCACCATCCGCATCTTTCAGTATTAAGCTCCTGCCATGGAGTCCCTTCTGTCGCTATTACCGGAATACCCTTACTTAGGGCCTCAGGAACAACCATCCCAAAGTTTTCTGACCGGCTTGGAAGAATAAGATACCTTAGCTTAAGCATCTCTTTCTCAGTCTCTTTTTTTGTCAGAAGACCTGTAAAGCGGATATTGTTAAGTTTGTAATTAGTTGCAAATTTATATAATTCTTTTGAATATTCAGCCTCTCCTCCGCCGATGATAACCAATTCACATCCATTTATATTTTCACCTAATTTATGCCACGCCATTAAAAGTGCTTCTATATTTTTTATCCTGTCTATTCTGCCAACGAACCCGAAACGACAGATACCTGAATCGTCTCTTGCGGATTGGCTCTTGTATTCTGTAACGCCATTGGATATTATGGCAATATCTGTTTTAATTCCTGCCTCTTTTATGCACTCAGCTTCGTAGCGGCTTGTTGCGTGTATGCACTCTATGCTATTAAGTTCTCGTCTCTGAAAAAGTGTAAGACACAATCTTTTGCCTAATGTAGAGACTTTAAGCGCGTTTTTGTTCAACATGCCGTGTATTGTTACTATACATGGCTTATTTAATTTATGGGCTGTCTTTATTGTTTTGTATGTTGGGTATGTCCATATACCGTTGGCGTGGTATAAGTCAAACCCTCTGTTGATTTCTATGTAATGTTTAAAATTATGCGAATATACCAACTGCGTCTTTCCATCGTACTCCAATGCCGTGATATTGTCGCCCGAACCTATGAATTTGTCTTTTTCGGAGAAAGGGAGCAGAGTAAGCAACGAAGTGTTTGTTCCTCCCTCTTTTAATGCCGTAAAGAGATTGAAAGTGGATGTCGCTGCACCTCCGCTCGATAAGTTAAGATCGGTTATTGTTTGTAATATCTTCACGTCGTTGTTAGTATATGAAATCTGGCTTTTTGCCTCCCTCCGCTATCCATTCGTAAAGTCGCTTTATCTTTTCAACTACTGCCTCTACCGAGTAATTGGATATTATCATCGCTCTCCCCCTTGAACCCATTTCGCGCCTTTCAGCTTCAGATAATTCTATTGCAGTTGCAATTGTTTCGGCAAGGTTCTCTTCTCCATTTTTAATCCACCATCCGCATCTGTATCCGTTCAACTCTTCCCATGGTGTACATTCAGTTGCAATACAGGGTATACCGTTTACAAGCGCCTCAGGAACTACCATCCCGAAATTTTCAGATTTGCTAACTAATAACTGGTAGTCGAAACTGCGTACTGTTTCCGTAAGACTTTCACCGGTAAGGAAACCTGCAAAACGTACATTGTCTAGTTTTTTGTGTACTGTAAAATCTATAAGGGATTTTTTATATTCGGTATCTCCGTCACCTACTATTACAAGTTCGCAACCCTTTGTTTTTATCCCTAATTTTGCCCATGCAGCTAAAAGTACATCAATATTTTTTATGGGGTGTATGCGCCCTACGAATCCAAATCTTCTTATTTGGTTCTCTTCCTTGCGTACGGGCATTATGTTATCTGTTGGAAGGCTGTTGGGTACTATGGCTATATGGTTTCTGAAGCCTAATGCCGCGATATATTCCGCCTCTTGCCGACAGGTAGCCTGCAATACAGTTGCCCGATCGAGATCGTTCTTCTGAAAAAGAGCCAGAGCCAATCTCTTTTTCCATGGTTTAGATATCAATCCTTCGGGATATAGCATACCATGTGGTGCTATTACGTAAGGTTTCCCTGCCTTACGTGCCGTTTTTGCAGTTATGTGCGTAGGATATGTCCAAAGTCCGTTTGCATGGTAAATATCGTAATTGTTATATGTTTCTATGTACTCTCTGAAATTTCGGCTGTATACGAACGGAGTGGTTGCATCGTTGTCTACTGCAATTATAAAATTGTCTGAGCCCACTATCTTATCTGCCTGATTACGAGGCTTAATAGTCAGAACATCTGCCTCTACTCCAGCGCATCTCAATCCTTTAAGGAGATTGTACGTGCATGCCGTAGGACCACCACTGCTGCAATTAAGTCCGGATATAGTATGTAAAACTTTCATATATTTATCTCTATTTTGTCGTTAGGCAGAGTTTGCACAACCACAGATTCTACCTTGCTGCTTAAAATATTTATTTTACGAATTGCCTCTTTATATATCTTTCCCTGAATGGAGCTAGAGCTCCGAACAAAACATCTTTTACTGTGTCGGGAGTATAAAACTGCACAAGATTTCTGGTTTTGATTCCGTCAAATATAATATCATCTGAAAAGTTTCCGGGGATACTTGAGTACATAGTCTCGTAACCCCAACGGCGACATTCATTGTATACATTTTTAGAGAAGTAACCTATTGGGAAACAGATCTCTTTTACAGGTTTGCCTAATATATCTGATAAAAAATCCATTGATCCTTTTATCTCATGTTCTAGCTCTTTGCCGTTAAACCCCGTAAGGTTCTTATGTGACCACGCATGTGATTGGAATATAAAACCGTTATCCTGTAATTCAAGTATCTCATCTTTCTTAAGGTAGCCTTTTTCTCCTATAAGTTCAACGGCAAGGAATATAGTCGGTTTAATATCATTGTCTATGAAATATTTGCGGGTGTCCCATATTCCGCGAAATCCGTCATCGAAACATATCTGTATTTGATCTTCGTTTTTGCTTATTTCAGGTGTGATTTCAAATCCGCATTTACGGATCATATCAATATGCTTGCCGAAGAGCTCCTGCGGTGTACCCATATCTGTGTAACGCTCGTTACTGAATACATCATGATAGAACAATATTTTGCTCTTATGGTTGCGGTTTATGATGGCTGAAATTTTTAATGCTGTCTCTTTTAATCTGCTCATATTTTAAAGTGATAAATATGTTTCTACCTGCTTTTTATCTTTTGCATCAAGATCATATCCGTCTACATTGCTTTTGTATCTTTCATAGTTTGCCTCCATATCTGCTATGGAATTATTAAAACTATCTTCATTATTAATGTCAAAGATAATGCCTGTTCTTATATTTTGTACCATATCGGTCGAACACCCTACGTGGTTGCTTACTATAACCGGAAGTCCCCAGTAAATGGCCTCTTCAACCACTAATCCCCATGTTTCCTTTTTAGATGGCAGGAGTAGGACATCGTGTGATGTGTATATCTCAGGCAATCTCTCGTTGCCTATAAATCCGGTAAAGGATATATTCTTTTTTGCCTTTGTCTCCAATTCACTCATCAATTCTCCATTGCCTGTTATTGTAAGAGGTTTTCCGCTTTTATTAAAGCAATCTATCAAAAATGATAGGTTTTTGCACTCGGTCAAACGTCCTACATAAAGATAGCGAATAGGGGAGTGTCTACCCGTATTTCCCATTTTATTGCCGTGCTTGTTGATTATTCCTACTCCGCCTGTAATTTTTATCACCCCTTTATACTCTGCTTTCGTAAATATGGCGTTATGGGCATAGCCGGATGGAAGAGCTATTGAAGAACGGTTTATAATGAGTTTTTTTATGATGGATTTTATCCCTGAAAAGTTAGATTCAAAAATAGTTGACTCACAAACAGTCACATTTTTTGATTTTGGAGAGAGAAAAGCATAAAGGCAATATTCCGGTACGTACCACCCTTCATGTATTATGCGCCTGCATGATATTTTGCCCGTTATATGCAGTAGTTTCATAAAAACGGCAACTTTATTGCGTTTTGCAATATCTCCATTATGCAGGAAAATATATTCAAAAGAGCCCTTTTCTAACTGTTTTACATCGGAGTTTACAGCCCCCTCAAAATAGCCGCAATAAAGCACAAGAACCCTTGCAGACCTACCTATTTCATTAAAAAGGTTAGTCTTGTAAAATGACGGAGTACCCGAC
>JAVVOY010000038.1:0-21337 GCA_036656055.1 Bacteroidales bacterium
AACGATATTCCGCCATCAGTTGAACGGGATATGATAGTAAACTTTATAAAAGAATCAGAAAGAGGCATATTAAGAGGAAAGTAATAAATTTAAGCGAGGCTTATTGGAAAATATATTTTTTTACTACTTTTGTCCAATAAACAGATAACTTTTTTGAGCTATACAATATGATCTATAAATTTTTAATACTCTCTGATGAGGCTGATAATTTCTCACGGGAGATAAGCATTGATTCTGAAGCTACATTTCTTGAACTTAATGATATCATTCTAAAATCTGTAAACTACACAAAGGATCAGATAACGTCATTCTTTATTTGTGAGGATGATTGGGAGAAGAGAGCTGAAATAACCCTTATTGAGATGGATACCACCTCCGATGAAGATGTTTGGCTTATGGAAAATACCAGAATTAGTGAATTAGTTGAAGATGAACATCAACGTTTGCTTTTTGTTTTTGATTCCATGGCGGATCGCGCTTTTTTCATGGAACTGAGGGAAATAGAGTTAGGGAAAAATATTAGCGAGCCTTTGTGTACGCGATCAAAAGGCAAAGCCCCACAACAAATAATGTCTTTTGAAGAGATTGACAACAAACTTGGTACTCAGGCAGCGATAGATTTGGATGATGATTTTGGAATAGAGAATGCTTACAATCCGGATGAACTTGATGAGGAGGGTTTCAGTGATATGGATTTCAGTGCTGAGGATCCCAACATGAATATCAACTAATATTGTAACAAAGGTCCTTAATATAAGAGATAGAGCTCAACACACAAGACACACTATTTATTAATAAATAAAGATCACGGTACGTAAAATGTATCGTGATCTCTTTTGTATACCGGTAATATCACTTGCTTTTATTGCCAAAATATGCGTCTATTTCTGACTTATATTTAAGCGCTTTCTTGGTGTTTCTGACCATATCGGGAGTTATCTCTATCTTTTCAGGAATACCTGTCGCACAATCTTTAACTTGTTTTCCTGCTTTTGTTTTTAATATTACAATTTTGTCGTAGAGTTCGTGATGCGAATTAAAAGTTTCGACAGTTAAGGTATCTCCTATGGCACTTATCCGCTGGTAATAACGGTCGCCACCGCCTAATCGCTGTGAGTTACCGCTGAACCCTATACGGTAATTCTTGGGGGAAGTATGGCTCGTTATGTAAATAGGCGTTGTCTCTTTCCTCTCTGCATTAATCATCGCTTTACGCATATAGGCATGTTCATGTCCTTGTAATACAAGGTCTACACCGTATTTTTTTATAATAGGGTTAAATGCCATGCGCTGTAATATATTATTAAATTGATTCCGCATTGAAAAGATAGGGTGATGAAGAACAACAACTTTCCATAGCGCTTTAGATGACTCCATCTGGAGCTTAAGCCATCGGCGCTGAGCCGGATATGTCCAGAACTCTTTATTGCTATCCAACATAAATATGGCAATATCTCCTACGTCTGTATGAAATAAGAAATTATCTCCGCTAGATATCTCTTTTGAATATGGAAATACTAAAGAAAAACGCTCTTCGAGGTATGGAGGAAACCCCTTTAGGTATTCATGGTTTCCGGGAACAGCTAAAATGGGCTTGGTTTGAGGGATGGTGCCCATAGAGGCAAACCATTGATCCCAATAACAAGACATCGGACGTTCTATTACATCTCCTCCAAAAAGGTAGAATCCTGCATCTGGATTACGTAATTCAATCTCGCTGAATAGTTTTCCGGAGATACCCCCTAATGTATCCTGAACGTCACCGATGAATATAAATTCCGTTTTTTCTCCTTTTGCCGGAACTCTGAAGTGATACAGTTCTGTTGTATCCGTTGGATGTAGTATGCGATAAGAGTATGAAGATGCATATGATAAACTGTCCACTGAGGCACAATAATATGCAGCTCTACCTGCACGGGAAGAGAATATTTTGCTATGTGCTTTAAGGATTGTTGTAGCTCCTGTACGGTTATTCGTAATTTCCACTCTGCCCTCTTCAGCTTTGTCTCCATAAATCCACGTAAACATACGGCTTAACTCTCCGTTACAACCATAAGTCATAAGAATCCGCATAGGAACTTCGGTGGGTTGATATGGGTATTCGGGAGGATTTCCAAACCATACGTTCCAACGTGATTTAATCAATCCTCCGGCCGCAATTATAATTACAGCGGTTATAATAATAGTTATTATCTGTTTTTTATACTTCACTCTGTTGTTCTCTCTACGTTTTTAACACCTTTTACTGTCTTTAGTTTCTTGATAAGCGAATTAAGTGCCGGAGCATGTGTAACCATTACTGTTATATGTCCTTGGAAAAGACCGTCGTTGGAATCTATTGATATATTACGCATCGTAACACCCTCTTCTTTTGATATCATTGACGTTATATTGGTAACAATACCTATATCATCATTTCCCACAACACGTAGAACAGCCATATATTGTGAGCCTAACTTTCCTGCCCATTTTGCTTTTACAACACGATAGCTGTAACGTCCGCGCAGATCAATGGCATTAGGACAGTCGGTGCGATGTATTTTTATCCCCTCTTGGGTTGTTATAAACCCGAATATATCATCTCCGTATATTGGGTTACAGCATTTTGATAGTTTGTAATCTATATCCTTAAGTGTCCCGTCTATAACAAGTATATCTTCTTTTCTGGCAACTTGCTCTGCCTGTTGAACGAAATTATCTGCCGAGCGCAGTAATATATTATCTTCTTCTCCTCCTTTTTGTATCTCAACGTATTTATCTATTACGATATTTATATCGAGCCTCTCCTGCCCTATTGCCGCGTAAAATTTGGTAGCTGTCTTGAATCCCTGCTTTTTTATGAGTTTTGTCATAGCAGTCTCGTCCAGCTCTATCTTACGGTTTTTAAAACGGCGAACCAGCATTTCTTTGCCATATTCCGCTTCGCTATTCTCCGTCTCTTTCAGCGCTTGGCGTATCTTTGCCTTAGTCCTTGTCAGTGCTGCCACATTCAGCCAGTCCTGCTTGGGTTTCTGTTGCTGAGAGGTCTGAACTTCTACTGTATCCCCGTTCTTAAGTTGATATTTTATTGGCTGATTTTTATCGTCCACCTTTGCCCCTACACACCTGTTTCCTAAATTTGTGTGAACAAGGTAAGCAAAGTCAAGCACAGTAGCCCCCTTTACCAATTTGTAAAGGTCGCCTTTTGGTGAAAAGACAAAAACCTCCTTATCGTAATTGTCCTTGCTAAAATCTTTTACAAGTTCAAGTGCATCGTTTTCATCGGACGACTCAAGAATTTCGCGCATATTGTTAAGCCAATCGTCTAAACCGCTCTCGCTTTTAACTCCTTTGTAACGCCAATGTGCTGCCAGCCCCTGCTCTGCAATATCATCCATGCGGCGAGTGCGTATCTGAACTTCAACCCACCTATCTTCCGGGCCCCAAACAGTTATATGCAATGATTCATATCCATTGCTTTTGGGTATTGTTATCCAATCACGCATACGGGACGGATTGGGCTTGTACATATCGGCTACCATGGAGAATACCTGCCAACAGTCTCCCTTCTCTTTTTCTATCGGTGTATTAAGTATTATGCGAATTGCAAAAAGGTCGTATATATCTTCAAATTCTGCCTTTTGCTTCTTCATTTTATTGTAAATGGAGTATATAGACTTGGTACGTCCTTTGATATCAAAAACATATCCATCTTCCAGTAGTTTTTTTTGTATCGGCGCGATAAAGGAGGCTATGTATTTTTCGCGCTTCACCTTTGTCTGGTTGAGCTTGGAGGCTATTGCATCATAATCTTCGCGGTTTGTATATTTGAGCGATAGGTCTTCTAACTCTGATTTCATCTTGTATAATCCCAATCTATGGGCAAGCGGGGCATACAGATAGGTGCTCTCTGCTGCAATAGTGAGGCGATAGTCGTTGTCCGGATGCTTATTTATCATACGCATAAGACACAAGCGGTCGGCTATAAGTATTATTATAACACGGGCATCTTCGGCAAAAGACAAAAGTAGTTTGCGGAAATTATCGCTCTGTAAAGTAGAGTGTTTTGAATAGAGACTTTCTGTTTTTATCAGGTACGTAATTATATTGGCAACATCCTCACCAAAATCACCCTCCACCTCTTTTAGCGTTTTTATCTCCTCTGCAACTATATTGTAAAGCAGTATTGCTACAAGGGTATTGCGTTCTAATCCCACCTCCTTGGATAGTATAAGAGCCGTATTTATATTACGCAATAAAATACTATTTCCTTTTTTATCACGTCCGTAGCCTCCACTCTTAACTGCTTCGGTTATAACCTCTTTTATTTTTTCAAACTCTCCGGGTTTGATAATGGAATTTGTCTGACGCCTTAACTCGGCATAAGAGGCAAGGAATTCTTTCTTCTCGCTGTTGTTTAGTGCGCTGTGCTTTTGCATTGGAAGTTAAAATATAAAAACAGTTCAAATGTATCATTTTTTACGCTAACAGCATTGGATTATTAATGTTAATTTGTATATTTGAACCTGCAAGCCGAATAAACTGTTCATTTTTTTCATAAATAGGTTGTCTGACAGTTTTAAAAAAAATTAGTTGCCATTGACAATACTATGTCATAAAAGGATCTGCCGGACGTAAGTATGAATAGTCAAGAAAAACGGCTAAACGGTTATTTATTATTTTGTGAGTTATAAAAATGCCGATAAATATGAAGAATTATTTTTCTCAAGATGATCTTGAGCAGATTGTGGGTAAAGGGATGGTATTGAAAACAGTTGAAGACCAACTTGAGTGTTTTAGAAAGGGATTCCCGTATCTTAAGATAGAAAAGGGGGCCACTATTGGTGACGGAATTATGGCTGTGGATGCCGGAAGTTGCGTGCCTTATGCCACGAAATGGGACGAATTTATCGCAACCGGAGCCAAAACTGTTAAATTCGTCCCTGCATCGGGAGCTGCAAGCCGAATGTTTAAAGATCTATTTGCGTTTATAGATGCTCCGTATTCTGAACCGGTAACTGATTTTGAGAAAAAGTTCTTTGACGACATAAAATCATTTGCTTTTTATAATGCCCTCAATGAAATATGTATAAAAAATGAAAACGGCGATGATATAAAGACTCTTATAAATAAGGGAATGTATAAAAACATAGCCAATAATCTTTTATCTGAAAAAGGGCTTAACTATGGATGGTTGCCTAAAGGATTACTTCTGTTCCATAAGTATAAGGATTCATCGCGCACAGCCATGGAGGAACACCTTGTCGAGGGAGCTATGTATGCAAAGAATGAAGACGGCTCGGTTAATATACATTTTACTGTCTCAGGCGACCATCTTCCTTATTTCAAAGAACTGGCTACTGACGCGCTACCGAAATATGAGAATTTATTCGGAGTAAAATATAACATCTCTTTTTCGGAACAAAAATCCGAAACAGATACAATAGCTGCCGATGAAAATAATACGCCATTCCGTGACAAAGGTAAACTTTTGTTCCGTCCGGGAGGACACGGCTCTCTGATTGAAAATTTAAACGAAATAGACGCAGACATTATATTTATAAAGAATATAGACAACATAGTACCAGACTCATTTAAGAATAGCACTGTGCTATATAAAAAGGTATTGGGCGGAGTGACAGCTTCGCTTCTTGAAAAAATATACAGATACGGGAGCATGTTGGAAAGCAGGAAATACTCTATGAATGATCTGCGCGAAATTATTCTATTTTTACAACAGTATCTGTTTGTACGCAACAAAGAGATAAAAGAGATGGAAGACAGTAACCTCGCAATGTATTTGCTTGAAAAATTGCATCGTCCGCTACGTGTTTGTGGTATGGTAAAGAATATTGGAGAACCTGGCGGTGGGCCGTTTCTGGCATATAATGAAGATGGTACATACTCGCCTCAAATTCTTGAAAGTAGCCAGATAAACATGATGCAACCGGCATCAAAATCAGCTTTCGAGAACTCTACACACTTTAATCCCGTAGATATAGTCTGTGCCGTAAAAGATTGGAATGGAAAACATTATAACTTACCGGATTTTGTTGATAAAAACACCGGGTTTATTTCCGAAAAATCAAAAAACGGCAAACTGCTTAAGGCATTGGAACGTCCAGGTTTATGGAACGGGGCGATGTCGGACTGGAACACGGTGTTTGTGGAAGTTCCGATAGAGACTTTTAATCCAGTAAAAACAGTCAACGACCTACTGCGAGACTCCCATTTATCAAAATAAGACAAGATTAAACGATGAGAGATCCACTCTCTAAAAATTTCGTATGAATAAGACTTTGTTTTTCCCTTTAGTGGTAATATTATTACTACTATTTGCATGTTCTGACGAACATAAAGAGGCTCATGATGCATATCTTAGTGCTGTAAAACTATATGAAACAGGAAACTATGCAGAAGCTAAAATGGCGATAGATAGCGTTAAGATACTTGATCCCAAAGCTTTTAATGAAATACGCGCCGGGATGCAATTATCAAGAAAAGTGGAACTTGCCATAAACAAAAACATCATCAAACGTATAGACAGCCTCATGCCTATGTATAAAACAGAACTGAAACGCCTGTTGGAAGGGTTTGATTATGTGAAAGACAAAAAGTATCAGACCGAAGGGATTCTTGTCTATAAAAACAACCCTAACAAATTAAGTCAAAGTACATCATGTCTTAGAATTCAGGTATCAGAGAAGGGTGAAATGCAACTATTAAGCGTATACTACGGTACATATCAGCTTGAACACGAAGCTGTGAAAGTCTCTCTTAGTAATGGGACATATGCAATGACTAATGCCATTCCGCACGATAGAGCCAACAATTACAGGTATAAACTTAACGGCAACAACATAGAAACAGTAACATACCGAGAGTTACAGATGCGACCTATTGCTGATTTTATAGTTGCGGCAGGAGATAAACCGATTAAGGTTAGTTATGAGGGAAAACGCCCTTTTACATATTCTCTCGACAAAACTACGCGAAAAGCAATATTAGAGAGTTATAAACTGGCAACTTTAATTAAGGATATAAAATCTCTTGAACGCGAGGATGATATCACATCCAGAACTATTGTTATACTCAATCGCCAGATTAATGAACACAGAAAAGATTCTATATAAATCAAATAAATAAGACAGATATGCTGCAATATGGCACATTATTATCTGTAAATTTGCATCTGTAAATTGAATGAAGACAATACAAATAATACTGAATAATGCTACAAGATGTATTGCCTGAATCTTTTCTGAAACGCTATATTAATTATTTTACATTATTAAATATTTACAACTATGGAGAGTGAAGAGAAAAAAGTGAAAGTTTCCACCTCGGACGATAAGCTAAAAGCTTTGCAGGCAGCAATGGACAAGATAGAGAAGAGTTATGGAAAGGGTTCAATAATGAAACTGGGGGATGATAGAATAGTGGAGGTTGCCGTAATACCTACCGGCTCCATAGGGCTAAACGCAGCACTTGGTGTGGGTGGTTACCCTCGTGGAAGGGTAATAGAGATCTACGGACCTGAATCATCAGGAAAAACTACTTTGGCAATACATGCAATAGCTGAAGCACAAAAGAGCGGAGGTATAGCTGCTTTTATTGATGCTGAACATGCCTTTGACAGATTTTATGCAGAAAAACTTGGCGTGGATGTGGAAAATTTGTGGATTTCGCAGCCTGACAACGGTGAACAGGCTCTTGAAATTGCTGAACAATTAATAAGATCTTCTGCTATCGACGTGGTAGTGATAGATTCTGTTGCTGCACTAACACCTAAAGCTGAGCTTGAAGGTGAAATGGGCGACTCAAAAATGGGATTGCAGGCGCGCCTCATGTCGCAGGCTCTGCGTAAACTGACTGCTGCTATAAGCAAGACGAATACCACATGTATTTTCATAAATCAGCTACGTGATAAAATTGGGGTAATGTTTGGTAATCCCGAAACCACAACCGGAGGAAATGCACTTAAATTCTACGCATCGGTAAGACTTGATATACGCAGGATTTCTCAACTTAAGGACGGCGAAGATATCATCGGCAATCAAACGCGTGTAAAGGTTGTTAAAAACAAAGTTGCACCGCCATTCCGTAAGGCTGAGTTTGATATAATGTTTGGTGAAGGAATATCTAAGTCTGGTGAAATTGTTGATCTTGGCGTTGAATATGGAATAGTAAAAAAGAGCGGATCATGGTTCGCATATGGTGAAACAAAATTAGGACAAGGACGCGATGCTGCAAAGAAATGTATACTTGATAATCCCGAACTTGCTGAGGAGCTTGAAAACAAAATAATGGCAGCAATCAGAAACAAAGCCGACAAGAAATAGTATTCTGTCTGAATGTTTCTTAAAATTAAAAGCGGAATACCCTTTATGAATTAGGGTATTCCGCTTTTAATTTTTATCTATAACGTTCTAGCCGCCCAATATCTATCTTTAGTAATGAAAATAATAGAATTGTAAATCCCCATAATGACGATCCTCCGTATGAAAAGAACGGAAGTGGTATTCCTATAACAGGACACAACCCTAACACCATTCCAACATTTATTATAAGGTGGAAAATAAAAATTGATGCAACACAATATCCGTAGACTCGCCCAAATGTATCTTCCTGACGTTCGGATATTGATATTATCCTAAATATAAGTATTACAAAAAGCATTATTACAGCCGTAGAGCCAACAAATCCCATCTCCTCTCCTATTGTACAAAATATAAAATCGGTATCCTGTTCGGGAACATATTTCAACTTTGTCTGCGTTCCGGCGAGAAAACCTTTGCCGAGAAATCCACCGGAACCTATGGCTATTTTTGACTGATTAACATTATATCCTGCCCCACGCGGATCGTCCTCCATGCCAAATGCAACACGTATTCGCACCTGTTGGTGGGGTTCAAGAACTTCGGTAAATATATAATTGACTGAAAACAGAAATGCTACTGAAGCCAACGCAACGGCAACTGGTCGTAATATCCGTAAATTGTTTTCTTTAATCGTCAAAATAAGTGCATATAATGAATTGGCTGCGAGGGCTACGTACATCACATAAACCCAGTTTATCTTGATAAAAATACTTATTATACCGCCTATTGTCATTACTCCAAGAGCCATATAGAGCATAGTACGAAATGCTCCGGAACGCCGGTAAAGCTGAACTATCATTATTATTTGTACAATAAGTATCAGAATTAGAACGATGGTCTCTCCGGCAGGTGTAATGCCCCAAAATAGTGATGAAAATTTAAGGGATAACACAAAATATGTTACTGAACCTAACCACGCCAAAAGTACCATACCAGACATACCTTCGCGATAAAGCACAAATGCCAGTGATAAATACACGAGTGCTGTTCCGGTCTCTTTCTGTAATATTATAAGCATTACAGGAATTGCTATTATAGCGAGGGTTTTAATAAAATTTCCGGATTTAAGCAATACAAAATTATATGTACTCATAAAACGAGCTAAACCAAGGGCTACGGCAAATTTGGCAAACTCGGCAGGTTGTATGCTTATAGGTCCTATAACTATCCATGAATGTGACCCTTTTATATTTGGGGCTATGAATATGGTTAGTGCCAGTATGAACATCATAAATGTATAGAACGGATATGCCCATGTCTCTAAGACACGACTGTCGGTCATCATTATGGCAAATATTATTACAATGGCGCATCCCATCCAGACAAGTTGCTTGCCTGCCCTTCCATCGAAATTAAACATACTGATATTGTCGTAGTTGTAACTGGCGGCATATATGCTCAGCCAGCCCCACACAATGAGAATAATATAGATGAAGACAGTGGTCTTATCTACAAGTTGCCATGTGTTAGTGTTTCTTGACTCCACTGTAAATTATTGTATTGGCAGAAACCATATTATTTTCCAGATATTTTCTCTGTGGCGATATTGAATCGTTCAGGTATTTCTCTATCATAAGACTCCCTATCGGAACAGCATAGGTGGCACCGAACCCTGCGTTCTCAACGTAAACAGCTATGGCTATCTTTGGATTATCTTTTGGTGCAAACCCCATAAACGCTGAGTGATCGCGACCGTGTGGATTTTGTGCAGTACCTGTTTTTCCACAGAGTTCAACACCGGAAATCTCTCCAATATGGCATGTACCCCCTGTTACTGCCATACGCATTGCATCGACAATATAACGGTAGTTTTCTCCGTTAACTTTTGTATAATGCCGCTTTGTGTATTTAGTGTCAATAACTGTGTCCTGTATCTCCTTAACCACGTGCGGGGTATAGAAATATCCGCGGTTAGCGATTGTTGATGCAAGATTGGCTATCTGTAAAGGGGTGGCAAGTATCTCTCCCTGCCCTATGGAGACAGATATTATAGTTATACCGCTCCATCTGTTTTTACCGTAATATTTATCATAATACTCGCTATTGGGAAGAAAACCGCGTTTCTCTCCAGGAAGGTCTACTCCAAGGCGGTAGCCGTAACCCATAGAGACAAGATAATCTTTCCACATTGTAAAGGCATCGGACACATTATTATATTTCGTGTGGTTTCCCATCATAGATTTGAACCCGTAACAAAAAAATGCGTTACAAGATGTCTGCAATGCCGGCAGCAGGGACAACGGCGCGGAATGGGCATGACAACCGACACGAAGTCTACCAAATACAAAACCGTTATTGCATGGGTACATAGTATTCAGGGTTATTATTCCCTCTTGAAGGAGGATCAATCCTTGTGTTGGTTTAAATGTTGATCCCGGTGGATATGTTCCCATTATTGCTCTATCATAGAGAGGTTTATAAGGATTTCGCACTAAGTTAACATAATTTTTACCTCGCTCACGTCCTATAAGTGAGGATGGTTTGTATGTTGGTGATGATACAAGTGCCAGTATCTCTCCTGTCTGTGGGTCAATAGCTACTATTGCCCCTATTTTGTTCTGCATAAGATACTCTCCATATTGCTGTAATTCTGCATCTATGGTAAGTTTTATGTTCTTACCGGAAACTGGCGAAACATCGTAAAGCCCATTTTCGTATTTCCCTTTTATCCTCCCATGCGCATCACGCAAAAGAATTTCAACTCCTTTATCTCCTCGCAGTATTTTTTCGTACGACTTTTCTATTCCGAGGTCTCCTGTATAGTCCCCGCGCATATAATAATCGTCAGCCTCAATATCTCGCGGTGATACTTCTCTTATATTTCCAAGCAAGTTGCCGCCAATATCATAGGCATACTGACGGATAATACGGTTTTGGATATAAAGTCCTCCGAATTTATATAACTTCTCTTGAAGTCGTCCATACTCTTTTGCAGATAGTTGTGAGATAAAAACCTGCGGCGTATATGTCGAATAACTGGGATTGAGATGTGTGTCTTTCATCGCAGAGAGACGGCGAAGGAGATGTTCTTTGGTTATTTCGAGGGTGTTGCAGAAGTCGATAGTATCAAACTCCTTTACTTCACGTGGAATCATCATAACATCGTAAGCCGGCTGATTATAGACTACGAGACGGTCATTTCGGTCGTATATAAGACCGCGCGATGGGTATTGTATTTTTCTGAGGAACGCATTTCCTTCAGCATAACGCCTATAATCGCTGCTTACAACCTGTAAAAAAAACAGGCGTAATATGTAAATTGCCGCAATAATCAGTACGATTGCGTAGATTACGTATTTGCGCTTTTCAAGGTTGTAATCTTTCCTCATCGTTACTTAGTGGATACGCGATCTAATACTATTATTAATATATATGTTACGAGTGTGCTTAAAAGTATCTGCAAAATCAACTTAAATGAATTGAAGATAGTGAATGCTTGTATTATAAATATAGTTAATGCGAATGTGAAAACCACAAGCAACACGTAAATGGCAAATGGTGCTTGACCGAGGCTCTTTACTGAAGGAATAATGGCAACGCTCTCTTCATCACGCTGCAAAATCAATGAGATATAAGATTTACGCATAAATGCAACTAATGTTGCCGAAAAGGCGTATTGACCGGGGGTACTAAAAAATATATCAAGCATTAATCCTGTAAGAAAGGCAAGTGTCATTATCAAATTAGGCGACATATTAGCCGGCAACTTAATGATAAAATAGATAAAAAGAAACGGTGTGGCATATCCGAATAGGGCTACATTACCAAAAACTGTTATCTGAAAAAACATCAGGATAATGTACAGTATTATATAATATGCCGGCGAGACTTTCATCATTTATGCATCATTTTTTCTTCAATTTCTGCTTTTTCTTGTACCATAGGGTTAGCGATTACGCAAACATCTCCCAAACTAAAATAATCTATTGAGAGTTTGATCTTAAACGCGTAAAAGTTCTCATCGTGCTGCTTTGCAAAATCTTCTACTGTACCAATCATTATTCCGGACGGAAAAACCGAGGAGTATCCGCTTGTAATTATGGTATCACCTTTCAAAAACTCTACATGCCGAGGAAGTTCTTCGAGTGTTACATATTCGGGGGATTCTCCATCCCAAGAAAGAGAACCGAAATAATCTCGCCCTTTTACCTTGCAACTAAGCCTTAATTTAGGATTTAAAAGCGAAATAACTACTGAAAAATGGTCTGAGACCCCACTTATTATTCCTACAACTCCTGAACGGTTAATTACTCCCATCCCTTCGGCAATTCCGTCTTTTCGCCCCTTGTTCAGCGTAACATAATTGTGGACATTGGTTGTTGTTACATTAACGGCCTGTGCAACTGAAAAAAGTGACGGACCTACTATGCTGTCGGATGTATAAACGGGAAGTGATGCATCTCCTTCTATCCGCTTGAGTTTTTCGTCAAGGCGGGCAACCTCCATCTTAAGGTATGAATTTTGCCTCTGCAACTCTTTGTTGATATCGCGCAAACCAAAGTAACCGGTTATCTGACCGGTTACAGAATAATATCGCCCTGCCACGTCATTGGCTGATGTAAAGAAAACGCTCTGCTGATAAGGATTGAACCCGAATAATAATATAAGCGATATTGTAGTATAGATTATAAAAACAAATATGCTGCTATGAGTTATTATGAATTCTATAAGCCTACGCATATCATTTTACATTCCTAAAAAGGATATTATCTCATAAGGAAATTAAAACGACCTATATTTTTTAACGCAATTCCTGTCCCTTTGGCAACTGAATGCAATGGATCTTCTGCAATATGAAACGGAATTCCTATTTTATCTGTAAGACGTTTATCCAATCCGCGCAATAGGGCTCCTCCTCCGGCTAAATATACTCCGCTACGGACTACGTCGGCATAGAGTTCGGGAGGTGTCTGCTCAAGTGCACTCAAAACTGCAGCCTCTATCTTTGTTATGGATTTTTCGAGACAGTGTGCTATCTCTTGATAATTTACAGGGACTTCCATAGGGAGTGATGTCATACGATTAGGGCCGTGAACGATATAATCTTCAGGGGGATTATCAAGCTCGGTAAGCACTGAACCGACATGTATCTTTATCTCCTCTGCTGTGCGCTCTCCTACTCGAACATTGTGCTGACGCCCCATATACTCCTGTATATCGGCTGTGAGATCGTCTCCTGCTATGCGTATTGATTTGTTGGAAACTATTCCGCCAAGGGATATAACGGCTATTTCGGTAGTACCACCGCCTATATCAACTATCATATTTCCTTGCGGAGCTTCTACGTCAAGCCCTATACCTATTGCGGCTGCCATGGGTTCGTATATCATATATACGTCGCGCCCGCCGGCATGCTCGGCTGAGTCGCGCACGGCGCGTATCTCTACTTCTGTACTTCCTGACGGTATGCAGACAACCATTCTCAATGATGGGGCAAACCAGCGGTTCTTGGTATCTACTTTCTTTATCATTCCGCGTATCATCTGCTCGGCGGCATAGAAATTAGCTATCACGCCATCGCGTAATGGACGCACGGTTACTATATTGGGATGTGTCTTCTCATGCATCTGACGCGCAACTTCGCCTACGGCTATAAGTTTGTCTGTACGTTTGTCCAACGCCACGATAGATGACTCATCGACAAGTACCTTGCCGTTGCTTATTATTATTGTGTTAGCTGTTCCGAGATCTATCGCTAACTCTTGGGTAAATGAAAACAATCCCATTTTGTTATCCTCTTTTTATTAATGTTTAAAATGCCTTATTCCGGTAAATACCATTGCTATGTTATTATTATTGCAATAATCAATGGTTTCGTTGTCTCTTACTGATCCTCCCGGTTCTATAACGGCAGTGATTCCCTCTTTATGGGCTATCTCTACACAATCGGCAAACGGGAAGAATGCATCTGAAGCCATTACAGCACCTGAAAGGTCAAATCCGAAAGATTTTGCTTTTTCAATGGCATGGCGTAGGGAATCAACACGCGAGGTCTGACCTATTCCGCTTGCATAAAGCTGTTTGCCTTTGGATAATACTATTGCATTTGATTTGCTGTGTTTTACTATTTTGTTGGCAAACAATAGGTCTTCAATTTCTGATGGTGTTATCTCTTTATTGGTTACCTGTTTTAACTCTTCGGGATTCTCGGTGTGGAGGTCTCTCTCCTGCATCAATACTCCGTTTAGCATGGAACGAAACTGTGTAGTGGTTGTTATGCCACTTTTCTGAATAAGTATTATGCGGTTCTTTTTCTGTTTAAGAATATCTAAGGCTTCGCTATCGTAAGAGGGGGCTATTATTATCTCGAAGAACAGTTTGTTAATCTCCTCGGCTGTTGATTTATCTATAACGGCATTTGCTATAAGTACGCCACCGAAAGCTGATACGGGATCTCCGGCAAGGGCACATCTCCATGCTTCTGCTAATGAAGGGCGTGATGCCAATCCACAGGCGTTATTGTGTTTAAGTATTGCAAATGTTGTTTCGGCAAATTCGGCAATCAATGATACGGCTGCGTCTATATCTAAAAGATTGTTGTATGATATCTCCTTGCCGTGAAGTTGTTCAAATAGCTCATCGAAATTACCGTAGAACGACCCTTTCTGGTGTGGGTTCTCTCCGTAACGAAGGATTTTAGCATTGTTGGAAGCTGCTCTGAAAGCTGATTGCGAAGTTCCATCGAAATAGTTGAATATTGCTGTATCGTAACCTGAAGATACATTAAACGCCTCTTTGGCAAACCATCTGCGATCATTAATGTCTGTTTTGGCTCCGTTCTTTTTTAGAATATCCATAAGTGGCGCATATTGCTCTTTGGATGCTACAATAACTGCATCTTTGTAGTTCTTTGCAGCGGCACGTATCAAAGATATTCCACCTATATCTATCTTCTCTATAACGGCAGACTCTTCTGCTCCTAATGCAACGGTCTCTTCAAATGGATAAAGATCAACAATCACTAAATCTATCTCTGGTATCTGATATTGGAAGATCTGCTTCTTGTCTTCTTCGTTATCTCTTCGGCAGAGTATTCCACCAAATATCTTGGGGTGCAGCGTTTTAACACGACCTCCAAGGATAGAAGGGTAATTTGTAAGTTCTTCAACAGGCTGGCATTCGTATCCGAGAGACTCAATGAACGTCTGCGTTCCGCCTGTAGAGATAAATTTTACACCGCAATCATTTAATTTATTAATGATTTCATCTAATCCGTCCTTATGATATACGGATATCAAAGCTGTTTTTATCTTTTTTAATTCCGACATAACTGTATAAAGTTTCGAGCTACAAAAATATATAAATATCTCCTCTTTAGGGGGATATTTTCTATAAAGTTTTAAACAAATTGTGAAAAGGGGAGATATTGTTTAATTGTCCGGAGATTATATCGATAAATAAACGTCAATGCCCTATTTTACAACTGACATAAGGCATTTTGAACAATTGAATTCTAACCGCAGATTGGTGTTGCCGTTCTGTAAATAAAGTGGCTCACGCCACGGCTTGGATGGGTGTTGTTTTGGACATTGCCCGAACTCTCTTTTTATGCAGTATCGGGTTGTCATAAGTGGTACACTGGGTTGGGGGGATTCTTCGTATGCCGGTTGAAGCTCTTTTACTCCGCATGCTCTATAAAATTCTACGGCTTTATGGTTTAATATGTTTGCTTCGTATGTGAGTTTGTCATTTGGGAACACGGCTGTTTTACGTGCCGGAGAGACTTCTGCCTTGTAGCTGTTTAGCCTTACGGCTGTGAGGTTTTCCACAACTTCTCGCCTTAGTGCGTTAAGTTGTGATGCCGTAATAAACAGTTTTTGTGTCCCTACTAATATTATACTGTTTAATGTGTATGGTGTACCGCCTAATTTTGAAAGCTGGCGACGCTGGTTCTCCTCTTGTGGTGTTCTGGACTCTTCTACTGACGGTAAGGTGTATTCTGATGATGCTTCTATATTGTCTTCATCGGTTAATTTAATCTTAAGCTTATTGCCGTGACAGGTGAGTTCTATATCGACTGCTATTTTTCTCTCCGCCGTTGCAACGGATAGCTGCTTTTCAAATTCTATATCATAATTGCGGCGTAACAAATATCCTTTTTCTAACTTGGGCATATCTGCCGGATATATTTTTTTACCTTCCGTCCGATTTATGCGAAATCCGCTAAAGTTACCGTCTGACGACATATAACATAAACCATCGCCGTTATGAAGTTCTTTTTCGGTATCTGCAACGATAAAACGATCTGAAATAGTTTCTATTCTACCGATCTCTTCTCCTACTGATTTTGGGGTGTCTACCGATGCTATATTTGAGAATGAGGCTTCATCGGAAAAATACGGAATAAATCCTCTGTTGAAACTTTTAATGGGATCGGGAATGAATGTTACAACACTTTTGCCTGAAGAGGATCGGACGTATTCGGGGCGTCGTGAAAGTATGTCGTCCAATATATGGCGGTAATATGTTGTTGTGTTTTTTACGTATTCGGCATCTTTCAATCTCCCTTCTATTTTAAAAGATGTTACTCCGGCATCTAAAAGTTGCTCGATGTATGTGCCACGATTCATATCTTTTAGTGAAAGGAGGTGTTTCCCTTGTATTAGAATTTGACCGTCGGCATCTGAAAGGTCATAAGGTAAACGACAGCATTGTGCGCATTCTCCTCTGTTTGCACTCCGTCCGCTTAGGGCTCTGCTAAGGTAACAACGACCGCTGTAACTTACGCAAAGAGATCCATGAACAAAAACTTCGAGAGGGACTGAGGTGTTTTCTGCTATATCTTTTATCTGGTTTATTGTAAGTTCACGCGCAAGTACTACTTGTGTACATCCTATTTCTTGAAGGAAACGGACTTTTTCGGGTGTAGTATTGTCACATTGCGTACTTGCATGTAGGGGTATGGGAGGAATGTCAAGGCGAAATATTCCCATATCCTGTATAATTAATGCATCTACGCCTGCCTTATATAGATGATGGATCATTTCTGTAACTTCTTCTAACTCCTCGTCTTTAATTATGGTATTGAGCGTTACGTATATTTTTGCTTTATACTGATGGGCGTATTCTACAAGTGATGCTATGTCTTCGACCGTATTGCCGGCTGCTGAACGGGCTCCATATTTGGGCGCACCTATATATACGGCATCGGCACCATGTAATATGGCTTCTTTGGCGATGGAGGCGTTTTTTGCCGGCGACAACAACTCTATTCGACGTTGTTCTGCCATAATTATTTAATAGATTTTATATCGTATGGGGTCTCCTGATATACGAAATAGTTCAACCAATTAGAAAATAATAGGTTTGCATGACTGCGCCATCTAACAATTGGCTCTTTTGAGGGATCGTCACCGGGAAAATAGTTTACCGGTATTTTTATATCTGCTCCCTTGGCTTTATCTCTTCGGTATTCGTCACGCAGGGTGTTGGGCGAATATTCAGAATGTCCTGTAACATATACTTCCCTGCCTCTGCGGGCCATAAGAAGATATAATCCTGCTTCGGGACTTTCTGATAATATCTCTATTTCAGGCACTTTTTCAACGTCTTGGCGATGCAACTCTGAATGGCGACTATGTGGCGCGAAAAACTCATCGTCAAATCCCCTGAAAATTGGGTTTTGATTATCATAAACGGTATGTTTGAATACACCGAATTTCTTTTCTGTTAACGGGTACTTTGGTACACCGTAGTAGTGATAAAGTGCTGCTTGTGCTGCCCAACAGATATATAGGGTTGAGGTGACGTGGGTACGCGCCCAGTCAAAGATACGGGTTAGTTCATCCCAATATTTTACATTTCTGAAATCTAACTGTTCTACAGGTGCCCCGGTTATTATCATGCCATCGTATGTATCGTCTTTTATGATGGAAAAGTCTTTGTAGAAAGCCATCATATGCGAAACTGGTGTGTTTTTTGAGACGTGACCTGAAATTTTCATCAGGTCTAATTCAACCTGCAACGGAGTATTTGACAACAATCGTATTAAATCGGTCTCGGTGGTGATTTTTAGTGGCATAAGGTTCAGTATCACCAACCTCAGTGGTCTTATATCTTGTGATGAGGCGCGCTGTGAGTCCATCACAAATATATTCTCTTTTTTTAGCAGTTCTACTGCCGGAAGATTTACTGGTATGGTTACTGGCATTTTAAGTAATGTATTTTTTTAACGTCATATTTAAAATAAAACCTGAGTAATACTCTTAATAGCTCAGTGGAATTTAGATATATTCATAGCCTATTTATCTCTCGCCTGCTTTCATAATACAAAGATGTAATGTATTATAATAAATTAGGAGAAAGGCTTAAAACATATAGCCAAAACCGACATTTAAATATACGTTAAACATATTGAAGCTTAGGGCTGTAAAGTCTCCTTTAAATAATGGGACAACTCCCCATGTAAGATCTCCGTAAACCAATAAGTGCTTGTATGCTATAAAATCTGCACCGACCTCTATTCCTGCATCAATCTTACGCATATCGGTAGAAAAGTCGTAAGTAGCATCAACTCCGTCTACGCGATCGCCAACCGGTGAACTTTCGTGCATATAACCGTTTGAGGCTGTTCCTGAGAATTTCCCGTCTACCATAAATGAAACGAATCCTCCAAACTTAAGGTTCCACCTTGGCGATATATCGTACACAGCCATAACGGGGATTGTTATATAACTATTTTTTACTGCCGTAAGCACATCTCCGGTAAATACACCTTCTACTAAAGAGCCTTCATTGAGTATTTTTATCTGATAATTTTTTACATTGGCATCAGTAGACATACCCTTTAATTCAAAGCGAACTCCTGTGAGCAATCCCCATCGTTCGTTGAAGTTACGCTGAATATTTCCTTCAATTGAGAATGCAAACGTCGGTTTATATGAATTAATTCCTCGTATCTGCGCCGGTAATCCCATAGGAGCTGTTCCTCCTATGTTAAATCCTGCTTTTGCGCTGAATTCGTAGTTCTTTGCCGATAATGGCTGTATGAATACATTGCTTATAATGGCTATGATTATTATAATACTCTTCTTTATCATCTTGTCTGTTTTTGATATTAAAAAGGGTTACCGCTATTTTACTCGCACTCCAATTCTACATCGTCGATCCACAAATGACTTCCGAGGCCTCCTATAAAATATGCGCCGTAATAACTTGAGGAGAATATAATGGCAATGCTGTAATCGTAATTATTAAGTTTTTCGGGGTCTATCGCCTTACTGTATGTGAATTCGAGTTCTTTATATACATATTGATTCCCGTATTTGGCTTTGGTCCCGTATTTATCGTTGTCTGTCAGGATTGCTCTCCCAACTTCGGCCGGACTTGAAAGGATTGTATTTCCATTAAGATAGGTCTCTCCATTGTAAAGGCGGGCTGCTTCTTTATTATCGAACATAACTGCATATACAGCGCAAAAATCACGTGTATCGTTTGTTACCGGATCTGCGTATTTGCCTATTTTATTTCCTTCGTTGTCATACTGGTACATGTCTTCAAAGGTTTCGTATTTGAACCAGAATTTAAGCTTTTTAGGTTTCTTGCTAAATGGGAATCCAAAACGGGTTGCGCGCCTTTGCTCTTTCATTATATTTATACCTTTGCCTGAAAATTCTCCGATAAAAAGGCTTCCGGCTGCAATGGGGCTTCCTTGCCCTCCCGGTCCAATATATCTGGTAGCCATACATGCTGCATATCTTCCGCTATGAGCGTCGGCTGATGAAAGAGTTTTATATGTCGGATATTCCATTGGCTTTGAGCTCGGTTTTACGATGCGATAACCCATATTGCCGGATGACCACATATAGAGATTATCTTCTGTCCCATTGTTATCTATGAGAACTTTTTCATAGCAATCATCATAATTTCCTTTGTTAGACTGCCAATCTTCATAAAAATATTTGGTGGGTAAATCCATATCTAAAAAGCGGACAAGATAGTTTTTGCTCCATATACCGTCTTCTGAAACTACTTTTATGTGATGTGGTCGTGAATAATCCAGATTTTCAAGTCCCTCTGTTATTCTGGAGCCTTTTGAGAGTATATATGTGGGGGTAACTCTTTTTTTATCGCCAAGTGAATTAGGTGAAATGAATACCGTCACTCGGTCTCTTTCTATTTTTTTGCTTATTATAACATCTTTCTTATTTGAAGATAACAAGATATCTTCTATATCTGCTTCTACGTTAGGTAATTCATCTTTTATACAACCGTTTAAAGCAACTACTGTAAGTAAGACTGGTACCAATCTTAAGAATCGTTTTGTCATAAAAATATATTTAGTCAGTAAACTAATACAACACTACAAAGATACACATTTTTTCTAAATAGTTATTTCTAAGAGAATTAAAACAAAGTGACACGATGGCTAAAATACTGTAATAAAGTAATATACTATTTTATCTATTTATGCATTATTAGCTATTATGCGAGATATATTAAATACAAATTACAAAACCTGTCTGCATTCAGAAAACTGAAATACGAACAGGTTTTAGAGAAGTATCTGAAAGGCGCTGCATTTATACCTATTCAGGGGATATTTTGTTATTTTATAATATATTGCGAACTTATTGATTCATTATTATGTGCTCGACGTATGGTTTCGGCAAACATATCGGCAATGCTTAAAATATGAACTTTAGGACAATCTTTATAAAATGGGATACTGTCTGTAAATATCATCTCTGTCATCTTCGACTCTTTTACTCTGGTTGATGCCGGATCGGACATTACGGCATGGCTTGCAAGGGCGCGAACCGATTTAGCTCCGCGTCCAATCATAAGGTCTGCGGCTTTGGTTATCGTACCGGCGGTGTCTACCATGTCGTCAACGAGTATGACGTTTTTATCTTTTACGTCTCCGATGACCGTCATACTCTCAACTTCATTGGCTTTTGCTCTTGATTTATGGCATAGAACAAGTGGTACTCCAAAGTATTTTGCGTATGAATTGGCACGCTTTGAACCTCCTACAT
>JAVVOY010000039.1:0-21011 GCA_036656055.1 Bacteroidales bacterium
GCTTTTAAAAAAGCAGTCCGCAACTGTTCGTGTCTCATTCATAATAGATATTTATGAGAATTATCCTGATAATATTTTGAATTTACTTATAAAAGTATTAACTTTGCGCCTTCCATTCTGAGTAGGGTTAGATAAGAAGTAGGATACAGTTGTCCGCTCACCCTCCAGATGTACAGTTAAAAAAATAACTAAATGTACGCAATTGTAGAAATTCAAGGACAGCAGTTCCGTGCCGAAGCAGGCAGAAAACTGTATGTACATCGCTTGAACTCCGACAAAGGTTCGGAAATAGAGTTTGATAGAGTATTATTAATAGACAACGATGGAAACGTAACAATTGGAGAGCCTACCGTAAGTGGAGCCAAAGTAGTATGCGAAGTACTCGGGCACATGAAGGGCGAGCGCCTAATCGTTTTCAAGAAAAAACGCAGAAAAGGTTACCGTAAACGTAACGGTCACCGTCAATGTTTTTCACAGGTGTTAATTAAAGATATTGTTGCCTAATTATTAAATTTATAAAGAGATGGCTCACAAGAAAGGTGTCGGTAGTTCCAAGAACGGTCGCGAATCAGAGAGTAAGCGACTTGGTGTGAAAATATTCGGCGGACAGTTTGCCAAAGCAGGTAATATTATAGTTCGTCAAAGAGGGACAGTTCATCATCCCGGAGAAAATGTAGGTATCGGAAAAGATCATACTTTATTTGCTCTTATTACCGGAACAGTTGTTTTTCGTAAAAGAAAAGATGATCGTTCATTCATATCCGTTCAACCAGTAGAAGAGGTTAAAAATTAATATCTGCTTAAGCGCAGTTATTTTAATGGTTTAAAAACCCGCATTGCCTTTGCCGTGCGGGTTTTTGATTTTATTATACTTTCCACCCCCAAATAAATCATATAAAATACCACCCTCCGATTCAAGTAATAAAAAAAATATCTGTAACTATATGTTTTAATATTCAGTTTATTTTTGTTATATTTGCATGTCTTTGTTCTCTTTTGCTTAAGACGAGCGGTATTAAAATTTATCAAAATAGTAACTAAAAAATAAATATTATGATTAAAAGACTACTCTATTTAATGATTGGCGCAATATTCAGTACGGCAACTGTATTTGCAACCCCGACAAAGTTTTTGACATTTAACGGAACCAATCAATACGTTCAGATCCCGAATAGTTCAGATTTTATGATGAGCAATGCCGAAAATCTTTCATTCTCGTTCTGGGTAAAAACATCCGGTAATTCCTTTGTCAGAGATAAAAGGGTACTCGGTTACAGATTATCAGGCTATGCCGAGACCGGATATGAAGTCTACGTATTGCCAGACGGTTATTCATGTACGGCAGTAGGAGTAAAAGGCAGTACGGACAATAAGTTTATAGATGATGTGTTGGGTGGTACAGCAGGAGCATGGACACATGTGGCCGTTGTATTCGACCGTACAGGCGGTAGAACACACGCCTATATAAATGGGATAGAAAAAACTCTCAACAGGCCGATAATTCCATCCATGACATTCTCATTAGTCAATGATATATTGTTAGGAGCAGGATGGAACACATCAGGTGCGTTATATAATTATTTCTCCGGAAGCATTGCAAACGTTCGTTTCTACCGAGGAGTATTATCGCAATCGCAGATTACATCTGATATGAATACAAACGATTTCATTTCATTAGACAGCAATATAAAAAACATGTGCATTGCAGCATACGCGCCATCAGATGATTTTAAAACCTCAACATTAACAGATTTGACGACAAGAGGCAATAACGGAGTCCTTATGAACTACACCATACCGGTAGAAGACGGAAAAATAGGTAGCGTCACAGTAACTCAGAACAAAAAATTCACCGGTCGCAAAAATACAAACGATGTTATTCTAAGTGCAGCAGTATCACTGTCAGGGGGATCAGTAGCATTAAACTCAATAGATATTACATTAGATGGAACTACAAAACTTTCAGATTACAATAAAGTAAAAATATACACGACCGGAACATCACCGCTTTTTGACGAACGTAATCCCTCAGCTGCTGTTTTATTAGGAGAATTTACCCCATCAGCAGGCACCATGAATTGTTCATTTACCCCCGGCAGTAATTTAGTTACCGGAACAAACTACTTATGGATTACAGCCAATGTATCCGAGACGGCAATTGAAGGCAATAGATTAGATGCCGTACTTAAAGCCGTTGTCACGGCAAACGAAAAATATACAGTAGCAAACGGCAATCCTATCGGAAGCAGAGAAATATTATTAGCCTATAAAGTTATGTATGAATACGGAGATAAATACAACAATGAAAATCACACATGGCGTATTCCGGCAATGACGATACTTCCAAATGGGAATTTAGTAATAGCACAAGACAAACGCCCATATCCTACCGAGTCAGACCTACCAAATGACATAAGCATACTTTCACATACAAGTACCGATGGTGGTTACACATGGAGTAACATGTCAATACTCGCTGCCGGTGGCGGTTCTACATCAAATGGCCGCGGAGATGTGGCATTAGCAGCCTATGACAACAATATCGTTATAGCCGCTTTCGTTGGAGATAATGGATTAGTATCATCCACACCGTCAAATCCTATAAGTTCATATATAAGCCGTAGCTTAGACGGAGGAAATACATGGAGTCCTGTTGTAAAAGGTGGTGCCGGAGATATAACAAACGTTGTGTTCAACGGGTTAGCCTCATCAAAAAAAGCAGCTTTTTTCGGATCAGGTAAAGGCTTAGTGCTATCGCGTCAGACAGGTGTTAACACATCCAAAAACGGACGTATAATGTTTGTTACGGCAGGCGGTGCAATAGGATCACTTCAGAATTACATAGTATATTCAGACGATCAGGGCGTAACATGGAAAATGTCAGGATTAGCATATAACGGCGGAGACGAAGCCAAAGTTACCGAGTTAGACGACGGAACAGTGTTAATAAGTGTTCGTCAAAGTGGACCACGTGGCTACAACAAATCCACCGATGGAGGAGAAACATGGGGAAAACAGGGCACATGGTCAGAGTTGAATGTCAATGCCTGCAACGGAGACATAATGGAATATACCACCATTTCTGAAGGTTTCGAGAAAAACCGTACCTTACACTCACTACCAACCAACAGCGGAGGCGGTGCCCGAGAAAAAGTAAGTATGTATATAAGTTACGATGAAGGTCAGACTTGGACAAACGAAAAGCAGATATTCAATGGTCCATCAGGATATTCTACAATGGTCCGTTTCGCAGATGGTACAATAGGATTATATGTCGAAGAACAAATTCAGATGAGTCCGTCAAAAACGAATCTTATTTTCATGCGCTTTTCATTAAAATGGATGACAAACGGAAAAGACGAATTTCAACCCGTAAAGACAAACCGTGCTGCAATCCCTGTATTTACGCCCCAAAGCGGAACCATATTTAAAGATGCGGAAGGTAACGTAAAAATAGAGTGTGCAACAGCAAACAGTACAATATTTTACACCATAGACGGATCAATTCCATCCAGAAATAACGGAACAGAATATACCGGTGAAATTAAAGTAACAGAAAAATGCACAATTAAGGCAATTGCCTATGCGGATGGTTTTAACGAAAGTATTATTGCGTCAGCATTATATTCATTTCCAGAGTACTGTACAAGAGGAGCGGAAGTAAACACCGGAACATCAAACCGACAACTAAGATCCATATCCTTTAACGGAGGAAAAGCCCCATTTACCATTTCAGGAATAGAAACAGTAAAAGCACACCCTATATACCATGACTTAACTACTAATGTATTTGAAGCAGAGTTAGGTAAAACAATAAGCCCGGCCATAACATGGAACGGAGAATGGATGCATGCATATTTGTATATTGATTACAATGACGACAAAGTTTTTACCTATACTTTGAATCCAGATGGTACACCAGCCAAAGGGAGTGAAATAGTTTCATACACATATTACGATTCAGCAGAGGCTTCAACAGGAAAAAACAGTTTAGGACAAGCCGTAGCATCTAGCGGAAGTGTAACCCTCTCAAATGTCCCATCATTTACTATCCCCACAGATGCAAAAGAAGGCTCCCACCGCATGAGGGTTAAAATAGACTGGTGTAGCATAGACCCATGTGCCGATGTGCAGATAGGTACAAATACAATAGCAAAGAACGGAGGCAGTATGGCCGATTTTACCATAAAGTTAGTAGCCCCTGTCGGTGTTGAAAATACATCTACTGATGACATCAACATCTATGGTGGTAACGGCAACATAACAATAAAAACCAACAGTAGCCAATATGTTGAAGTGTTCGACAACAGAGGTATACAAATAAAAGCCGTTGATATTTCAGGCAACAGCCAGATTGAGATGAACAAAGGGTTATATATAGTGCATTGCAACGGAAAGGCAACAAAAGTGAATGTCAAATAAATACACTAATCATTAAAATGCCCCTGAATAGTTATACAATAAATTATTCAGGGGCATTTTAATTTACACACTCACTAAAAACAAACCAAGCAAAAATAACTAATAGATATTTATCACTAAAACAAGTCTGTATGGAAAATAAAAAAATATCATTACTCTTTGTCTGTCTCGGAAATATATGCCGATCCCCATCTGCCGAAGCTATAATGAAGCATATTGTAAAGAAACACGGAACAGAAGATACATTCATAATAGACTCAGCCGGTTTATACGGCGGACATGCCGGATCGTTACCCGATCAGCGAATGCGCACCCATGCGGCGCGCCGTGGATACCAATTATTGCACAAAGCCCGTAGCGTCACCACCAATGATTTCTCTGAATACGATCTTATAATAGCTATGGATGATGGAAATTACGCCAACTTGCAAAGTATCGCACCAACAGTCGAAGCGCGGAATAAAGTTGTAAGGATGGCAGATTATTTAGAGCATTATCAGAACGATACCATTCCAGACCCTTATTACGGTGGCGCAGACGGATTTGAAAACGTGCTCAATCTCCTTGAAGATGCGTGCGAAGGTCTTTATAAGAAACAGACAAAATCCAATATTTGAATACTAATACGACACATATCTTAGTATAAATAATATAAAAACAGACCGTTATCCCGCTAAGATAAAATGCGGACAATTTCATAAAAGTAAAAAAAATAATCATTACTTTGAGCGCTTAAAAAAAAACCTTATCTTTGAAGCTACAAGAACCATCCAATTAGATGAGGATAATATTTATTTACCTATTTCTTTCAGCATTTACACTCTCTTTTGCACAAAAAGGGAGTTTCTCCGTCCCTAATTTTAGGGAAATTGAAGCCGACGTCAAAGATTTTGATTCGCAGTTCTACTATCCGAGTCTGACTAAAAAACTTGCAGCCGTAGATACTACGATGACAACATCCGAATTAGAACATCTATATTACGGATATATATTTCAAGAAGATTATGACCCATACCGCGATATAAAATATCATACCAAAAACATTGACACCCTTTATATCAAAGAAAAACATACACCGGCAGAGTGTGACACTATAATAAAATATGCCAAAAGTGTGCTTGCCGATTTCCCATTTGAATTTCGTCAGATGAAGCTAATGGCGTATGCCTACAAGAATAAAGGCGATGAACAAAAGTCGGAATTATGGACAACCCTTACACGCCAGTTTCTAAATATTATACTTAGGACCGGTGATGGATTATCGCCGGAGTCGGCTTGGTATGTTATATCCTCAATTCACGAATACGATATAATCTATTGGTTGGGTCTTATCCCATCAGGTTACACTTTTGTAGAGCCGATGTACGATTTTATAGACGTAAACGGCAGCTCAGACAAGATAGACGGTTATTACTTCAACGTGAGCCAGATGCTGAGAGAATACATTCGCAAACAGTAATCACAATCCATTTCATATATATCTTATCTATATATCTGTTTTTACTGCATAAATGAGGATATATTGGGATAAAATTTATAATTTTGAGGACGAATTTTATATTTAACCAAAATAGAAGAATATCAGTTTGCAGATATAATATTGTGCAGTAGAAAATAGGATATGTGCAGTATGAGTACAGGAGTACAATAAACCCATACCGACTATCACGTCAAAAGCAATTATTAAAGCAGATAACACTAAAAAATATGGATATAACGGAACTCAGCGAGCAGGAAATAGTCCGTCGCAATTCACTCGAAGAGATTAAGAAGCTTGGTATAGACCCTTATCCAGCCAACGAATATAAAGTAGATGCATACGCAAAAGAGATAAAAGAGAATTTTTTGGATGAAGCCCCCATTCGTCGCGCAAGTATTGCCGGTCGAATAATGAGTCGCCGTATAATGGGAAAAGCCTCCTTTATGGAACTAAAAGATTCTACTGGGAGGATACAAGTTTACATTTCGCGTGATGAAATATGCCCCGGCGAAGACAAAGAACTATACAATACAGTATTCAAGAAACTCCTTGATATAGGTGATTTTATTGGAATTACAGGATTTGTTTTTCGTACCCAAATGGGAGAGATAACCGTACATGCCGACTCACTTACCATCCTTTCAAAATCACTGCGTCCCCTTCCCATTGTAAAGATGAAGGATGGTGTGGCATATGATGCATTCGACGATCCAGAGCAGCGTTACCGCCAACGTTACGTAGACCTTGTTGTCAACGAAGGAGTCAAAGAGATATTCCTTAAACGTAACAAAGTGTACGCTTCCATGCGCGAATATTTCAATTCCAAAGGATATATGGAAGTTGAAACCCCAATACTTCAATCAATCCCCGGCGGAGCAGCAGCACGCCCATTCATAACACACCACAATGCGTTAGACATTCCGCTTTACCTAAGAATTGCCGACGAGTTATATCTGAAACGTCTTATCGTAGGTGGATTTGAGGGCGTTTACGAATTTTCCAAGAACTTTCGCAATGAAGGTATGGATCGCAGTCATAACCCTGAGTTTACATGTATGGAGATATATGTTTCATACAAAGACTACAATTGGATGATGTCATTTACAGAACAGATGCTTGAAAAGATAGCCCTTGACGTAAACGGTACAACAGAGTTAGAAGTAGGAGACAAGACAATAAATTTCAAAGCTCCGTTCAATAGAGTAACAATGACCGAAGCCATAAAAGAATTCACAGGAATAGACATCACCGGTATGGACGAACCGGCTTTACGAGCAACTTGTAAAAAGCTCGGAATAGACGCACCGGATACTATGGGCAAAGGGAAACTAATAGATGAAATATTCGGGGAGAAGTGCGAAGGTAACTACATACAGCCTACATTCATAACCGATTATCCGATAGAGATGTCACCCCTTACAAAACGCCACCGCATTAATCCTGAGCTAACTGAGCGTTTTGAACTCATGGTAAACGGCAAAGAGATTTGTAACGCATACTCAGAACTTAATGATCCAATAGACCAACGCCAGCGTTTTGAAGAGCAGTTAAAACTCTCAGAAAAGGGAGATGACGAAGCCATGTTTATCGACAATGACTTTTTACGTGCCTTAGAATATGGAATGCCCCCCACATCAGGAATGGGTATAGGAATGGATCGTTTAGTTATGCTTATGACCGGACAAACCACAATTCAGGAAGTCTTGTTTTTCCCGCAGATGCGTCCCGAAAAGCGAGTAAAAAAAGAAGACGCAAATACAGAAAATAGATAGTATAACATCCTGATAAATTAGGTTAAAACAAAAGATATGGATATACCAGGGAAAGTAGCTATAATCGGTGGAGGTACATGGGCTACCGCAATCGCAAAGTTGGTACTTACCAATGTAGAAGAGATAAATTGGTATATGCGCCGAAAGGATCGTATAGCCGATTTCAAAAGATTAGGACGTAATCCAGTCTATCTCTCCAGCGTAAAATTCGACATAAGTCGCATATATTTCAGTAGTAATCTTAACGAAATAATCAAAAAATCAGATACTCTTATCTTTGTCACCCCATCTCCATTCCTTAAACAACACCTTAAAAAATTGCGGACTCCTATGACAGATAAATTCATAGTTTCAGCAATAAAAGGGATTGTTCCAGACGAGAATATGGTTGTAACCAATTATTTGAAGAGTGTTTATGATATATCAGATGAAAATATGGCAATCGTCAGCGGTCCGTGTCATGCCGAGGAAGTTGCGTTAGAACGTTTGTCATACCTCACAGTAGGGTGTTCTAACAAAAGTAATGCCGAAAAGATAGTACAACTTGTAAGCAATCGCTTTCTTTTAGCAAGCACGTCATACGATGTTAACGGAATAGAATATAGTGCTGTCTTAAAGAACGTCTATGCCATAGCCGCCGGAATATGCAACGGATTAAAATTTGGAGATAATTTTCAGGCCGTTCTTATGTCCAATGCCACAGAAGAACTAAAACGTTTTCTCGATGCTGCCTGTCCAATGGAACGCGAGATATGTAATTCTGTTTACGTAGGAGATCTGCTTGTTACGGCATATTCACGATTCAGTCGCAATCACACATTCGGAACAATGATAGGTAAAGGCTATTCAGTATGGATATGATTGCCGAAGGTTACTATGGCACTAAATGTATGAAAGAGATAAACGAAAATTACCATGTCAGTATGCCTATACTTGACTCCATTTATAATATTCTTTACAATCGTATGCCTGTTTATTCCGTAATACAACAATTAACCACAGAGCTAAAATAGGCAATAATATAATCTTTAAATTGCCAAAAATAAAAAATAAGTGCCGGTTACGTTTATAAACGTAACCGGCACTATTATTAGAGCTCAGTTATCATCTAAAAAGATTAATTCAGTAGTTAACTGTGGCAGCATCCATCCTTACAATGTCCGTGTTGCGAGCCATCGCAATCATCATCGCCGCACTCCCCACAGCAATTTCCGCCACACGAAGGCGGATTAATCTCTTCAGGGGTTGCATCGCGCACAAGCAATATCTCACCTGTAAAGTGCAGATTCTCACCAGCAAGAGGGTGATTGAAATCCATAATAACAATATCCTCCTTAACCTCTATCACCGAACCGTTGAATCGATTACCATCCGAGTTTAACATTTGTAATGTTTTTCCGGGAACGATATTCTCTGAATCAAATTTCCCATCCACACAGAAAATATCTTTCGACAACTCCTGAACGCGACTATCTTCATAATCGCCAAAAGCCTCAGCAGAAGAGATCCTAAAATCAAATTTATCGCCTGATTTAAGACCTTTAATCTCATTCTCAAAAGATTCAAGCATCTGTTCTGCCCCAAAAACAAAAGCCAACGGCTTCTCCTTCGGTACACTCTCCATAATCTCTTCCTCCTCACCAACCGTAAGAATATATGACGCCTCAACGTATTTCCCAATTTTTACAAACTCCATAATATACCATTTTATAAATTATCCAACAAAGTTACAAAAAAAACATCGGTAGATCAGTAAAAAATATTCGTTTATAGATAAAATAGGCATATTACAATCAAAACAGAGTTTATATACAAAAGCAATCGTAAAATTCAAATATAATCATAAAAAAGGTTATCCCATAAACTATTATAAAAATGAGGTGTTAAATTTATAAGAACAGTCGGTAAGAAAATAAATTACAATAAAAATCCTATATAGCCCCATAAAAGGGATATAAATGATATGTCATTAAAAAAATATATATACCTTTGCGGAACTATTCGGTTAAATAGGGATATATACATCAATCCTTACCCGAAGTAAACCGAGAGGTTTGCTAAAATAACGAACACTATTTATTTTTATGGAAGAAGGACAAAAATCACGTCGTCCCAGAATAGGGGACAAACATAGTGATACTAACGGAGAATCGGGTTCCGCTAAATTCGAAAAAGCAGATTACGGGCGAAGTTCCGCAGGAGAGAACAATAAAGGTCAACGTAATAATACTTACACCAACAACAATCGCCCATACAATCAAAATCGTAATAATAATTACCGGAATACTGACCATGACGGTAACAAATTTACAGTAGAAGGAGAAAAATCCGGCAATACCGATTATAATATCGAAAGAGAATATAATCGTAAGCCGTTTCAGCCAAGGTCCTATGGTGGTGGAAGCAGTTATGGCGGACCTCGTCCCTATAACAATGACCGAAGCAATAATAGTTACGGACAAAGAGATAATTCCCGTTCCTACAACAATGACCGAAGCAATAACGGCAATTATGGATCAGGAGACCAACAGCGTCAGTATCAGCCTAACAGATACCGCACAAACGCACCTTACCAAGATAGAGACGATTCACGTCCCCAACAAGATGGCGCGTACCAGCGAAACAACGCCCAACGCTATCCCCAGCGACCAATAGAAAATCGTCCACAAAAGAGGAGATATAACACCCCGGAGCCGATACTATATAAAGCCCCATTTGAAGCTAATGAATCAATACGGCTCAATAAGTACCTCTCCACCGCCGGAGTCTGTTCCCGTCGCGAAGCAGATGAATACATAGTAAAAGGCAATGTAAAAGTAAATGGCAGTGTGATTACAGAACTCGGTACAAAAATACTCTTCGGAGATGTCGTATTGTTAAACGATAAAGTGATAACACCTGAACATAAAGTTTATGTTGTTCTCAACAAGCCTAAAGATTGCGTAACAACAACCAGTGATCCACAGAATCGACTAACCGTAATGGATATAATAAGAAAAGCCTGTCCTGAAAGAATATTTCCGGTAGGGCGTCTTGACCGCAACACGACAGGAGTACTTCTACTTACCAACGATGGAGAATTAGCCTCAAAACTGACACATCCCCAATACATAAAAAAGAAGATATACCATGTTGTAACCGATAGAGATGTGACAGAAGAAGATATGCAGCGCATTGCCGATGGAGTAGAACTTAGCGACGGACCCATACATGCCGATGCTGTAAGTTATGCAAACGATACAGATAAGGATCAGATAGGAATAGAGATACACTCTGGTCGCAACCGGATAATACGCCGTATGTTTGAGGCATTAGGCTACAAAGTTCGTAAACTCGATCGTGTCTATTTTGCAGGTCTTACCAAGAAAGATCTTTCTCGCGGACGATGGCGTTACCTGACTCGCGAAGAAGTAAGTATGTTACACATGGGTGCATTTGAATAAAAAGAAAAGAATAAAAAACTTGAAATGAAGACAAACAGGACAAGAATAGCAGACATCTTCACCCTCAAGCCAATAGGAGAAGAGATAAATGTAAAAGGGTGGGTAAGAACAAAAAGAGGAAATAAACGAGTAAGTTTTATAACGCTTAATGACGGATCTACCATAAAAAGTATCCAGATAGTAGTAGATCAGGACAAGTTTTCAGAAGAAGAATTAAAGGATGTCACAACCGGTGCGTGTCTCTCTGTAACTGGTATATTAGTGTCATCACAAGGAGGCGGGCAGGAGATAGAACTACAATGTGACAAGTTTGAAATCTACGGAACAGCAGATCCTCTTACCTATCCGCTACAAAAAAAAGGACACTCTATGGAGTACCTACGAGAAATAGCGCATCTACGCCCCCGTACCAATACCTTTGGAGCAATATTCCGTATGCGTCATAATATGGCAATTGCGATCCACAAATTTTTTCACGATCGCGGTTTCTACTATTTTCATGCCCCCATAATTACTGCATCAGATTGCGAAGGGGCAGGACAGATGTTTCAGGTAACAACAATGAATCTGTACGATCTCAAGAAAGAGAAAGACGGATCAATAAAATACGATGATGATTTTTTCGGCAAGCAGGCATCCCTTACCGTATCAGGTCAGTTAGAAGCAGAATTGGCGGCTATGGCTATGGGAGCTGTTTACACCTTTGGTCCCACGTTCCGTGCCGAAAACTCAAATACGCCACGCCACCTTGCCGAGTTCTGGATGATTGAGCCCGAAGTCGCATTCAATGAGATAGACGACAACATGCAACTTGCCGAAGACTTCATAAAATATTGCGTACAATGGGTATTAGACAACTGTGCTGAAGACATGCAATTCCTTAACGATATGTTCGACAAAGAGTTGGCAGAACGTTTAAAGTCGGTCGTAAAAGATAAATTTGTACGTCTAACCTATACCGAAGGAGTACAAATCCTTGAGCAGGCAGTATTAGGAGGTCATAAATTTGAGTTCCCGGTATATTGGGGAGCCGATCTTGCCGCAGAACACGAGCGATACTTAGTAGAAGAGCATTTCAAACGCCCCGTTATTCTTACAGATTATCCAAAAGAGATAAAGTCGTTTTATATGAAACAGAACGATGATGGAAAAACCGTACGTGCAATGGATGTTCTTTTCCCTAAAATAGGAGAGATAATAGGAGGTTCGCAGCGCGAAGAGAATTATGAAAAATTGCTTAGTCGTGCCCGTGAGATGAACGTACCCGAAAAAGATATCTGGTGGTATCTCGATACCCGTCGTTTTGGTACAGCTCCGCACTCTGGTTTTGGTCTCGGTTTCGAACGTCTTTTATTGTTTGTTACCGGCATGAGTAATATCCGTGACGTGATTCCCTTTCCACGCACGCCTCGCAATGCCGAGTTTTAAGCCAATATTTTTGACAAAAGAGCAGATATAAAAATCTCGTTGATCTATGTCATAGATCAACGAGATTTTTAATTTTAATTTATCTCTAAGTCGAATAAATTAGGTCGCTTATTTCTTAGATTTTTTGCGAGTTAATTTCTTTTTGCCGATCTCAGCCTCGTCACCTTTAAAGAACTGTTGCCAGTTATCCGGCTTATTTGCCTTCTGTGCATCAGAATGTGTATTTTCAGGGCGACCGTGTTTCTCCTTTTTCGGTCCCGAAGCAGAATAATTATCCTTTTGTTTTATTGATTTGTTTTCTTTTCCTTGAGGGCGCATTTCTCTTTTAACTCCAAACCTATTGCCGCCTTCTCTATGATTCTTAAAATGACCTGAGCCTTCACGCTCTTTTTTGTCGCCTTCACTTGCAACATCTACGACAACTTTGCGTCCTTTCCATTGCGTCCTGTTTAGCGAATTTAGAACATTTGCAACCTCTTTCTCCTCAACTTCAAAGAACGAATAGTTCTGCATTAAGTCAATACGTCCCAGTTCAATGTGTCCTTGCGTATTTGTATTAAGCATATTTATAAGTTCATTAGGGTATAGGTTATCCGTTTTCCCTAAGTTTATGAACAGACGAGAAAAGCCCGCCGAAGCTTTACGGCTTCTCTTGTCCGAACCCCTATCTCTACTCTCGCCACGTTCACCGCGGATATCAGAAGGTTTCTCTATTTCATTGCGATTGCGGTAATATTCAGCAAAACGGTTAAACTCGTGAGAAACCATCCGTTTAATAAGATCCTCTTTACTTAACCATTCCAGTTTGCGATATATCTCAGGCATGAAGTCTACAATATCATCTTCATTCACCTTCACCTTTTCCAGATCATCAATAACCTTTATTAATTGTTTCTTACAGATGCCCGCAGCTGTCGGCATCTCCCCGTCAATGAATTTTTTACCAATACTCTTTTCAATCTCGCGTATTTTCCCCCTTTCACGAAGGTTTATTATGGCGATGGACGTACCTGTTTTTCCAGCACGCCCTGTACGCCCACTACGGTGTGTATAACCTTCAGTCTCATCCGGCAGTCCGTAGTTTATAACATGAGTTAGATCATCAACATCAAGCCCGCGAGCAGCTACATCCGTTGCAACCAATAGTTGTATGTTGCGGAAGCGAAACTTTTGCATAACAGCATCGCGCTGTCCTTGCGAAAGTTCTCCATGTAGTGAGTCGGCATTGTATCCTTCCTGCATTAGTTTGTCCGCAATCTCCTGTGTCTCTTTACGCGTGCGGCAGAAAATGATGCCATATATTTGTGGACAATAATCAACTACACGTTTCAAAGCCTCAAATTTATCTTTGGCATGCACCGTATACACAATATGTTTAACATTGCCGGTACTTTCATTTTTGCGCCCGATGGTGATTTCCTTGGCATTATGAAGGTATTTCTTTGAAATACGTGTTATTTCGGGGCTCATAGTTGCCGAGAATAGTAATGTATTTCGTTCCGTAGGTATATCAGCCAGAATAGCGTTTATACTATCCGTAAAGCCCATATTAAGCATCTCATCCGCCTCATCCATAACAACGTTGTGAATAGTGGATAGTGATACCGTTTTACGCTCCATTAAATCCAAAAGACGTCCGGGAGTAGCTACAATAATATGTACTCCGCTTCTCAAACTGCGTATTTGACTGTCAATAGAAGATCCCCCATAAACAGGTAAGACTTTCAATTGATCAATGTATTTTGAATAATCGTTCAAATCGCCTGCTATCTGGAGGCAAAGTTCACGAGTAGGGCAGAGGATAAGAGATTGCGGAATCCGCATCTTTATATCTATTTTTTGCAACAGTGGCAGACCAAAGGCTGCTGTTTTACCGGTTCCTGTCTGTGCAAGAGCTACCACATCATTATTTTCTCCTAAAAGGTATGGAATTACTTCCTCTTGTACCGGCATGGGATTCTCATATCCCATTTCTTCAATTGCCCTACGTATCTCCGGAGAAACGCCAAGCTCTTCAAATGTTTTCATTAAATATCTGTATATCTTTTATATCGGGTGTAAAGATATACAATTTGATTGGTAATGAATTATGTCTTATGTATATTTATATTTGATGCCTTATATTTAATACCATTTCAATTGATTTTTTTTTAGCTAAACATGGTATCATGCCTATTTAAGTCCTTAATTACCTATATTCTCTTCCATTGTAATTTTATACCTACTTCATAAGATAAAAAGTTATTACATAGTACATTCTTACATTGTTGCTTCGCTTACCGGCATATTATGTCCACCGCGTTTTAAACCCTTTTCGTATAAATGTGGCAACGGCTCATTATAACATATATACGTTCCTATGCAACGAGTGATAAAAATGTCATCATGGTGTCCCTCCATAGCACCGAAACTACCATTAGGCTTACGTTCAAAAACATCATGTTCATAGCATGCCGCCATATCTCGCTCAATATATCCGTTTTCACGTAACATACGTATTTGATTGTTTATCAGTAACATTTTTGTAGAACGATTCATGTGAAATCCCCAGCGTGGACTACCACCGCCACGTATCATATTTGCTGGTGGTCGGCTGTATAAATTGTCATAACATCCAGCTATTGTTTCAAGAATATATTCCGTATGTTCACCGCCCACATTTTCAGTCTCTAACGTATTGCTTTCAATTACCAGCAGTGCGCGGTTATAAAACAATGCTATCTGTGCCGCTTTCCATGCAAGAATGTCATGGTCAGTATGCCCCCGCCACTGCGCCACTATCTCAGGTACACCACCATACATCATCCAATAGCGGTCAAAAACGGCGATAACAGAATAATCTGCTTTGTCAGAACGTCCCCCGATATCCACAACCGTTATATATCGTCCGGAGCTCTCCTGCGATTTATCAGGCATAGCCCAAACCTTTAATCCACCACCGCTTTCAGCCGAGAATTTTACATTAAATAATGCTGTTTTCCCATCATGCCCATCTCCATAAACATCCCCTATGAACTCCGGTACCCGACACTCCCTGCGCAACCGTTCAACGTGTCTTATATCAAATATCCTCTCACCTGAATAGTTAAAAGCCTCTATGTCATCCGATGGATATTCAGCCATCATATCAGCATGCTCAGCATATTCAAGACGTTTTTTTCTGTACCAAGCAATAGCCTCAAGTGTTGCCCCTAATACCCAAAGATGCTTTTCATATTCGGTCATAGACTTTACAAACTCAGCATAATTCTCAATTTCAGCACAGTACATTTCAATTTCAAACCAAGGGATAAATACAAATTTCTTGTCGCTTTCACCTAATTTAGCGCGTTGGCACTCCTTGTGGAAAAAATTTCCGGTTCCATTTGCAGTACTCTCAAGAACAATTACCGAGAGTGGAATCAAAGCAATCGAACCGCATACCGACCGTATAAGAGCTTCAGGAGTTTTGTGTGGAGATGCCGGCCAGAAAGCAACCTCAGATAGGTGTGCCATTACGGCATCATTTCCGCGCACTGACTCAGGCGTCTCTGCAGAACCTATTGTAATTCTGCACTTTGTCTCAGCAATTACCGATGTATTTCCCATTTTCTCAAAAGGCTGAAACTTCAACGGCTTTTCTTTTCCCAGAAGCCAAGCAGGATAGTTATCTAACAGTTTAGTATACATCCCCTTTATATTCAGAGCAGAATCCTTAAGGTGAGCACAGATCACGCTATTCCAATTTCGGCGGTGTACAAGTTGTATCCATGCCATATATATCTGTACAAGCGTAGACCCTCCCCATTGCCGAGCTTTCAGCAGAATAACTCTTATTGGCAGCTCTTTTCGGCGCATCTCCTCAAATTCTGCAAGCAATCGGCGTTGCGGACGGTTAAGCCTGAATGGGATATCCATTTCACCTAATTTCTCCTTTATCTTTACAAACATTACCGCCCAAAACTCAAAGTCGTATCGTATTCTAACCATGAGCCACCGCCGCCATACTTCGTCTGTTAGTTCATCAGTGACGTTTTCACCAAGGTGTTTACTTATAAATTCCCCTATTGATCCATAGTGCCTCAGCAGCGATACGATTTCAACATTTTCCATCTCTTCCGGAATATATTGCAGAGATATTGGTGCATCAGGCAGATGAACAGGAGTCCGTTTTCCCGAATAGCTCCCTTCACCCGTTTCAGGGTGGTAAGCAGCATTGATTATATAGTTTCTATTGCTGTTTTCATTTATGATATTATCAGTGCATGACATAGAATACGGTTTTATTGCAAAGAAATAGCCAAAACCCTATGCAATACAGTTATATTTATAAAAACATTAAATGAAGACCATTTAAATGTACCCATATAATGTCACAATCCTTGCCGAGTAGCTGTAAAGCCGAATATAAAATAAGCCATGATTTTAATTTTATAAAATAGATTGCGATTAGATATTCTTAAATTAGCATATAACGCAACAATGACAGAGTTATATGCTCTGTCATTGTTGCGTTATAAAGTATTATAACTATTAAAGTCGTATCTTAAAAATATAAGATAAATATTATTCGGCTATTTTTGAGGCTATTAAGCTATATCCCCTTTCGTTAGGATGCAGCCCGTCATTAAAGAGCGATTCGTTAATCATACCTGAATTGTTAACCAGAAGGGAGCTAACATCAGCAAACTTATATCCATCTTTCTCTGCCATTTGCCTTATCATTACATTAATATTTCTTACTCTCTCCTCCATTGCGCGTCGCGGTAAAATACCCATTATTTTAATAGTAGCCTTAGGTTGGCGGTATTTGATAGCCGCCAATAAAAATCTCAAGCCATCAACAATCTCCTGATCGCTGTTTGTCTCAAAGTTATTAGTACCTATCATCAAGACTATCTTCTCAGTATTAAATCCATCCAGTTCATCGTGATATACGCGCCAGAGTACATTCTCAATACGATCCCAACCATAACCGAGGTTTATAAAACCGGCAGGGCGCATAACATTATTCCATGATACAGGCCCATTTTTAATATGAGCATTTGGTTCCCCCCCCCAGTAATTAGTTATGGAGTTACCAATTATTAACGCCTTTGGAGGATTACTCTTTTCAAGGTCTATGATTGCACGGTGTCTTGCCTGCCATTCGTAACTATCTGGTTCTCTGCGTTGCGTAACAGGAATTGTTGTTGAAATAGTTCCCACAGGAATATTAAGTATCTCGCGGACTTTATTTTCAACAATCATAGCCTGATGCTGCATACCATAGTCTGAAGGGTGTACATAGTCAACCCATCCGTCAACAGGGAAATTAATATCCTCACGAGAGATATAATACACCTCTTTTATACCCTCAGTCTGTATGGCGTTATACGCTTTTAGCGATCCTGAATTAACCTTTATAAGTTCATCGTGTTTTGTTTTATCAGTCCATGAGTTACTGTATCCGGCACTTTCAATAAGTAGGATAGGGGCGCTGCTTGTTTTGCGTAGCTGTTTTACTGCCTCAATAACTAAGTTTGTTACTTCAGACTCGCTTTTATTGGCAATGTTTGCCAAGCAGTCGAGAATAAATAGTCTTGCATTTGGTTCACTGATAAATTGCAACACCTCTTTTTCAAGTTTTCCGTTACCCGAAAAGCCGAAATTTAGTAATGGATATCCTAATGAGCGTTGCATAATGGTACTCCATGCCATTGCCGGACGAGAAGCGCATGCACCCTGAACGATAGATGTTCCGTATATAACGATTGGTCTTTCGGGAGCAATCGGAATAAATTGCAGCTCTGACCCCTCAGGTATCCCTATTTCTAAAGATGTCACACTATTATAAAGCGGTAAGTATAATCTATATTCAAATCCGTGAGAGTGACGTGGATCTCTTTCTGTATTATTATAGGTATATGAGCTTGAGTTATTAATAGAGTAATTACCTGAACATATATTCCATTTACCATTGCTGTCAATATAATATAAGTCCAAACCTGAAACTCCGGTGGCAGGCATATGTGACATATTTATACCACCCGATACAGAGTAGCGTACACTAATTTGTGGCGCATTGCTGTAAAAATGTATTGCAAGCCCAGCAGATTGTTTCGATAGCTCCATCACTTTATCACTAACCACCCCACTTGCCCTTTCCGGCAAGCGATTATATGTTTTACCTATCTCTGAAGAAAACCCTTGATTCTGTATTACAGCATATCCTGCATTAATAGGATTATACCATTTTACAGCAAAAGCAGAAGAGCAAATCATAGATATTAGCAACAAACTAGAGGCTTTTTTGATTAATCTTAACATCTTTGTTTCATTTTAAATTATTTGATACAATGTATTAATTTGTAAAATAGGGGACCGTTTTATTCTCAAAACTAACTGGCATCTAAAAGTAAAATCGCCAGTCTATTATTTCCCTTAATAAACAATTATCTTTTGTGTCATATATATTTGTTTATTATTCTTATCCTGAAAACTTATTATATATATACCTTTTGAAGGAGCCGTAATCTCTACCGTCCCCTCATTTGCTATTATTGTTCTGTATATTCGGCCACTCATATCCAGAACTGATATAATACTTTCCTTCTCAACTGAAGATATGTTTATTGCTCCGTTTCTTACAAGTATTTTTATGTTGCTGTTTTTCGCGGTCTCAATACCGGTAGGGTATTTGAATGATGCGAGTTTTAAATATTTCACCCCATCAGCCTCAATTATCTGACCTATAACAGGGGCAATGTGATCTTCACTCTGATTGGCAGAGATATTTATGCTTTTTTGATCCGCTGTTTCCCAAAGGAGCTCTTTTTTAGAAACGTTAAACTTTATAACTGCAATATTTGTTGCATCTTTTATTGAAATTCCATCTCCGATAATAGCTATAAAAGGGGTATTGGCATCTATCGCAGCCTCTTTCCACTCTATTTTAGTCTGTTTCAAAATTCCGCTGGTACCTAAAGCAATATTGTTATTTCCGGCAGTATTTCCTACTGCAACAAAATTCCTTGCTATATCCACGTCCGATAGCGGGCTTGTACCATCCCATGAATTCATATACCCAATAGATATCCACCCTTTAAAAAAATTAATATCATCAGACGTTTTTATCTTAAGATTTGCGCTACGGCGTCCATCCGTATTTGATAGATTAATGCTGCCGGTAAGAAAAGTATTAAGTATCTCTCTAACTTTATTTTCAATAATTTTCGCCTGTTGTTTCATTCCGTAGTCCGAAAGATGGATATAGTCAACCCAACTATCAGCAGGGAGACCCAACTCCATTCGCGACAGATAAGAGAGATTCTTTGTCCCGTCTGCTAATAAAGCATTATAAGCAGCTTGTAATCCATTGTTAACTTTTATAACATCATCGCGTAGTTTCTTGTCAGAACTTTCGTTGCAGTATCCAGCATGTTCAACAAGTAGGATAGGAGCATTGCTAGATTTCCGCAACTGTTTTATCGCGGTCGTAATCAAGGCATTTACTTCAGATTCACTTTTATCAGAAAGATTTGCCATGCAGTCAAGAATATACAATTTAGCATTTGGTTCACTGATAAATTGCAGTACCTCTTTCTCAAGCATACAGTTCCCTGAAAAGCTAAAATTTAACAGCGGTAATTCCAACGAACGTTGCATAATGGTACTCCATGCCATTGCCGGACGCGAGGCGCAAGCACCTTGTGCAATTGATGCTCCATAAAAGACAATAGGTTTCTCGGTAGAAACAGGGATAAATTGCAAATCAGCCCTATTTGGAATCCCTATTTCCAATGATGTTACACTATTATAAAGTGGCAAGAACAACCGATATTCAAACCTGTGGTTATTGCCTCCTTCATTGGTTGTAATATTATAAGAAAATGTACTCGTCTTGCCGATGTTATAATTTCCCGAACATAAATGCCACTCACCCATATTATCTATACAGTACAAATCTAAGCCGGAAGCCCCAGTAGCAGGCATATTAGGCATATCTATCTCGCCCGATACGGAATAACGTACACTAATTTGTTGTGCATTGCTGTAAAAATGTATTGCAAGCCCAGCAGATTGTTTCGATAGCTCCATCACTTTATCACTTACCACTCCACTTGCCCTTTCCGGCAGGCGGGTGTATGTTTTTCCTATTTCTGCAGTGAATCCTTGATTCTGAACGACAGGGAATCCTGCGTCCATTGGATTGAGCCATTTAAATTGTGCTGAAACCGAAGTACAGACCATTGATATTAACAATAGGCAAAAAACTCTTTTAATTAGTGTATCCATTATATGCCATTTTAATTTGTTCTTATTCGGTGCTAAAAAAGCACAATTACTAAATATGTTGTGTGTTTTACAAATGTAGTAATTTATTTATTGAATTGAGTAAATAAAAAAGCGCATCTATATATTTGAATGTACCAATATTTGTAGGCTCTGTCAAAGATGATTCTTGTTATTTTTTATAACAAGCTATTTGTAAAATAAATAGACATT
>JAVVOY010000040.1:0-950 GCA_036656055.1 Bacteroidales bacterium
AAACTGCAAAGTTAGCTATTTTTTTTATTAATGCTATTGATAAATGCAATTTTGAATGGGTATAAGTATTGATTAAATATGTATCAACTATATTAGTGTTTTTAATTTATACTATTATAGAATATTTATTTTTGAATATACAAGTGAAAAGTATTATAAGTTATAGTAAAGTTATTATTAGATATTAACACGTTATTACCATTTAGATTAATATAATGAAATAGATAAACTAATTTGTCTCTATATTAGGCTTATACTATCTTTGTGGACATTTAATTTTTTATTGTAGATGTTATTATGAAAAAACTTTCAGTATTTGAATTACAGAGATTATCAAAAGAGGATTTTAAAAAAGCTGAAAAAATATCTTTGGTAGTTGTTCTTGATAATATAAGGAGTCTTAATAATGTTGGTTCGATATTTAGAACTTCTGACGCTTTTATGGTAAAAAAATTATACTTATGTGGTGTTACTTCTTTCCCTCCTAATGCGGAGATTCATAAAACGGCATTAGGGGCTGAGGATAGTGTGGAGTGGGAGTATAATGAGGATACATGTAAGGTAATAGATATATTACATGATGAGGGTTATTGTGTTTATGCTGCTGAGCAGGTTGAAAACAGTATAATGTTACAAAATTTTATTGTAGAGAAGGGAAAAAAGTATGCTTTAGTTCTTGGAAATGAGGTAAACGGTGTGCAGCAAAAGGTTGTGGATATATGTGAAGGTTCGATAGAGATACCTCAATTTGGCACGAAACATTCACTTAATGTTTCGGTAGCTGCGGGGCTGTTTATATGGGATTTTTTTAAGCAACTTGATTTATAGCATACCTGATTCTACAAGGGTGCATACCCGTTCTATTATTTTATCTCTTTCGCTTTTTTCGGGTTCATAGTCTTTTTTGAGACTAAGTCCGAATATGCTGCCGAATGTCTGCCAAAATCCTG
>JAVVOY010000040.1:960-4529 GCA_036656055.1 Bacteroidales bacterium
TCTAAACCCGCCCAAAAATGCTTTTATAATACTAAAGGATGTTTGATTACACTCTCTGTTGATAAGGATTATCAGCATCTTTGCTTGTGAGTATGTAAAATCTTTGAGAATTGGTTTGTATTCGTTGAATATATCTTTTTCCATCCTTTTAAGGTGTGCCGCTCGTTTTTCTTCTGGAAGTGTCTCTATATAGTTGTATGTTTCAATGAGTGCCGCGCGTACCATTTTGGCGTAGGGTAATGTGCGTTTTACATCGCGCACCGTTTTCCAATAAAATTTTTCGTCTTTTCTGTTTCTAAATTTATATGGGGGCATACAATATACAGGAATAATATCTACTGTAATTACTGTGTCTCCTGTCTCTATTATTGAGAGGTAAGGTTGACTGAAAATAGAGTATTTTCGCAAATACGGATTTGTATCTCCATCGGCATAGGCTACCGATGAAAATGAGATAAAAAGCAATAATGTATATATGAAAAACTTTTTCATCCGTGAAGCAAAGGTAATTCTTTACTTTATAATTATATAAAGAAGAGAATCTAAATATTTTACTAAAAACGGAGGAACAAATTATATATTATAGTGTTTCAGTTAAATATATGGAATTCTAAGCATTATTTTAACGGTATAAGATTATTTATTTATAACTTTGTGCGAAAGGCTTATATAAATAGCTTGTTTGTAATGCTGTAATTTAAATAGGGGCTTTGTTTTGTAAGCGAGATAAAAAATAATATGTCTACTAAACTTTTTGAAGATATAATTTTCGGTCCAATAAACAGTCGCAGATTAGGAGTTTCACTTGGTGTTAATCTGCTCCCTTCACGAGGAAAAATATGTTCTTTTGATTGTATATATTGTGAATGTGGATATAATAGCGAGCGTACAGAGGATAGACGCATGCGTGGACGCAAAGAGGTGAAGTTGGCGCTTAAAGAGCGTCTGGAAACGATGAAAAATGCCAATGAACGTCTTGATGTTATTACCTTTGCCGGAAATGGAGAACCTACGCTGAATCCTGAATTTGAGGGGATAATAGATGATGCTATATTATTGCGCAATAGATATTTTCCTGAGGTAAAAATTTCTGTGCTTTCAAATGCAACTCGTGTTTTTGATGAATCTGTTTTCAGAGGTTTGTGTAGGGTTGATAATAATATTCTTAAATTGGATTCTGCTATTGATGGAACGCTAAAAACTCTTAATGCTCCTGTTTCGGGGGACTTTACCGTGGTAAAACAGATTGATGGATTGAAACGTTTTGATGGTAATTTTATACTGCAAACTATGTTCGTACGCGGACTTCACAATGGGGTAGTGGTAGATAATACTACGGAAGATGAGATTGAGGCATGGATAGGGGTGGTGAAGGAACTTAAACCGCGGCAGGTTATGATTTATACTATTGCACGTGAGACCCCTGAAAAAGATCTGCAAAAGGTATCACGTGAGGATATGGAGAGGATTGCTGATCGTGTACGTGGGTTTGGATTTAAGGTTTCTGTTTCGGCGTAATATTTTTGTCTGTTATATTATCTCAATTTATAAAGACGATCTTTGCAACCATTCCCTCTTTTCCATCGCTTGAGGACATCCATACATAATATACTCCGCTCTTTACGCGCTTGCCGTTACTTTGGTTACCGTTCCATACGATCTGCCCTCCTTTGGAGTAGTTTTGGTAAATTTGATTTCCTACGGTATCGGTTATCTTTACAAGCGAATTTAATTCTAAGCCTGTAATTGTTATCACTCCGGTGAAGTCGGGGCGAACAGGGTTGGGAAATGCGTATACGTTATTGAAATCTTCTTTTGCTTCAGATGCTTCGGCACGAAATGATGCGAGCCCTTTGTCGGTTGCAAAATATACCTCTCCTGTCTCTTGATTTATTGCTATATCGTATATTATATCTGAGGGTATAAGGGAATTTTTTGTTGTAAAGTGATAGAGTGTTGTTAATCCGTCTGGTGAAATAAGATATGCGCCGGAACCTTGTGTCCCTATCCATTTGTAATTTGCTCCGTCTACTGCTATTGCTCGTATTATCTCATCGTTAAGGAGTAGATCGGCGTTGTTTGTCCCATCGTTACGCGGTATCTTTACCCTGTAACAAGAATATGAACTGTTCCTGAAATTATCTGGTTTGTTAAGTATTATTGGACCGCGGTCGGTTCCTATCCATATTTTTCCATCCATGTCTTCGGTTGCGCACAGGAAAACAGTACCGTCTATGGTCCTCGAATCCTGATCAATGAACGTTTTAAACATACGGTATGTGTCGTCGTTCTTATTCTCTAATGTTCCGTTTATATTCAAGGCAAATATAAAACTTGGACCTTTTTGGCAAACTATCCACTTTGTTTTTGACTGTTTTGGATGGAGTATTTGGGAGGGATATTTTTTATCTCTAAGGTCTTCTATTGGGAAGGTTACCATATTCCCATCGGGTTTGAGTACAAGCAATCCGTTGTCGGGACTGTAATTTGTAAACCAAAGGTTGCGACCTGAGTCGAAAGAGAGACCGCTTACTTGAAGTGTGTAATTGTTTGAAACTCCTCTTATCGGACTGTTATTCTGATTCCAGATAGCATCATATTTTCCGTTTTTTATACGATAAAGCCCGTCAAACCATGTGCCGACATATATTATTTGATCGTTATCTGGGTGGATAGCTAATTTTGAAGGTGTGGCGAATTTGCGGTTAGGGGAGTTGAACGATGGAATATCATCGCCCGATACATTTTCCCAATAGTAATTGCGCAGATAGGCTATATTTGCAGCGGTAGACTGCTCTTCAAAGTCGATATTTACACCGGTTGGGATGGTATATAGTGTCTTGCCGGATATTGTCAGCGAGTATGGGGCGGAAACAATTGGTTTGTCATGTATGGGTACGTTTGCCGTTAGGGTGAAGGTGTCTTTTACTCTTTTGTATGAGCAGATCCCTTTTTTATTTAGAATCCAGTATGTGGTGGAGTTGTTTCCGCAATATACGGATATAGGAGTATAATCTATGTATGTGGTGAGATTTATATAATCTTTTTGTGTCTCATCGGTATTATAAACTATTATTTTGTTATCGCCGTATATGTATATTTCTCCTCCCGGTGTTTTGTCGATTGAAGTGAATGTGCCTGATTTTACCTCAGATATCTGCCCGTTTTCTTTAAATTTTAAAAGGCTGACTGTTGATTGTATCCATATTGCTTCTGCATCGGCAATCATATTTATTCCTCCGGTAAGTGCTTCTTCTCTCCAGTTCTCAAATTTGTAAGGGATCTCTTTATCGGAACAGCTGTATAGGTTGTTATTGGCGAGAATATAATATCTGTCTTTCATGAATGAGGTGTCATGGATTTTAACTCCGAGATCGAAAGTTGTTTTTACCTCGTATTTCTTACTGTTTATTATTATTATTCCGAAGTCTGTGGATATATATATTTCATCTTTTTCGGGATTAAAATTTATGTTGTTTATTGTTTTTGATGATGTTATTGCAGCTTCTTTAATGTATGGAATATTGTATGTATGGGTGCCGTAAATGATGTCAATGTTGCTGTTTTTA
>JAVVOY010000040.1:4539-19704 GCA_036656055.1 Bacteroidales bacterium
ATCATTGATATGTCGGAGTCGGATAAATAGTTTTTGCGGCTTAACTCTTTTATTTCATTGTCGCTCTTGCCGAATGAATAGAGGAATCCGTCAGCGAGGAAATATACGTGATCACGCCCTTCGACTATCTGTTTTGGGGTGTCGAAAGAGGAGTATGTTTGCCATTGAAACATCTCTGTCTGGGCTGCAATGTTTGCAACCAAGCAAATTAGCGAGAAAAGTATTGCTGCTGTCCTTTTCATTGTGGTTTTCAGAATTTGGAGTTTTCCCTTTAATCTTAATCTGCCATATTGGCTGTGATGAATGTTGCCAACTGCTCCATTGCGCGTGCGCGGTGGCTGATATGGTTCTTTATTTCATCGCCAAGTTCGGCAAAAGATTTGTTGTACCCGTCCGGAACAAAGAGTGGATCGTATCCAAATCCTGCCGTGCCGTGAGGCGACTGAAGAATTTCTCCTTTTATCTCTCCTGTGAATATCTGTTCTTCCTTATCTATTATAAGGGCTACACAGGTTGTGAAAGAGGCTCTGCGGTGGGTCTTGCCTTGCATCTCGGACATAAGTTTTTCCATGTTTTTATGTGCGTTGCTGGGCTCTCCTGCATAGCGAGCCGAATATACTCCGGGACGCCCGTTTAATGCCTCTACGATCAGCCCTGTATCATCGGCAAAGCAGTCGTATCCGAAATGCTCTTTAATGTATCGTGCTTTTATAAGGGCATTACCTTCAAGGGTGTCTGCCGTTTCGGGAATTTCGGCATGGCAACTTATATCACTGAGTGAGAGTATCTCTATCTTCCCAGTAAGTATTTTACGTGCTTCGCTTAGTTTGTGGCTATTATTTGTTGCAAAGACAAGTCTTTTCATTAAGTGATGGGAATAATTATTGAATTTTATTTAATACAAATTTTATGCAGAGTTTTTGTGAAAACTTTGCTTGTACTAATAACGGCAAATATGTATCATTATTGTTATACTCTATTTTACCATTTTCTTTATTTTGGATGATTTGCCGGATATTTCGAGTGCTCCTTTGCAATAGGCTGCCCCGCGTCCAATTCCGTTTATCTCAATGGATTTATTTACATTGCAACCGATATCTCCTGTCCCGAATATTCGCCCTTTTATGTCATCGGTTATGAGATTTTCTGCGTTTATTTCTCCGCGTCCCAGAATAGACAACTCTGCCATATCGGCCGTACCTCCTATAATTAAGTCGCCGCGCCCTATTCCTCGCCGTCCTTTTATGTTGTTGTATTTAAGTTGTGTACAGCGTATTTGGCTATCTCCTGTTACTTTTAGGGATACGAATGATCCGGATACTGTCCCATCGGTGGAGAAGACTCCGCCACCGCTGCAGTCTACTGATATGAGGCTTTTTGAATAGATATATACTACTATAATTCCGAAATCTTTTGTGTACTCTTTGCCGTATTTTATATTCAGGTTTCCGTCTTGTACTTTTAGTTTAACAATTCCTGCCGTGTTGTTGCTGGCATATATGCGTGCTATTTGTGAAGAGTCGCTATTTTGCCGATATATTACGTTTATGGCTGATGAGACTGTAACTTTGTAGAATTCGGCTACTGTTGTGTCACGGTATGTGTATTTTTTTGATATCGTGTTTTGAGCTGTGGTAGCATTTATTGTAAGTGCCGTCAGCACTGCAATGGTTAGTAATGTTTTTATTTTCATGGTTTTTTATGATAAAAATTGTTCTTGTATTGTGTCGAATATGTTCATAAGGTCTGTGGATTTTTCAGCCCTGAGCATTGCTATGCGAGTATCTCTGAAGTTTGGGATTCCTTTGAATAGCGTTGTGGCGGCAAGGTGGCGACGGATATGTAATATGCCTCGGCGTTCGTCAAGCCGCTCTATGCTTTCGCGTAGTTGTCTACGGAGTACTTCCATTTTTTCTGAGGGTGTAAGTGGCTGATAATTTTCGGGATCGTTTATGTTTCCTTTTATGTCGCGAAATATCCATGGGGCTCCTATTGCTGCGCGTCCTATCATTATGGCATCGGTTTGGTAAAGATTGAAATGTGTGAGTGCTTCTTCGGACGAGGTTATGTCACCGTTACCTATTATTGGTATCTTTATGCGCGGATTGGCTTTTACTTTGCCAATAAGACTCCAATCGGCATTTCCGGTGTACATCTGGCTACGTGTGCGACCATGTATTGTAAGGGCTTTTATACCGCAATCTTGTAACTCTTCGGCAAGGGTCTCTATTATTTTTGAATCGTTATCCCACCCTAACCTTGTCTTCACCGTGACAGGTGCTTTTACGCTTTCTACAACGGCTTTGGTTATGGCAAGCATCTGTGGAATGTTACGCAGAAGACCGGCTCCTGCCCCTTTACCGGCGACACGTTTTACGGGGCATCCGAAGTTTATGTCAATGATGTCCGGTTTTGCTTCTTCGCATATCTTTGCAGCATCTGCCATTGCCGTTATTTCGCGTCCGTATATTTGCATTGCTACGGGACGTTCTTCTTCGGAGATGGTGAGTTTTGCCTCTGTTTTATTTATATGCCTTATCAGTGCATCGGCTGATACGAATTCGGTATATACCATGTCTGCTCCAAATTCTTTGCACATAAGCCTGAAGGATATATCTGTTACACCCTCCATTGGTGCAAGGAACAGAGGTTTTTCGCCAAACTCTAACGCTCCTATATTCATACGGAAATCAGATTATTGTGAATATTGATGAGAATCCGGTTATTTTAAATACTTCGTTTATTGCTGGAGCAGTGTGTAATAATACTAATTTGCCCCCATTTGCTGATACACTCTTTTGCAGGGACAGTAATGCTCTGAGTCCTGAACTGCTAATGTATTCGAGCTTTTTGCAGTTTATCTCTATGTCTGGATTTTCTATATTCATAAGAGGCTCTATCTCTTTGAGAAAATCTGTTGCTGTAAGGGTGTCTATTCTCCCTTCGATAGTTATGATGCTTTTCCCGTTTTCTGTTGTGATGGTACTCTTCATAGTTAAAATGTTTTTATTGTTGTTTTGATATATTTTTCTTTAATATAAGTGTGTTGTAGCCGCAGATATTAAAATATTCCACACTATCCATAATATTGTTTATCAGGTATATGCCTAGTCCTCCGATAGGTCGCTCTTTTGCTGTTTGGGTTATGTCTACTTTGGGTGAGGATTTTGTTATGTCGAACATCTTTGCTGAATCTGATATTGTAAATATTATTGTCTCGTTATAAATTGTACATGTTATTTTTATCTGATCTTCTTTTTTTATCTTGTAGCCGTATAGGATTATATTTGATACTACTTCTTCAAGGACAAGGTTTAGGCTTAGCCCTTCTGTTGGTGATATCCCTGCTTTTTGGCTGAGCATCTCTGTAAATGGGATAAGTTTTTCTATCTCTTCTATCTTGTTTCTTAGGATAAGTGTGTTGGGCGGTGTGCCACCTATACGTATGGCCATTGCTGTAATGTCATCGCTTTGCTCTGTTTGTTTTGTATAGTTTCTGATTGCAGAGAGGGCATTTATTATAAGTAGTTGTACTGAATCGGGTGGTGTGGCGGATAGCATATCTATAAATCGCTTTTCGCCGAATAATTCTTTGTCTTTGTTTTCGGCTTCTGTTATTCCGTCTGTATATAAAAATAGTGTGTCTCCGTTGGTAATAACAAGTTTGTCCGGTTTATATTTCATATTTTCAATTACTCCTACTGGAAGGTTAGGGGTGACTGTTATGAAAATGGGGCGTTTCCCTTCTGTGATAAGCACTAACGGATTGTGTCCGGCATTGCATAGACTCACTTCCATTGTATTGAGCGAAATTATTCCCACAACTAATGTGGCAAACATGTCTGAGTTGTTTTTTTCTATTATTGTACGGTTTATTTCTTGTACTATCTTTTCAGGCTTTTCATGTATTGTTGCCACGGAATGGAATAGGGATGTTATCATTGCCATCATAAGTGCTGCTGGAACTCCTTTTCCTGCTACGTCGCCAATTATAAAGATGAGTTTGTCGCCTTTTAACATATAGTCGTAAAAATCACCTCCTACTTCTTTTGCCGGTTGCAGTGCTGCGAATAGATCTATTTCTTTTGACGTCGTGAATTTTGGAACGGCATGTGGCAGCATCTCAAATTGTATCTTGCTGCCGATACGTAATTCACTCTCTATGCGCTCTTTTGCGCTTGTCGTAATTTTTAGTTGTGTTATATATTTAGAGAGGGAGTTCTGCATGGATTCGAATGCGTTGCATAGTTGTGATAATTCGTCTCCGGTGGATATTTTAGGTAATTGGGAGTAGAAATTGCCTTCTGCTATTATTTCTGCTGATTTGGTAAGTATTCTGAGGGGTAATGTTATGCGACGTATTATCTTGTAACAGAATACAAATAGTATTATAAGGGATAAGAAGAGTACGACTGACATCCATATTGCAAGTTGGTTTACTTCTTTGAATATAGCATTTGCCGGGCATATCATGGCTAATGACCAGTTTAAGGCTTCAATTGGACGATAGAAAATGAACATGTCTTTGCCATTTGCTTTGAAAGGTGCCCACCCTTCTTTCCCTTTTATCATCTGTGCTTTTATCCGTGCGAGGGTCGTATCTGGAACTACATTGATGGCATTGGCAAAGGCCGGCTGCTTGATCTTTTTTGGGTCTTCGTTTACAATGTATTTACCTTTGGGACTAATTACCATCATTGATGCCTCTTTGTATGGTTTTGAGGAGTTTATTACTTTCTCTAACCAGTCTAAAGATATGTCTGCGGTTATTACTCCGAAAAATATTCCTTCGTAATTGTAAAGAGGTCTTGTGTACGTGGTCATCAGTATTTCGGCTCCGAGATTGTCGAAATACTGGTCACACCAGATACCTCGTCCTGTCTCTTTGGCCTTGTAGTACCATTGCTCTTTGGTGTAGTCCTTTTTACCGCCTCCGAGTTGTTTTGTCTTTATTTTATCTCCTTCGTAATATGAATAGGGGGCAAAATAGTGAGGGGTATTCTTGGAATATCCCGGTTCTAAGGCGATTGTGCTACCTTTTATTGTGAGGCTGTTACTGAGTATGCGTCTGGTTGTAATGTATAGCGAGTCGGGACTGTTTATCTCTTTCGATATGTTCCATGATGTATTGTCTACGGTAAGGGAGACCATGAGGAAAAAGGAGTTGATTTCGTTATTTATATTGTCAAGCAGTATGTCGGCTTTGGTGAAAGCCTCTTTGCGAATAAGCTCTTTTGAGAAAAAGAACATGGCGAATGAGGAGGAGACGAATAGGAACCCCGTGAATATTATTATAAAGAGGCTTAAACGAGTGGATATGGATTTTTTTATTCGCATAATCTCTGGCGTTTTTTGGATATTTACTGAAACATTGCTTCTAATTTATCAGATGAAAAAATCAACTCCTACAAATATAAGGTAGTATCTTAGAAATTTACCTGCTAGCATGGATATGCCTGTAATCCATATATTTGCCCTCATATATCCGAGCCCTACAACAATGGTTTCGCCGGCTGGCAGGAATGATAGGAAAGCGGTTAATCCTCCTGGCCCTTTTTGCAGGAATAGTTCGGCTTTTGCTAATTTTTCTGGTTTTATCCGCAGATATTTCTCAATCCAATCTAATTTACCAAGCCTCCCTATGTAGTAGCAGGTCATTCCTCCGATGAAGTTACCTGCTGTGGCTACGGTGAGCGATAGGGGGATATTGTAGCCGGCTGCTAATAGTATTGCAAGGACCGCCTCGGAACAAAATGGTAATATGCTGCCGGCTAATAATGCTGCTGTGAATAATCCTATGTAACCCCATTCTGAGAGTTGCGCTATAAAATCCATATTATATATAGAACAAGGTAAATTGCTGTTATAAAGTAGAGAAATCTAAGTTTTGATTTTGTCCTTATTGTATTGAAATAGCGTGCTGCTTCTATTGCTGCGACGCAGTTGAATATTGGCAGGAAATTGAGTATTTGACTCGGATTTATTATCATAAATATAAATGTCAGAAAAGCAACTGTATTTATGTACATGTTGTAGTTGCGTACTGATATTTTGTCTTGCATCTCACTGTATAGTGTGCTTAGTTTTAATACAAAAAGAATTGTAATTGCGGGAATTGTTGATATAATTGTAAATATAGTTGTGGATGGAAGGTTTGCATAATCGGGTATGTTTATGTTGAATTCTGTTCCATGAAATGGGTTTATGGGTGTTGGTAGCAGATCTATATATACGGCTCCTGTATATATCCACGCTATGGTGGCAATGGCTATAAGTGAGGCAAAGAGTGTCTTTATTTTTAATGTGTGCATTTGTGCAAGACCGATCCACATTATAGGGATATATAGCAGAAATTCGTACCAAAATAGAGATACTGTGGCAAGTAGCAGGGTCATCATAAATACTGATCTTTCAATGCGGGGCTTCTGGTAATTTTCAAAAAGGGTATTTGTGCATAGCATTATTGCTATTGCGGCAATTGTGCCTATTTGTAGTAGGCCTCCTGTCATGGGGTTACTGCATTGCAGTATCAGAAAGAACATTGTTGGTAGTACGGAATAACTGCTTGTAAGTCCAAAACGGTTGGTTATGGTTGATATGAGCAGCACCAAGGATATTATTGCGACTGTATTTATTATTATGGCTATTGGTGACGAAAGCCACTCGGAGACAGACGGAATCTGAATTATTCCGTTGTAAGGAGCTACTTCTGGGGATTTGAGAAATACCGCAATGGCAATCATTACTATTGCTGCTGTTATGCAAACTAAGTGTGAAGCTGCGTCTGTTGGTATTCTTATTATCCTTGAATCGTACATATATAAATATGGTATAGTCTCTTTGTTTGAGATTTTATGAATTATTTCAAATCGGAACCGATATCTTTGCGGAGATATTTTTTATCGAAATTTATTTTTTCCGCATTCCGGAATGATTTTTCTAATGCTTCCTGTTTTGTCTTTCCGTATGAACTTACGGCTATTACTCGCCCACCGTTGGTGACTATATTTCCGTCTTTAATCTTTGTCCCGGCGTGGAAGAGTATGCTATCTTTGGTGTTTTCTAGCCCTGTTATTTTTTTCCCTTTTTCGTAACTACCGGGGTAGCCTCCTGATACTAACATTACGGTTACTGCGTAACGTGGGTCGCAGGTGAGCTCTTTTTCGTTTAGTGTTCCGCTGGCAACTCCTTCTAATAACTCTACAAAATCGGATTTTATGCGGAGCATTACGACTTCGGTTTCAGGATCTCCCATTCTGGCATTATACTCTATTACTTCAGGTTCTCCATCTACGTTTATAAGCCCGAGAAAGATAAAGCCTTTGTAATCTATTCCCTCTTTTTTGAGCCCTTTTACGGTTGGTATTACAATTCTATCTTCTACCTTCTGCATAAATGCTTCGTTGGCAAAGGATACGGGGGATACGGCTCCCATCCCTCCGGTATTTGGACCTGTATCTCCTTCTCCTATGCGTTTGTAATCTTTGGCTACTGGGAGAATTTTATAGTTAATACCGTCTGTTAGAACAAATACTGAGCACTCTATTCCTGTGAGGAACTCTTCTATTACTACTGTGCTGCTGGCTTCTCCGAACATGCCTGAGAGCATCTCTTTAAGTTCTTGTTTTGCCTCTTCTATGTCATTTATTATTAAAACGCCTTTTCCTGCTGCAAGTCCATCTGCTTTTAGTACATATGGGGCTTTTAGTGTTGTGAGGAACTCTACGGCTTTATCATAATCTTTGGCTGTAAACTCTTTGTATGCGGCAGTGGGGATATTATGGCGTATCATGAATGCTTTGGCAAAGGCCTTGCTCCCTTCGAGTCGGGCTCCTTCTTTTGATGGACCGATAACGGGAATGTTAGATAATTGAGGGGTGTCTCTGAAGTAGTCGTAAATCCCTTTTACTAAAGGATCTTCGGGTCCTACTACTACCATGTCTATGTTATTTTGGAGGACAAATTTTCCGATTGTTTCGAAGTCATCGGTATTTATGTCTATGTTGATGCCTGCGGTTGCCGTTCCGGCATTACCTGGTGCTATGTAGAGCTTTTTGCATTTTTTGCTTTGTCCTATTTTCCATGCGATGGCGTTTTCTCGTCCGCCTGAGCCTAAAAGAAGAATATTCATATCTCTTTTTGTTTGTACGTAGTATAAAATAATTGTCGGTCTATTCTTTGCAAGAATTTTTCAGTATTGGCAAAGGTACTGTTTTTCCGATAAAAATAAAAGGTTGCAGAAATTTTATTCCTTGCAACCTTTTAATAAATATTTGGTTGTGGCAGTTGTAGTGTTTACATCCTCCCTCCTCCGAGTGCATGATATAGGGTTATTATACCTTGTATCTGCATAAAGTTGTTTGATGCTTTGGCGAGTTGTGCGTTGAGTAGAGTCTGTTGTGCAGTTAAAACTTCGAGATATGTTGTGTCTCCGTGCTTCATTAGCAGGCTTGTGCTTTTTGCGGCGCTTTGAAGTGCGTTTACCTGTTTGTCGTAGAATTCTGCCTTGTTTTTTGCCGTCTGATACTGCTCAAGGGCATTGTTTACTTCACTCCCGGCATTCAGTAGTGTTTGCCTGAATCTGAGACTTGCTTGTTCTTGCTGAGATTTTGCTATTTTTAGCTGGGCTAAATTTGCGCCTCTATTAAACAGTGGTTGGGTGAGTGATGCTACGGCTGATATGAGGAATTTACCCGGATTGATTATCATTCCGCCAGCACTGTTTGTCCATCCGGCATTGCCTCCTAATACTATCTGAGGATAGAATGCGGAGCGCGCGGTATTTGTTGTGTAGAACGCTTGTTCGAGTGAGTATTCGGCTCTTTTGACATCAGGGCGGTTGGAGAGCATTTGTATTGGAATTCCTACTGATAGGTTTTCAGGCAATTGCTGTGTCTCTAAGTTCCCTCTTGGTATCTTGTGTGGTACTTCTGCCAATAGTAAACAGAGTGAATTTTCTGCTTGATTTATCTGTTCTTTCAGATCGAGAACTCTGGTGCATGCATTGTAGTATGTGGCTTCAGTTTGGGCAAGACCTGCTTCGGTAAGCATGCCTGCTTTTTTCATTGTGCGTGATGCTCTTACGCTCTCAGCCCATGCAGTCTCTGTTGCGGTTGTAATATCTAATTGTGAATCGAGCATAAGTAGGGTGAAGTAGTTATTTGCGACTGCGGCTACTAATTGTGTCTTTACTGCTTGTTCGTACTCTTTACTCTCTTCGAGGAGTGCTTTTGCTTTGCGTTTTGTATTGGTTAGGCGCCCGAAAACATCTATTTCCCATGATGCTGTTACGGGAACTGAATATGTCTTTGTTGCGTTCTGACCTCCGAAACTGCTTATTGCTCCTTGTGGCGACAGCCCTATTGATGGGGCGTAGGAGAGTTTTGCCATAAGTAGTGCGGCTTCTGCTTCTTTGACGCGCAGATGTGCTGTCCTCATGTCGGTATTGTGTGCTAAGGCGGAGTCTATAAGAGTTTGCACATACTGATCGGTAAATACGTCTCTCCATGAGAGGTTGCCCAGGTTTGATGTGTCGGCTGTTGCAGGGGTGTTTCCGTAAAGGTGGTTGGGGACTTCTTTTGCAGGTTTGTATTTGCTATATATGCCACAACTCCCCATGATAAGGGCTATTGTGGAAAGTATAATTATTTTCTTCATCTCTTTATTTTTTTATGCTTTACCTGCATTGTGTTTTTCTTCGTTACTGAGTTTTATCTCTTCACGTATCTGCCAATCGTCGTTTGGGAAACTTTGCGCTTTTGACGGGCTTAGTCTCTCTTGAAGCCACTGGAATGCGATGAAAAGTGATGGAACGACAAAAAGTAGAGCGAGGGTTCCAATTACCATTCCGCCGACGGCGCCTGTACCTAATGAGCGGGTTCCGTTGGCACCTACTCCGGTTGCGGCCATAAGCGGGAATAATCCTACAATCATGGTAAGTGCCGTCATAAGTATAGGGCGTAAACGGGCTTTGGCAGCACTGACGGCTGAAGCGATAAGCCCCATGCCTGCTTTTCGGCGCTCGGATGCGTACTCTGTGAGTAAAATAGCTGTTTTTGATATAAGCCCTATAAGCATAATAAGCCCGGTTTGCAGATAGATGTTGTTTTCGAGCCCTAAGAACTTGGCAAAAAGGAAGCTCCCAAAGAGTCCGAATGGGACAGAAAGTATTACGGCAAAAGGGATAAGAAAACTTTCGTAAAGTGCGCTTAATATAAGGTAAATCATTACAATACAGATAATAAATATTATGGTAGTTGTATTGCTCTGGTTGTTCTCTTCGCGTGTTATACCTGCAAAATCGAACCCGTATCCCTTGGGCATTGCTACACTTGCGGTCTCTTTTACGGCTCGTATTGCTTCTCCGGTACTGTAACCGTCGGCAGGCATTGCGTTAATTGATATGGAGTTGTACATATTAAAGCGGTTTAGTGTCTCTGCTCCATAGGTGCGTTTTATGGAAATGAACTGGCTTAGTGGTGCCATTTCTTTGTTTGCTGTGCGCACGAAAGTATTATTTAGCGAGGTTTCGTCAAGACGGTATTTTGGATCGGCTTGCATCATTACTTTATATACTTTTGAGAAACGGTTGAAGTCTGAGATGTATTGCCCGCCGTAGTATCCGGCAAGTGTGTTTAATACCATATTGGTGGTGATCCCGGCGCGTTTGCATTTTGAGGCATCTACCTCTACTTCCCATTGGGGGTAGCGTATGTCGAATGTTGAGTAAGCCATCTGTATTTCTGGTCGTTGATTTAGCGCAGCGAGATATTGTTGTGAAGTTTTAAAGAAAGGAGTTATCTCTCCTCCTGCCTTATCTTGCAAGTGTAATTCAATGGCATTGCCCATTCCATAGCCGGGAATCATCCCTGGTGATGTGGCGAACAGTGAGGCATCTTTTATATCCATTGTCCGTCCGTATATCTGTCCGATAACGGATTGAATATTGTCCTCTTTTTTTGTGCGATCTTCCCACGGTGTAAGTCTGAGGATGAACATCCCGAATGAGTTGCCTTGTCCTGATATTAAACCGTATCCGGATACTTTCTGTATGTGTTCTATTTGTGGGATATTTCTGATGCGCGCTTCTAATGTGTTCATTATTTCATTTGTGGTCTTTATTGAGCTGCCTGGTGCTGTGGAGACGTTCACAAATATGACTCCTTGGTCTTCGTTGGGAACAAGGCTGGTTTTGGTTGCACTCATCAGAAGGATAAATGCAATTATGGCTGCACCAAGAAGGCCCCATGTTAGCCAGCGGCGTTTGATAAAGAATAATACTATGTTTTTGTATTTATCAGTCAGTGAACTGAATGCAGTATTAAAGGCTTTGCGGAAGCGTGCAGCAAAGTTGTTTTTTTGTGTTCCGTCTTCGTTCATATAGGGTTTGAGCAGCAAAGCGCAGAGTGCGGGGCTGAGGGTAAGAGCGTTGATAGCTGATATTCCTACGGCTACGGCCATAGTAAGACCGAATTGTGTGTAGAATGTTCCTGATGTTCCTCCCATGAAGGATACTGGAATAAATACAGCCATAAATACGAGTGAGGAGGTTATTACTGCGCTGCTGATTCCTTTCATAGCATCTATGCTGGCCATGTATGATGATCTGTAACCTACGTCGAACCTTGCCTGTACTGCTTCTACCACAATTATTGCATCATCGACGACAGTACCTATTACGAGCACTAATGCGAATAGTGTAATAAGGTTTATACTGAATCCGGCGATAGACATGAAGGCAAATGTTCCGATTAGGGAGACGATAACGCCAACTAAGGGGATAATAGTGGAGCGTATATCCTGAAGGAATATATACACAACGAGGATAACTAAAATGATGGCTTCTATTAGGGTTTTTACAACTTCGTTGATGGATGCGTAGAGAAAGTCGTTTGAACTCATTATCTGGGTTAATTCAACCCCTTTGGGGAGATCTTTTTGTGCTTCTTTAAGGAATTTGTCTATCTGATTGTTTACCTCGGTTGCGTTTGATCCTGCTGTCTGATAAAGCATGCATGATACGCCGGGATGTCCGTTCAATCCTCCTACGTAAGCGTAACTGTCGCGTCCTAATTCTATATCGGCAACTTCTTTGAGTTTAAGAACTTCTCCGTTTTCTGTGGAACGGATTACTATCTCTCCAAACTCTTCGGGTGTTATTAAACGCCCTTTGTACTTCATTGTGTATTGGTAGGTTTCATCTGAATTTTCACCAAAAGAGCCTGTCGCGGATTCTATGTTCTGTTCGGCAAGTGCGGTGGATATGTCTGATGGAACAAGTTTGTACTGTGCCATTATGTCGGGCTTCATCCATAAGCGCATACTGTACTCTCCACCCATTATCATCATATCGCCAACTCCGGAAATACGCAATATTTCGGGCTTGAGGTTTATGCTTATGTAGTTTGAAAGAAAACTTTCGTTATAACTGTTATCAGGGCTGTGAAGCGAGAATATTTGAAGGATACTGGTCTGGCGCTTGGATGTTGTGACTCCTATTTGTTTTACTTCAGATGGAAGTTTTCCGGTAGCTTTTGATATGCGATTCTGTACGTTGACTGATGCCATATCGGGATCGGTTCCTTGTTTGAAATATATATTTATCGTGGCTGATCCGGCGTTACTTGCCGAGGAGGTCATGTAGGTCATGTTTTCTACTCCGTTTATTGCCTCTTCGAGTGGGGCGATAACGCTCTTTTGAAGTGTCTCTGCACTTGCGCCAAAGTATGTGGTGGAGACGTTAATGGTTGGGGGTGCAATGTTGGGATAGCGTTCAATAGGGAGAGTGAACAGTCCGATAATCCCCATTATTATGATGGTAATGGAGATTACGGCCGATAATACCGGACGTTCTATAAATGTACTGAGTTTCATCTGTTTTTCCTCCTCTTATTTATTTGCTTTTGCTGTGGGCTGGTGTTTTTGCTGCGGCTTTTTTAGGTTGTACCGGACTTCCTTCGCGCAGTAATCCTACTCCTTCGGCTACTATTATATCGCCGGTTACAAGCCCGTTATCGACAATGAACTCTTTCCCTCCGTTAACTCGTGTTACTTGTATTTGGTATGATTGTGCTTTGCCGTCTATTACTTTATATATATATGTTTTGTCTTGTAAATTGAACGTTGCTGATTGTGGAATGACAATGCATCCGTTTTTTTGTATCGGAATAATTACGTTTCCAGCTCCTCCGCTGTGCAGCAGATTTTCTTTATTAGGAAATATGGCGCGTAGGCTTACTGATCCGGTGTTGGGGTCAATCACACCGCTTATTGATTCTATCTCTCCTTTCTGTGGGTAGATGGATTTGTCGTTGAGTTGTAGGTTGATGGCTGGCATCTGTTTGAGGGCTTTGTCTTTTGATCCGTACTGGCGGATAAGACCGAGCAGTTGGTTCTCTGTCATTGAGAAATAGACGTACATATCTGAATTGTCGGATACTGTTGTCAGGGGTTGTGGGAGATTTGCTCCTACTAATGCGCCTACGCGGTATGGGAGGGTGCCTACTACTCCGTCTGACGGGCTTTTTACGATGGTATATGAGAAATTATTGCTTGCATTGAGTTTTTGTGCTTTTGTTTGTGATAGTTGTGCTTTAGCTGCAAGCATGGCATTTTTTGATATGTTTAGATCGAATTCTGATACCACATTCTCTTTGTAGAGTTCTTGCCGGCTTTCGTATGTGAGTTTTGCCGAAGAGAGCGCTGCTTCGGCTGCTTCAACGTTGGCTTCTGCCGTTTGTAGGGCTGCTTGATATGGAACTTGGTCTATTATAAAGAGAGTCTGACCGTGTTTTATGCGTTCTCCTTCTGTTACGCATACTTTTGTAAGTGTGCCACTGACTTGCGGATAGATAGCTATATCTTGGCGTCCGCGGATTGTTGCTGAATAAGTGCTGGAGATTGTCCTGTCGGATGGTTGGACGGTGAGGAGTTGATATTCCGAGTTGCTCATTCCTGTCGGTGCTTGCTTGCATGAGCTTGCCAGACAACATAATAACAATATAAATCCTGTTTTAATACTCTTTTTGTCCATCGTATTTTGTTCTCTATTTTAAATTGAGTGCAAAATTAGTTGTTTTTTTTTGTAGAAACTTTTCATACTTCGCGTAGTATTGTTCATTTTAGGAACTGATGTTCTAAAAAATTACTAAAAATAGCTATTTTTGCATTCAAAATGGGCAATAAATAGTTGAATATTCGTTATTATCGTAACTTGTTTTTGTGAAGTTTAAATTGAATATAAATGGAAAGAAGCAATATATCTAATTCTTTACCTGTTGATGACTCTTTTGTTGTTAGGAGCGATGGGTTCTTGCCGGAAATGTGTCGTTTTACTAAACTGAAGGGTGGGGTAATTTTATTCTGTTTTAAGGGATGGGCGGATATTTTAATTGATCTTAAAAAATACAGGGTATCAGGGAATACACAGGTGATATTGTTACCGAGAACGGTTCTTAGGGTGGAGGGCGTAAGTCCGGATTTTGACATGTTCTCGTTTAGGTTTTCTGCGGATATGTTCCGTGAGGTCTGCTTGCGTATGGAGCCATCTTTTTTTCGATTTCTTAAGGAGAATCCTTGTTATTCTGTCCCTACCCATAATATGGGTATGATAAATGGGTTTATATCTTATTCGCGCGCTGCATATGCCGACAGTGAAAATAGGTTTCGTCTCAAGATTGCAAAAAACTGCCTTCAGAATTTTATTCTTGATGTTTATGATAAATGTTATCGTTATTTTACAAGGCAGCAGATAGAGGGTAGGGGACGTAGGGATAAGGTATTTAACGATTTTGCCACTTTGATACGTGAGCATTGTGTCTTACAGCGGGAGGTTACATTTTATGCTGATAAACTTTGTATATCGGCTAAGTATCTTACTGATATATGCCGAAGTGTGACGGGACATCCGGCTAAGCGGGTGATTGATGATTTTGTGGTTCTTGAGATAAAGGTGCTTTTGCAATCTTCGGAGTTGTCGGTGCAGGAGATAGCCGATAAGCTTGGTTTTCCTGACCAATCGTATCTTGGACGTTATTTTAAACGGCATGAGGGCGTTTCACCGAAAGCTTTCAGAGAAAGGTATTGATAATAACATGCCCTTTGACGTGGGTGGTTTTGAAGGTTGTATTATCCTTGTGAGTGGGTGTGTAGTTATGACTTATTTTA
>JAVVOY010000041.1:0-18287 GCA_036656055.1 Bacteroidales bacterium
ATAATAAAGGCATTTGTTTATTTAGCGATATGGATGAAGAACTGAAAAAGATTTATAAATCAAATTATATAGATTATATAATAGAATATCCAACGCTAACTGAAGTAAATAAGTTTAAAAATAGAATTAAAAAGAGTAAAATTATATTTGGCAACATCACAATATTTCTCGAATCGCTCAATGTAAGTTACCTTAGAAACTACATCCGAAAAAAGCAGAGTATCAACGCCCAAACCACCTGTTAAATCGCACAGTGTATGATACTTGTCTAAAAATAGATTTCTTTTATATTTTGCAACATCTTCACACGTGGCCTGTTCGGCAGATAATACCGATGGATAGATGAATCCCGGATTGCTGTTAAGTTCCGGTAGTTTTGTTCGCGTCTTTTTACGGGCTTCTATCTGATCTACTGCAAACCCTGTGTCAAATAAGGCACTCTTGAAGGTTTTAAGTCGTAACTTACATGGATCATCATTAATATGATCACGCACGAAATCTATAAACTCTTTAGTTATCAACATAAATACAATCTGATTTTACATTTGCAAATGTATTCAATTTATAATTACCAAAAGAGTCAAAAGTATAAACTTTATTTATCCATTTTAAAAGGGGAAGCTACGCAATTATAATTCCTATAAAATAGTAAGATTATCTTTATGCTGAGCATGAAAGTATGGAGGACAACCTAAGATTCACAACCGCCTATTTAACATAATATTTATTATAGAACAATTGTGTTTTTTTTAAATAAATCAGTAATCATCACTAAAACCACGATTATGTGTGTAGATATCCAAATTATTAATGCAATCCACGGTTATATAAAAAATAGCAGCAACAACACAAAGGAAAATAAAATATGGATAAAACTCCATTTCGGATGGAATTTTAAATTCATTAAGTGAAACATACAAGCTTTGTACACTGATTGCAATCATATCAATATTTACCCATGTCCAGATAAACGCAGATAACCAAAGGAGGCAAACGAGCATTATAGACAAATCTTTTAACGATGATCTACGCCCTATATTAGACATAACACTGTTAGTAAATTCCCGACTATAAGGAATTTCATTTATCTCTTTTAGAAAGTTATTTATTTCATCATTTTTCATAACCATATTCTTTTAAGAAGGCTCTTAATTTAATACGCCCACGTGATAAGTGTGATTTTACTGTACCTGAAGGCATACCTGTAATCTTTGTTATTCTTAATATTGTCATATCATCTAAATAAAACAGTGTAATACAAATTCTCTCATCATTCGATAATTCTCCTAAAGCCTTACGTATATCATATTTACACTCCTGATTATTTGTTGGTTCATAAATATCACCTGAATAATCATCTTGTAATAAAGAATAATCTTTTTGTTTGCGGAAATGATCAGAAAGTATATGATATGCAATCGTATAAAGCCACGTAGAGAATGAGGATAAACCACGGAACGTTGCTATCTTTTCCCAGCATCTTATAAATGTATCTTGGGCTAAATCATCGCTTAGTTCACTGTTATAATCAGTATGCAATAGAAAGAAACGGCGTATCTTCGACTGATATTTGTCAACCAATAGCCTGAATGCTTTATGACTTCCAAATAGTACAATTTTAGACACAAGTAATATATCTTCATTCGATTCCATCCGCGTAACTTTGATTTCCGCAACTTTTTGGATTATTCATCATCCGAGGATGTATCCTCTACCTTATCATTTAGTCTATTCTTCTCTTTTTCTTTTTTATATGCACTATGTATAATAAGACGAGATATACCTATCAATAAAAACACTAAAGCTACTGTTGTCATTATTATCTGAAAATGACCATTTACACCATTTATTAAAGATGAAATCAATAGGGCTAACCCTAAAATTAACATAGTCACAGCCGAATCTAACGGACTCTTTTTTCTTTTTTTACTTGTTTCATAAAACTCTGTTGGCAACTTGTAGTTATTTTTTACGGCTTCTTTTATTACATCACATTTCTCTTTCTCTGTTTTAAATTTGTTTTGTACAAAAAAAAGTACAATCAATATGGCACATACAAAAGGTGCGATGACAGCAATGATTGGGAGAAAACTGTCCAAAACGTCTTCCAAAACGAATAAAATGTACATCAGCATGGCTTATAAATTTAAAATGTTATTATAGTTTTATATTCTAAAATATGAAATTCTATTATATTAAGACGGCATAAGATAATAAATGGTTGCAGAAAATAAAAAGAGGTAACCTGAAATATTCATGTTACCTCTTTTTCATCTGATATACAACGGATTATTTGTTTAATAATTTTTCAATGCGTTCAAGATTCTTTCCGTCGTTTATGTTATAGTATATATTTTTCAGGTTATAAAGAAAACCGGTCTCTTCAGGTTTCAATTCAAGAGCCTTTTCATAAAAAGGAGCTGCTTTCTTGAATGCCGGTTTTACAACCTCTTCCTTCGCTTTGCGATAAAGGAGATTATCTTTTATATCATTACTCTTATTGTTTTCGTTTATGGCTGCATTGTAATAGATTCGCCCTATTTCACCATAAGCATCAGCGTAATCAGGATTTACCTCAATTGCTTTTTCGAGAGATTTAACAGCATTTACATCATCTTTCTGATCATAATATAATGAGCCTAAAACTTTCCAATATTCATAGTCTTTCGGTTCTGCTTTAAGTGCTACCTGTAACATATCAATCGCCTTTGGTATCTCATTTCTATTTATGTAAATGTTTATAATACGTTTCATAAATGAATACTCCTCTCTGTTAGCATCTGCTCCAAACTTCTGAAGGCCCTCCTTAAAAATCTCTATCTGATTCACGGTATCTTTATTCTGTCCATAAATATAGGCAATGTAATTATAGACATCTAATCCATTAAAATTATCATCTTTAGACCTTTTAAGAGCTTTCAATGCCGCAGTGTTATCACCTGATTTAAGCGCCATTACAGCTGCAAAATAGCGTGATTGCATATGCATAGTGTCACTGCAATTTATATTAAGTGATGCCATAAACGGTTGACGGCAAAGCTCGTCATATATATTAAAGAATTCGTAAGCCTCTTTATCTTTGCCTTTGCCAAAGAAAAATCCTCCGCCATAATAGAAATAATCCTTATTGTCATTTAGTTTCTGTTTTATCTCCTTTGTGTACTTTGGTTTTACCTTTCCTTTCACATCCGGTAAAGAGTCAAGAGCCACTGCTTTAGTAAAATAATTATAACTGTTCTTAAGAGCATTATACATTGTCGCCTCATCTATGCTGCCCAACATGCTTTTTGCTAATTCTACTTCAAAAAATCTTATTTCCACTAATCCAGCGGCAGCCCATGTCTTAACCCAGTTAGCAGTTGTTGTATCAACCATAGCCTCTGCTATCAGTTTACGCGCATTGTCAAAATTAGGAGCCTCTGCCCACGATTCATTATATGCGCTGTTAACATTCCTCTTTTGCGCAAAACCTGCAATAACTAATAATGACAAAGCTACTGTCAAATAAATCTTTTTCATCGCTCTAAAAATTTTATTGTTTTAAAATATTATTCATTTGTGTTATCTTGTTCTTCATTTGAGATTTCTTTGATCCCTTCTGATTCAGTACCAATTAAACCATCCTGCTCTATGATGCTATCTTCCAACTCTTCATCCACTTCACTTTGAACCTTACATACTGAAGCTATTTCATCATTTCTCTTTTCGAGGTTAATAAGTCTTACCCCCTGCGTTGCGCGTCCCATAATACGGACATCAGATACCTGCATTCGTAAAGTAATACCGGATTTATTTATTATGACAAGATCATTCTCATCAGTAACACTCTTTATAGCAACAAGATTTCCTGTTTTTTCAGTAATGTTCAATGTCTTCACACCTTTACCTCCACGGTTAGTAATGCGATAATCTCCTATTTCAGACCGTTTACCATAACCTTGTTCAGAAACTACCATTATAGTCTCCTTTTCTAAGTTCTCAATACATACCATACCGATAACCTCGTCTTCTCCGCCTTCATCAAGTGTCATACCTCTTACGCCGGATGAAACGCGTCCCATCTCACGTACCTTGCTCTCATGAAAACGAATTGCACGAGCATGTTTGTTGGCTATTATGATCTCAGAATTTCCGTTGGTAAGTCTTACCTGAATTACCTGATCGTCCTCTCGTATTATTATCGCATTTACACCATTCTGACGCGGACGCGAATATGCTTCGAGTTTTGTTTTCTTTATTACACCATTTTTAGTACAGAATACAAGATTGTGCGTAGTGTTATATTCAGGATCCTGCAAGTTCTTGACTCTTATAAATGCATTTACGTTATCGCCGGAATCAATATTTAGCATATTCTGAATAGCTCTTCCTTTAGAGTTTTTACTTCCTTCCGGTATTTCATAAACCTTAAGCCAGTAGCAACGTCCTTTTTGTGTAAAGAAAAGCATATAATTGTGCATAGATGCAGGGTATATATACTCAATGAAATCCTCACCGCGAGTATCACTCCCCTTCGCTCCCACTCCTCCTCGATTCTGAGCTCTAAAATCTGACAATGGAGTACGTTTTATATAACCCATGTGCGAAATGGTTATTATCATCTGATCGTCTGCATAGAAATCTTCAGCATTAAAATCTTCAGAAGCATACACAATTTCACTACGACGTGCATCACCATATTTCTCTTTAATCTCAAGTAGCTCATCTTTCACAACCTGCATACAAACTGTTTCGTCAGAAAGAATTGTTTTCAGATGGACTATCTGTGCCATTGTGTCATTATACTTAGAACGAAGGTCTTCCTGCTCCATGCCGGTAAGTTGTCCAAGTCGCATATCTACGATTGCACGCGCTTGTATTTCAGATAGCATGAAAGCCTCCATCAACTTATCACGAGCAATATCACGTGATTTTGAGGAGCGTATAAGCCGTATAACTTCATCAAGGTGATCGCATGCAAGAATTAATCCCTCCAAAATATGTGCACGCTCCTCAGCTTTGCGAAGTTCAAATTGTGAACGACGGATGACAACTTCATGGCGATGATTCACAAACGCCTCTATAATCTGTTTTAAATTAAGTAGTTGAGGTCTTCCGTTAACAAGAGCTATATTGTTTACGCTAAATGATGACTGCAACACTGTCATCTTATACAACTTATTTAAAAGGACGCTTGAGTTGGCATCTCTCTTAACATCTATGACAATACGCATACCTGAACGGCTGTCGCTCTCATCATTAATGTTTGATATCCCTTCTATTCGCTTATCCTCTACAAGGTCAGCTATATTCTTTATAAGTTCTGCTTTGTTTACGCCGTAAGGGATTTCATTGATAATAATGCTTTCACGATTACCTTCAATTTCAATCTCGGCACGAGCTCGTATAACAACACGCCCACGACCTGTTTCATAAGCCTCCTTTACGCCTGCATAACCATATATAAATCCGCCTGTTGGAAAATCTGGCGCTTTAATATGCTGCATCAACCCCTCAATTGTTATGTCTGTATCCTCAATATAAGCAATAGTAGCATCAATAGTCTCGTTGAGATTATGAGGAGGCATATTTGTTGCCATTCCAACAGCAATACCAGATGCACCGTTAACCAAAAGATTAGGTATGCGGGTAGGTAAAACTTCAGGTTCTTGCAATGTATCGTCAAAGTTATTCCTAAAATTAACCGTCTCCTTATCTATATCCTGAAGCATCTCCTCTGCAATACGTGAGAGTCGTGCTTCAGTATAACGCATTGCAGCCGGACTGTCGCCATCAACTGAGCCAAAGTTACCATGCCCATCCACAAGCATATAACGCATAGAGAACGGCTGTGCCATTCTCACCATGGTATAATATACCGAAGAATCACCATGTGGGTGATATTTACCCAAAACTTCACCAACGATCCTTGCCGACTTTTTATGTGGCTTATTAGAGTTATTTCCAAGCTCGTTCATACCAAACAGCACCCTGCGGTGAACAGGTTTAAAACCGTCTCTTACATCTGGGAGCGCACGCGCCACAATAACCGACATCGAATAGTCGATGTACGATTTTTTCATCTCATCTTCGATGTTGATCTTTATGATTCTATCCTCTTTGTCAATCATTTATTAAACATATTTATTATCAATTCTACAGTTCACAAAAACTGCACTAAGGTAATACTTTTTGCCCGATTTTGAAAACTTTTTAGCTGTAAAAACACGTTTTTCTGATTAAAGCCATACTTTTACACTCAGTTTTACAATGAATCCTTTCACATAACTTTAGTAAACAAAACTTTATTAGAATTTTAACATTCAGGTTCATTTTTAACACCCTACCCTATTTATAAAAAGATAGCAGCATTATAATAAAGGAAAATAAAAAAAACGGCATGCTATTTGTTGTTAAATAGTTATATGGTACATTTATTCCTTCACATATAATGATTTTAGCATTATCTTTGTAAACAAGATTTAGAGTGTATCATAAGGTGCTGTTTGCATTTAACAAGCTAAAGAGAAAGGAATTTATTTTTATGGAAAAAAAATTTTCGAAGAAAGTAAAAGATATATTAGGTTACAGCCGTGAAGAAGCAGAACGCACAGGGTGCGCACAAATAGCACCAGAGCATCTGTTACTTGGCATCTTGCGCGATGGATCATGCAAGGCTGTCAATGTGCTTAACAATATGGGGATACGCATTACCGAGATAAAAAAAGCAATAGAAAACGAGTTGAAAATATCTGCCAATGGCAGTAATACAAAAGAGATTACAGCAACAAAAGTCACTGACAGAATATTAAAGATAAGCGTTCTTGAAGCCAGACTTATGGGTAGTAAAGAGATAGATAGCGAACATCTTCTCCTTGCCATACTTAAAGAGGCTGATACATCTGCAGCAAGAATACTTAAACGTCAGGACATATCATACAGCAAGGTTTACGATTTAGTATCGGACGATCCTGCCGGTAAACGAAATGATAATAATATAATATCTGAATTTACGAACGATGAAGATGATATAGAAGACGATTACGATTCAAAATCAGAAACCGACAAGTCACGATCAGCTACAACCACAGCCAAAAGCAACTCTTCCGATACACCTGTTCTCGACAGTTTCGGAACAGATATGACAAAGTTAGCTGTCGAGGGAAAACTTGACCCTGTCATAGGACGTGATACTGAGATTGAAAGGCTCTCCCAAATACTAAGTCGCCGTAAGAAAAACAACCCTGTTCTCATTGGAGAGCCAGGCGTAGGTAAATCGGCTATTGTAGAGGGGCTTGCAATCAGAATCATAAAACACAAAGTTCCACGTGCATTGTTCGACAAACGGGTGGTATCACTCGATATGGCATCAATAATAGCCGGCACAAAATACCGAGGTCAGTTTGAAGAACGCATAAAGGCAATACTGTCAGAATTGACAAAGAACAGAGATGTCATTCTATTTGTAGACGAAATACACACCATTGTAGGAGCAGGGAGTGCTGCCGGAACACTTGATGCCGCAAATATGCTTAAGCCGTCACTTGCGCGCGGAGAGATACAATGTATAGGCGCTACAACATTAGACGAATACAGAAAAAGTATCGAAAAAGACGGTGCATTAGAGCGCCGTTTCCAGAAAATAATAGTCGCCCCTACCACCGAAGACGAAACCTTACAGATACTTCGCAATATAAAGGAGAGATACGAAGATTTCCACAATGTTATATATACCGACGAAGCACTTATGGCATGCTTAAAACTTAAATCAATATATATAAGCGACCGTAACTTTCCTGATAAAGCCGTAGATGCAATTGACGAAGCCGGGTCTAAAGCACACATAACCGACATTGTTGCACCAAAGGAGATAGAAGATATTGAGAACAAAATAGATACAGAGGCTACGGCAAAGGTTAATGCCGTAAAAGAACAAAACTACGAACTTGCCGCCCGACACCGCGATAACGAAAAGCAACTGCGCGAAGAGCTGAAAGTAGCAAAAGACAAATGGTCAGAAGATTTGAAGAGCAACCGCAAAGTTGTTGATGAAGATATGATAGGCGAGATAGTTGCCATGATGAGTGGTGTTCCGATAAAACGGATTGCATTAGGAGAAAGCGAGCGTCTTCTGAAGATGGCTGATCTACTTAAAGGTTCAATAATAGGTCAGGACGATGCCGTAGAGAAAGTAGTAAAAGCAATATGCCGCAACCGCGTAGGACTTAAAGACCCCAAGAAACCTATCGGTACATTTATGTTCCTTGGACCTACCGGAGTAGGAAAAACATATCTTGCAAAAAAGATAGCGGAGACACTCTTCGACTCTCAGGATGCTCTTATACGGGTGGATATGAGCGAATACATGGAGAAATTCAGCGTATCTCGCATGATTGGTGCTCCTCCAGGATATGTAGGTTACGAAGAAGGTGGACAACTGACCGAACGCGTTCGTCGCAAACCGTATTCAGTAGTACTACTTGATGAGATAGAAAAGGCTCACCCAGACGTATTCAACCTTCTATTACAGGTTATGGACGAAGGTCGCCTTACCGACAGTTTAGGACGTTACATAGATTTTAAAAACACAATTATAATCCTTACCTCTAATATAGGTACGCGACAACTAAAAGAGTTTGGGCAAGGGATAGGTTTTGCCTCAGGCAATGCCAAAGATAACAAAGAATCGGCGCACTCAATTGTTCGCAAGGCGTTGAATAAAACATTCTCTCCTGAATTTCTTAACCGCGTAGACGACATAGTAATCTTTGACAAACTCGATCGCGATGCAATATTTCGCATAATAGACCTTGAATTAGTAGGATTTTACAAACGGCTAGAAACACTCGGATATAAACTTACGCTTACCGAAAAGGCTAAAGGGTTTATTGCCAATGCTGGATGCGATATACAATTTGGCGCACGTCCTCTAAAGAGAGCCATACAGCAGCATCTCGAAGATGAACTATCGGAGCTAATATTGCAAGGACGAGCAGAAAACGGCGATACAATAAAAATAGACTACAACGAAGAGGAGAAAAAAATAGTATCATCAGTGGATAAATAAACTTTTTTACTAAAGCTTACAATATCCTCTATGTGACAAACCGTCAATCGCCACAAGTCAAAATGTCAGCCCATCAGGTCTGGCATTTTTTTTGTTCTTTACTAAATATCATAAATAAAAGTATCATCAAATACAAAATAGTTTAAAAACATAATTATTCACTATCATGGCAAAAGGGACAATAGGGGTTACAACAGACAACATCTTCCCCGTTATCAAAAAGTTTCTATACAGCGACCACGAAATTTTTCTTCGTGAACTTGTTTCAAATGCAGTAGATGCAACACAAAAATTAAAAACGCTTTCATCTTTAGGAGAATTTAAAGACGAAATCGGGAGTATAGATGTAAAAGTATCCATTGACGAAAAAGCAAAGACGCTGACTATCTCAGACCACGGCATTGGAATGACTTCTGAAGAGATAGACAAGTATATAAATCAAATAGCATTTTCAAGCGCAGAGGAGTTCCTTGATAAATACAAGAACGACGCAAATGCCATTATAGGGCATTTCGGGCTCGGTTTTTACTCTGCTTTCATGGTCGCAAAAAAAGTAGAGATACACACTCTCTCCTATAAAGAAGGCTCAAAAGGAGTTATGTGGAGTTGCGATGGCTCACCTGAGTACGATATGAAAGAGACAGAGCGCAAAGAACGAGGAACTGACATAGTACTCTTTATTGACGATGAAAACCAAGATTTCTTAGAGAACAGACGGATTGAAGAGTTATTGAAGAAATACTGTCGGTTTCTTCCGGTTCCAGTTATATTCGGCAAAGAGCAGGAATGGAAAGACAGTAAATACGTTGATACGGATAAAGATAAAATAATAAATGATACAGCACCAGCATGGACAAAGAAGCCCACTGAACTGACGGACGAAGATTACAAGAAATTTTATCACGATCTCTATCCAATGCTTGACGAGCCACTATTTTGGATACACTTGAACGTAGATTATCCGTTTAAACTGACAGGAATACTTTATTTCCAGCACGTTAAAACAAACTTCGATCTCTCACGCAATAAAATACAACTTTACAGCAATCAGGTTTTCGTCACAGACTCCGTAGAAGGGATAGTCCCTGAATTTCTGATGCTGTTACAAGGTGTAATAGACTCGCCCGATATACCACTTAACGTATCACGTTCGTATCTGCAAAGCGATTCAAACGTAAAGAAGATCTCCACTTACATTACCAAAAAGGTAGCAGACCGTCTGCAAGAAATATTCACAGCCGACCGCAAACAATTTGAAGAAAAATGGGACGAGATAAAACTCTTCATTGAGTACGGGATGATCTCTGACGAAAAATTCAGCGAGCGAGCCATGAAATTTGCACTCTTAAAAGATGCCGGAAATAAATATTATACCATTGACGAATACAAGACATTAATAGAAGCAAATCAAACTGACAAGGAAGGCAACCTTATATACATATATTCAACCGATCACGTAGGACAATACAGCTATATTGAAAGCGCAGAAGCCAAAGGGTACAATGTGCTTATGATGGACGGACAGGTAGATATCCATTTTATAGGGATGCTGGAACATAAGACAGAAAAATGCCGCTTTGTAAGAGTTGACAGCGATATTGCAGAGAATCTCGTACAACAAGATAAAAAATCAGAAGTAACACTTACTCAGGTACAGAAAGATATGGTTTCAGGAGTGTTTAAATCACAGATTCCATCAATTGAAAAAAGCGATTTCATAGTAATGTTCGAGGCCATAGGAGAAAACTCCCGTCCGATAGTCATAACTCAGAACGAGTTTATGCGCAGAATGAAAGACATGTCGGCCATGCAACCCGGAATGAACTTCTACGGAGAGATGTCAGACAGTTATAGTTTGATAATAAATACCGAAAATTCGGTAGCAAAAAAAGCTATCACAGAGATTGAAAAATCATGCTGTGAAAAGATAGAGCCACTCCGTACAGAGATAGATAAAAACAATGCCGATATAACCAAATTAAAAGAGTCTCACAAAGGCAAAAAAGACGAAGAGATACCCGTCGGTGAAAAAGACGATATCAGAAAAAAAGAGGGCGAAGTTGAAGAGTTGCGCAAAAAAGAGAACGAAATATTTGCAGAATACGGATCCAGCAACAAATTAATACGCCAGCTAGTAGACCTTGCACTCTTATCAAATAACATGTTAAAAGGCGAAGCACTCAGCAATTTTGTAAAACGCTCAGTAGATATGCTTTGATAATGAATATAAAATTAAAATTATCATAAAAGATAATTCATTTACATTACATTAAACCGGAAAGATTGTTTTATATAGCAACTTTCCGGTTTTATTTATACCTTAGAGCCTTTAATAAAAAAATATGAGTTGGATCATCCTTTTTATAGCAGGACTATGCGAAACAGCATTCGCATTCTGTCTTGGCAAGGCAAAAATAACATCCGGAAACGAGGCTATGTTATGGTATTCCGGATTTTCAATAGCCCTAGTCTTAAGCATGTGGTTTTTAATAATAGCCGTGCGCAATATACCAATAGGAACTGCATACGCAGTATGGACAGGCATAGGAGTAGTAGGTACAGTTTTAGTCAGCACTCTATTTTTTAAAGAGCCTATCACTACACTCAAACTTATATTCATAACAACACTTATAGCCTCAATAATAGGGCTTAAACTTACAAACGAGTAACAAACTCTCTCAGAATAAGATTAAAGATTACATGAGTTCCTGCACAAGTTTTGTAGACTGGCATTACAATGAATATCGCGTATATTAAAAAAAGACAGGGGAGCTTTTTGTCAACCGGACACTCCTCGGACTAAATTGTAAGTGCAACTTTTACCGTGGAATTTGCATTCAGCAATTATACAAATATCTAAGAATAAACATCTGTAAAAATGCTAAAACAAATAAAGACGCAAAACACGTCTCTGTCGTCACGGCCTTCTAAAGCCTACACTCACAAATAAGAACTTACGATGTAATAAATACATTTCACCTAAAAGGGATAAGTTATACTAACGTGGTAGTTTGACGACAATTAGACCCCTTTACGCTCAAATTTAGAGAGTAATAACCCTGTCTCTAACGGCGAAGATACAAATGTTTTATATAAAATACAAACAATGTTCTAAAAGAATGTTGCTTTATTTTTGGAATATAAAAGCGCCAAATGATTTAAATATACTTAAACAGAAGAGAGGTATACTAGTAGTATACCTCTCTTCTGTTTAGTAGCGGGAGCCGGACTCGAACCAACGACCTTTGGGTTATGAGCCCAACGAGCTACCACTGCTCCATCCCGCAATATTGCTTATTTGCGAATGCAAAGGTACGATAATATTTTTAACCTGCAATTAATTTGCAATATATTTATATTTTTTATTTATAAAAAGACACAATGCTCTGATATACAAATAATTACAATCAACATTTTTTATTGCTTCTAATAAGAGTTTTAGAATAATTACTTTTGGTTAAAACATTAATCAATTATTGTATTATTTACTAACTTAGCAGCCGTAAAAAGCATATATAAATAGCTAATCCAACAAAAAATGACTATGAACAAAAATAAGTTGCACTTCGAAACACTTCAAGTACATGCCGGTTATGAAAAGGCAGATCCTTCCACCAATTCGCGTGCAGTACCAATCTATCAAACAACGGCATACACTTTTAACAGTGCAAAACATGGAGCCGACCTGTTTGCCCTTAATGATTTCGGGAACATATACACACGCCTTATGAACCCGACAACAGACGTATTTGAGAAACGCATGGCAGCACTCGAAGGAGGTATGTCAGCCCTAGCTGTGGCATCAGGGCACTCAGCACAGTTTATAGCATTGAACAATATTTTAGGTCTCGGTGACAATTTCATATCCTCCCCTTATCTCTACGGAGGGACATACAATCAGTTTATGGTATCATTCAAGCGTCTTGGCATTGAATGTCGCATGGCAGAAAACGATACTGCTGAGGCTATCGAAAAGCTTATTGACGAAAAGACAAAAGCCATTTACACCGAAAATATAGGAAACCCCACATTTAACATTCCTGATTTTGAAAAGTTATCGGCACTTGCCCACAAATATGATATTCCGCTGATTGTAGATAATACCTTTGCGTGTGGCGGATATTTGTGCCGTCCAATAGAATGGGGTGCAAATGTTATTACAGAATCAGCTACAAAATGGATAGGCGGTCATGGCAACAGCATGGGAGGAGTAATAATAGATGGAGGAAACTACAACTGGGGAAACGGTAAATTTCCGCAATTCACTGAGCCAAGCGAAGGTTATCACGGACTAATATTCTGGGATCGTTTTGGCAGCAACTCCCCTGTCGGTAATATAGCATTCACAATACGTGCCCGTGTGGAAGGATTACGCGACCTAGGTCCGTGCATCAGCCCGTTCAATTCATTTATGCTGATTCAAGGGCTTGAAACACTATCGGTACGAGTGCATAAGATATGCGAAAATGCGATGGAACTTGCCGAATGGCTGCAAAGCCATCCGGCAATCTCAATAGTAAGTTATCCCGGACTCGAAAATCACCAATATCATAAACTCGCAAAAAAATATCTACATAACGGTTTCGGTCCAGTATTATGCTTCAGGATGAAAGGCGGATATGAAAATGCCGTAAAATTCGTTGAAAGTCTTGAGCTGATAAGCCACGTAAGCAATGTAGGCGATGTGCGTACACTTATAACACACCCGGCAAGCACAACACACCGACAACTTAGCGAAGAGGCTCAAAAGGTAGCAGGTATATACCCTGACTTATTCCGCCTATCAGTAGGATTAGAATATATTGAAGACCTAAAAGCCGATATAGAACAAGCGTTAGCTAAATTATAACTATCATATTCTTACCATTAAAAGAGCATGGACTTTACCGTAATCAACAGCAAAAGTCCATGCTTTTATTAATTTAAGAGCCATTTATAAGATATTTAAAAATTAAAATAATATTTTTTATAGCATTATTTTTCAAGTATCGGATTATTTATATTACCTTTGCAGCGCCTTTAAAAAGGAGAGATAAACAGAAGTAGAATAAAGATACAATAATTTTTATTCTTATCTTAAAAATCAAAATGGTACCTTAGCCGAGTGGTTAGGCGCCGGTCTGCAAAACCGTCTACAGCAGTTCGAATCTGCTAGGTACCTCATATAAAAAGGGCATCGTAAGTTTTTTTACGATGCCCTTTTTATATTGCCTTACAAATAAATTCAATCCTATTTATGTCTTCTTAATTCTTCTTTTATTACATCTACCCTCTCTTTAGATGCGCCCAACAAAACAGCTTTATCCAGATCACGTATAGCGTCATCCTTTTCATATTGCGCCCATTTTATCTTTGCATAAAGAATATACGCAAGTGGATCAGAGTTATTAAGTTCAATTGCTTTTTTAACATCCTCCTTAGCCAAGAGAATCTTTCCCATATAAAAATAGGCCTCAGCACGTCCAAAATACAATGAAGCCATATCCTTATTCAGAGTTATCACCTGAGTATATAAATCAATCGCCTCCTTATAATAATTACGATATTTCATTAGCGTTGCAAGACCAATACGAGCATTTGAACTTTTTGGATTAATTTTAAGAAGATGTTCAAAATCATACCTGGCAGATGCCGTATCCTTCTTCTCAAGATATATCATTCCGCGATCATAAAGAGCGCCCTCTTCTTTACTATCAAGAGCTATTGCCGACGAATAATCCCTAATTGCCATATCAGTACTATCCATTATCGCGTATAATGAAGCGCGATTCTTTAGCAGAGTTACAGATCGCGGAGTTATCATAAGCGCATTAGTATATGATTTAATAGCATCAGCATTCTTACCTATCCGACGCTGGATAGTTCCAAGATTCGATAAAATAAGAGCATTCTGCGGATTTGCCGGTTCAGCACGCAAAGCAGCCAAGAGCGATTCTTCCGCACAGCTCCAATTCTGTTTAGCAATACAATCAAAAGAGCGGTTAATAAACTCCGAGTAACTTTGTGCCGTCAAAACCGAACAAACACATATCAATATTAATAATGTAGCTGTTTTTCTCATAACGACGGCTAAAGTAAGCATTTCAATCGAATGGTAAAATATATTATTAATTTTTATTCATTCATACTCATTTTTTCGTTTAAGTTTTTATATCTTTACGGTCACAAAGTGCGTACAACAGAGTAAAAAAGCAATTTTTACACTACACATATCCAATATTCTAACACATAAAGTATTATGCGTCACAATACAGATATTGCACTTTGATCCTTCATACGGTCATTGTACAAAAGTGGCTGCATCATGAGAGACAGAAAAATAATAAATTAACATATAAATGATAAGTAAATGGAATTACTTACCCCTTACAGACGATTTAAAACAGATAAAAGAACAGTTGACAAGCGAGCTTGGCCTCAGTCCGGTTATATGCGAATTATTGGCTCTCCGGGGGGTAAAGGACGCGGAAAATGCACAAAAGTTTTTCGTTCCCCAGTTATCTGATCTGCACGATCCATTCCTCATGGATGGCATGGATAAGGCAGTTGAAAGACTTAATTTGGCAATAGGACAAAAAGAAAAAATTCTCGTATACGGTGATTATGACGTAGACGGCACTACAGCCGTAGCATTAGTATACAAGTACCTTAAACCATTCTGTTTTAATATAGATTATTACATCCCTGACCGTTATGAAGAAGGTTATGGAATATCAATAAAGAGCATAGATTATGCCTGCGACAAAGGTTTCAAACTCATTATAGCATTAGATTGCGGTATAAAGGCGGTAGATAAAATAGCCTATGCAAAAAGCAAAGGTATAGACTTTATTATCTGCGATCATCATGTACCGGACAAGGAGTTACCAAAAGCTGCAGCCATTCTAAACCCTAAAATAAGCGGTTCTACATATCCTTACCCTAATCTATCAGGGTGTGGCGTAGGGTTTAAGTTCATGCAAGGCTTTGCAAAAGACAATAAAATAGACGAAGGGACACTCTATCACCTACTAGATTTTCTTGCCCTAAGTATAGCATCCGATATTGTCCCTATCACCGGCGAAAATCGTATTATGGCATATCACGGGCTCAAACGTCTTAATGAAAAGCCGAGCCATGGGCTGAAGGGGATTATAAATATCTGCGGACTGCAAAATCGCCAGATAACAACCTCGGACATAGTATTTAAGATAGGTCCAAGAATAAATGCCTCCGGTCGCATGGAGCAAGGACAAGAAGCAGTGGACTTATTATTATCGCACGATTTTGAGGGTGCACGGGAACGCAGTCGCAACATAAATCAATATAACGAGGATAGAAAGGCGCTTGACAAAAGCATTACAGAAGAGGCCAACTCCATCCTAAGTAGAATGAGTGACTTTGACGAACGAAAATCAATAGTTATATACAACCGCGACTGGAAACGCGGTATTATAGGCATAGTTGCCTCCCGTCTTACAGAGTTATATTACAAGCCAGCCGTAGTACTTGCTTTTTCAAACGGCATAGTAACCGGATCAGCACGCTCCGTACAAGGATTTGACATATACAAAGGGATAGAGTCATGTCGCGATCTTCTTGAAAGTTTCGGAGGTCATACCTATGCCGCAGGTCTATCATTGCGCGAAGAGAATGTAGAGTTGTTTGTGAACAGATTTGAGGAGTTTGTAAGAGAAAATATTTCTAAATGCCAGACAATTCCGCAAATAGCAATAGATTCAGAATTATCATTTAGTGATATAACCCCTGAATTTGGAAAAATATTACAAGAGTTTGCGCCCTTTGGTCCCGGAAACACCAAACCTGTATTTATAACCCGTAATGTAAAAGATTATAAAGGGAGTAAACTTGTAGGGAAAGAACTAAATCATATCAAGTTGGAGTTGATAGACAACAAATCGGCGAATATAATGAATGGAATAGCATTTGGGCAAAGCAAGCACTTTGACTATATAAAATCCAATAAGCCATTCGATATCTGTTACACAATAGAAGAGCAGACTTTCAATAATATAAATAACAAATTGCCACACAATAACAACCAGGCATTACAACTTGCTGTAAAAGATATTATTACAACGCAATAATTACACATAAGTCTAAAACAGCCAGGAGTATATAATAAAGTAGGGCAACTTCTGCAAAGAGGCAGCCCCTTTTGGAGATATACAGAGCAAGTATATCGTAAACAACAGTAACATAGCGTATTAGTTTATTCAACCATACAGGTTTTGAGCCAAAGAGGGTAATCTCATGGCAAAAACAAACCTTTTTCGGCAAAAGACACTATTCGGATGTAGTGGTTCATGTAGCCCGGTTTCGGGTCTTGAATTGTCGAAAAAGAATGTATAACAATTAAACTTGTACGCTATGTTTACAATTAATATCAAAGGGAAGGAAAACCCTAAAACACCTCTGTTGGTTAAGCTCGAAGCGGTGTTCTTCAAAACCGGCTATGCGAGAGTCACCAAGGCTCTAAACATCACAGGCCCCATTAAGGATTGGGATAATCAGACCCAGCAATTCAAGACCAAAGGGGTTGACGCATCCGAGAAAAATAGGAATCTGATCGAATTCAAAACCAAGTATCTTAAAGTGGCAGAGGATTGGGAGGCAGAGGGAAAGCAATGGGCTCCAGTTCAATGGTCTCACAGTTTCGACTTTATGATGTATACTTCATTCTTCGAGTGCTTTGTTTCTTCTCATATTCCGTGATGTAATTTTGAAGTTCTTCGTTCATCGCTTACACTTGTTTGAGTTTGTAGTTTTCAACCTGTGTCAATATCTTGTCGAAGATGTCTTTGCTCCATTGAGGTGGGTAACCCTCATGGTATAAAAGTTTTATCAACTCATTTTGAAGTTCATTACGAATGTTATTGTTATTTATCCAGTCGGCATATATAGATGAGCCATCGATAAGCCCCTTAATCTTTTTCGCCAGATCGATGCACTTAGCATCTTGATAAGTGAACCCATGTTTATTGCGAGTATCGACAAGAATATCAAAGAACGCCTTCTCCTCGAACGTGATTCCCAGCTTCTTAAACTCCTCTTTATCCGATTTCAAGTTCTTGAATATCTCTAATAATTCACCTGTTAAGGACTCTACTTTACGAGTTACTTCGTCACTAACTGCACTCACAACATCACCGGTGACATCGTTGGTGAAGGTCAAGTTATCTCTATTGTTATAGCTATCAACCGTTTTTTCGAGAAGTTCTTTAAAAAAATCGGCTTTGAC
>JAVVOY010000042.1:0-16942 GCA_036656055.1 Bacteroidales bacterium
TTTATTTACTTTGTCCTTTATATCTTTGCCGTATTATATAATACTTGCATAATGGTTATTTGATGAGGGCAAAGATAGACGTATTCGTCTAACAAAACAAATATTCTGGATGAAAAATCAAGCGAATACGCTTATTTATAATTATTCTAAATAAGCAATAGATGGAAGATGATGTAAGACAGAGGATTAACTACGTTCTGCACGTAAAAGGATACACTCAAAATAGTTTATCAAAGGGGGATTTGTCTATTCAGGCTAGGCTTTCTAGACAAATAAATAGAGGATCAGCAATAACATATCAGACGATTTCGCTTATATTATCCTCATTTGAAGATATATCCCCCGAATGGCTTTTGACTGGCAAGGGTGAGATGCTGAGGGCGGAACAGCATATTGGGGATATAAAAAATAGTACTATTGTGGGTGGAACTGTGAGTGGAAGTGGAAATATGATATCTAATAACGCATCTGAATCTGAATCATACAAAAAAGAGGTGGAGCACCTTAAAATCATCATTAATGAAAAGGATAAACAGCTTGCTGAAAAAGAACGTATTATTAATTTACTAATGAAACAGACAATAAATAGCCATTAAAATACAATATACTACGCAATTTTACTGAATTTTATTTAGATTCTGTTGATTATAAAATATTTGCACATAAATATCGGGGTTAATTCCCATAGATATATAGGTGGCGTACAACTCAGTCTTCGTGTTGCTCGCTTCACTCACAACACGAAGACCTCTTTAGTTTTATGATAAAGTCGTTGCAAGGATTAAGAGTATTATTTATAATATTGATAATGTGGATGCATTACGGTTATTCTCCGTTTGGTCATGTAGGAAGGATCTGTTCGTTCTTTTTTATCCTTTCGGGATTTTTAGTTACGGTTAAAGGTCCTTTATTGTTCAATTATAAAAAATATATAATAAAAAAGTTTATCCATATTTATCCTTTGGCGTGGTTGGCAATTTTTTTCTCCGTATTTATAAGGCATAATTCCCCCAATGTTAACATTATTCCCCATTTACTGTTGTTGCAATCATGGATTCCGACTGACAACGGTTTGTATTTTACATTTAACGTACCCGCATGGTTCCTTTCGTCAATGTTATTTTGCTCTCTGTTGTCTCCATTTATATCAAACTGGATTAAAAATAAGACTGATAATAAACTGTTGTTATACGGGGTAATAACCCTATTGATATTGACATTGTCCATATTTTTATTTAGTAATATAAGTAATAGGGGATATAGGGTATATTTCATGTATGTAAATCCTGTAATAAGGCTTATGGAGTATTTTATGGGAATGTGTTTGGGGCTTGTATATTACAGAAAAAATATTATAAACTTAAAACAAGATCCAGTAAAAAGTGGATATAAATTCAGTGCACTCTTTACTATTATGGAGTTACTACTGATATCTGTGTTATTATACTATAGTACGATAGGTAGTTATTCCTATTATATTTTATTGCCATTAATTGCTTTATTTGCTGTGCAAAAAGGTTTTATTTCAAAAATACTATCATTGAAACCGTTTCAATTTTTATCCGTATTTTCTTTTGAAATATATATGATACACCATAGTTTTATAGGACCCTTTTGGGCAGGAAACAATATTTCGTTATACCGTAATGTTATAGTATACTCAATATTTGTAATAATAATCTCTTACCTTTCAAGGAGGTACTTATTACAACGGGTAGAAAATAGTTTATCCAAAAGACTTTTACAGTAAAGTGGCAGGGAAAACGCCCTATCTCAACTCCATTCTGTTTTAGAACTTTTGCTAATTCTCCAACAAGACAGCTTTTATTTGAAGTCTCCACTGCTTTTGCAAATAACTCCTTTGGTGCTTGCTCTCGCGTCTCTTTCTCCAAAGAGCCGATTTGTGATTGTTGCTCTTCTATTTGTTCTGCCTGTGAAGCTGCAAGGCGTAAAGCATCCGCAAAATTTTGAGGAATAGCAAAGCCATTATTTGAGTTCTGTTTCTCTAATTGCTTCCACCTGACAATTAATTTAGCCCTAGCTTCATCATTAAATTTGGTAGCGATATACAGGCATTCAGTTTTAGTGAGTTTATACATCGGTTGTTGGCGACCTGTTGTATCTCTATATTCACTAAGGGAAAAATTTCCCTTAGTGATTTTTGTCCATGCCGTTTCCATATTACGGATAGATTTTAATATATCGTTATGCCCTTTGCCTGTCACTTCTGCGATCTGAAGAGCAGTAGGCTATATCTCTATCCATGATATTTTATATTTAAGAAGTCGCTTATGATGCTAATTGCTGCCTCGTTTTTAAAACTACCGCAACACTCCTCAAACTCTGGTCTTTCGTAAACGTTAGCCCAGTAGTTCATGCGCTCTATCTCCCAACCGAATGAGCAGCAGAATACAATTTCAATAGAAAGGGCAAGAGGGAATCCAAAGTAATCATGTTCAAAGTCTGTCGACCATTTAAACATTCGCTTTCCGCTTTTTTCATCCTTTTTACTCTCTCCCAAATCTTCGCGAAGCCATTTTTCGTTGACCTCTGAAATGAACTTTGCGGCTACAAGGTATTGTACCTTATCTTTTGACATCGGGAATGCCTCTTTTTCTCTTTGTGTTGGCTCATAATCATAATCGTACATGGCTTTCTTTGTTTATACCGCTCTGCATCATAGGGGTTGCGACCTTTACACCAAAGAACCACTCTCGGTGTACCTGCATTAATAGGGGTTTAACTTTTATTGTGTAGATATTCTAATTACTCTACACCGCGCTCACCTTGCGCCTTGCTACCTTACCCGCTGCAATTGCGACCTGTTATACGTTCAGGACACGTTGGCTTGAAAGGGGGTCAAGCTCCCGAATGTGGGCAGTGTCGGAGTTGAACCGACCTCACAGATTATTGATGCACCTCACCGCAGTTTCAGCCACGAAACATAACTGCCCTTGTACCCGTCTTTCCGGGTTGCCATCCTCTTCCCATATGTTCCTGATGGGCAATCCTCTTGAGGCTGATTGTGTGAGAGGGCGGGGAGTCGAACCCCGTGCGCTACGCCTGTTCCTTTCCCTCTCGTAAGCCTGCAAACAATTGCAGACCAACCGCTAATACTCTTCACAGAGGCTTCGCGCATTATTTATTATGAGGTTTTTTTTCTTTTATTGCCGATACTGCCATTGATATGCAGAGCAGGGAGAGCAATCCAAACATTATTATAGGGAGGACTTTATTTTCACTGTCGTTGATGAAAACTAAGACGGTTTGTGCCATAAATTGAATGACTGAAATAACTGCTATAAATACGTAGATAATTGTATTCGCTCTCATTGTTTTTGCTATTATGATGGTTATTTACTTCTTAAATATTTATCTATTTCATCAGTATAATAGAATGTCTTATTTCCTATTCTGTGTATTGGAAATCCAATACCTTTAGTCATGGTGTGCGCTGACGCTGGATTTGTGTCAAGGTACTTTGCTAGCTGCCTAACGCCTTGTAGCTTTTTGGGCTCAATAAAGTTGCGTACAGCTTTATTGACTGCATCTGTTACAGCATCTTGGATTATCTTACCTATGCTTTCTGTAATCTTGTTTAACTCCTCTTCCATTGTTTAATATTTGTCTGGTTGGGTAATCAACTTACCGTGATATTTTTCTAGCGCGTCTTGACGGATTTTCTTTGCGTTGTCGGAATATGATGAAAAACGTAATGCCTTATTTACGGCATCTGCTGAGCACCCGTATTTTGCAACAAGATCTTTTTTAAATTTTGGTTGTAAAAAAATCAATTTCATTTTGTTTATATATTTTAATTTATTTACTTTGTCCTTTATATCTTTGCCGTATTATATAATACTTGCATAATGGTTATTTGATGAGGGCAAAGATAACGCATATGTGCGTAGTAGAAAAATATTTTAGCACAAAAATTACGCCGATAAGCTTATTTAGATCTATTATAAATAATGATTACATGGAAACATCTGAAAAAGAAAGGATTAGAGCTATTATTAGCTATTTAAATATTTCTGATAGTGAATTTGCGCAAAGAATAAATATACCTCAAGGCACTATTTCTAATATATTTAATAGAAATACTTCGCCATCAATAACTGTTTTAAAAAATATTATCACGCATATTGGCGTGATATCCCCCGAATGGCTTTTGACCGGTGAGGGTGAGATGCTGAGGGCAGAGGATATTCCTTGCATTGAATCTAAGGCATCTTTAGTCCCGGAAGAGTTGAAAAGAATAGGCGGTACAGCGCCTCTTTATGATTCAGTTGCTGCTGCCGGATATGGAAGCTTTGATGAAATGCTTACGGCTGAAAAAGTCGTAGATAATTATGTTTTGCCGCAGGAGTTTAAACGCGTTGATTTTTTAATAAGGGTTACGGGAGACAGTATGGAACCGCATTATTTGAGCGGAGATATTATTGCATGTCGTATAATAAATGAGAAACAGTTTGTACAGTGGGGCAAAGTATATGTTGCAGCAACTAAGGAACAGGGGTTGTTGGTTAAACGGTTGGATACAAATAATGACAATAGTATAGTAGCTGTATCGGATAATCCAACTTACAAACCATTTATTATAGGCCCAGATCAAATTTGTGGTATTGCTTTAGTTGTTGGGCTGATCAGGTTGGAGTGAGGAATATAACGATATAACACAAATACTCTGTATAAATGAAAAAATATGGATATAAGTCATATTATTCTCATAGGTATCATAATCAGCAGTTCAAAAATGACAGTTCTTTGGTATTAAAAACGAAGCTAGATTTTGATGAATGGTATACTAACTATGAAGAATCGACGCAGGAAATATATAAAGAATTGGATGTCTACGAAAAAAAATATATTGTAAGGAATGCAGGCACGTTTGATTTACTTTTTGCTATTACAGGTCTTATTTCTTTTGTGTTTATTCTGTGTTCTCCATTATTTAAAAAACAAGAATTTAATATTTGTCTTCTCATCCCATTTGTGATATTTGCTATGGTTGTATCCTATGCAATATTCGCGAGGAATAAGGACTTGTATAATATTGTTAGTAGTACAACGCATAAATTGAAAAAAAATGATAAATATCTTCTTGATGCAAAGACGATTATTGATGAATCGAAAAGCACAATTATAAAAAAGGACGAATATTATTCTCAACTAAAAGATGAAAAAGCAACTTTATTCTCGCAAATAGCATCCATGTATTCAGATTTTACAACTGTTCAGTACGATATAAGTGCCGAGTATTTGGAGCGAAAGTCACGCCCCGCCTTTGCTGAAGCAAGCAGAATAAAAGAACTAAAAGCAGAAACAAGGAAATATATAGAGCAATACAAAGTGATGTCCTATAAATACAATACCTTGCTAAACCTTTTTCCCGAGATAGCTAGTTATGTGGAGGATTATGAAACGATAAAGGAACTTGCAGATAGCAAATATCATTATGTGCATGACATGCAGGAGGATTATGATAGCGTAAGGGGCTGGGTATCAAAAGAAGAGTACATGCAATTAGGAGAAGATGACCGTAACCAATTGGCATTAGATAACTATATCAAGAGAGATAAAAGAAATTGGGCTATAGGGCGAGACTATGAATTAAGTTGTGGGCATTTGCTTAGGCAAGCGGGGTTCTGTGTTGACCAATTCGGAATAGAAAAAAAGTTTGAAGATTTAGGGCGTGATATCATTGCGTGGAGGTTTGTAAACGGGATTAAAAACATATATATCATCCAGTGTAAATATTGGGCAAAAGATAAATTGATACATGAAAAACATCTAGCACAATTATATGGCACTACTGTTATGTACGAAATTGGACTGCAAGATAAGTTGTTTAAATCAAAAGTAATTCCGATGTTTATGACAAATATAGATTTGTCAAAAGAGGCTTTAAAATTTGCAGAACATCTAAATATCCACGTATTAAAGAAAGACATGGTAAATTTCCCACGCATTAAATGTAATGTGAACAATGGAGAAAAGATATATCACTTGCCATTTGACCAACAGTATGATACCGCAAAAATAGAAAAGGAGGGAGAGTTTTATGCTTGGACAGTTAGTGAGGCTACGGAAAAAGGATTTAGACGTGCAAAAAAGTGGATTCAAGATAATTAAAGTCTTCTGATACAAAGTTCATAAATATTAGATCATGAAAAAGCACTTATTGGTATTATTTTGTTTCTTGGTATTTGTTTCTTACGCACAGAAAGATTCTAGGATTTATGGGTGTGGCGGATTTTCGTTTTACGAGAGTCAAAGAAGTGTCCATAATAAGCTTACAAACAAAGGATATGACAGCCTCATCTACGATGACTTCTTTATCGTAGATAAATATAAATTTGCAGGATATTTATTTGATTATGCCTGTTTTAGATTTGTCGAGAACAAATTGTTCTCAATATCATTTCACAAGAAAACGAATTATCGAAATGAAATGCCTTTTAATCTTTTGCTGACTTCTTTAAAAGGAAAATACGATATGGAAGCTTATGTTGGGAATGATAACGAAATTATTTATCTGTATAAATATATAGATGGAATAGACCAAGTGATGTTGTCTTTTCTGGAATATAAAGACAACATCACTGAAGGTGATTATGCGTACGATACAGTTCTGTGGTATACTTGCGGAATTTTATCAGAGAGGAGCGAGCAAATAGAAAGTCAAGATTTGTGACTTATATAACTTTAACAACTTTCTTCAGATTGGTTTTATATATAAGCTCCTGAACACCAAAACTGTCTGCCTTTTGTCTGCACGTACTTGGATGCTTGTTTATAAGTCTATTATATATAATACATTAAAAGTATATTATATTATCCCGGCCCGATCACAAGTTCTGTAATAAAGGTGCAATTTATATGCGCCTTTATTTTTTAGGCATTTATATGCCTGATGGAATATGATATCTTTTATTGCTTGATAGCTAAATATACTGAAAATTTAAATGAATATTAAGTTGTAAACTTTATTATGGCAATATTGTTAAACTAAAAAGATAATATTATGAAGTACAGATGCACGGTTTGTGATTGGGTATATGACCCCGAGATAGGTGATCCTGATGGAGGGATAAATTCAGGTACAAAATTCGAAGATATTCCCGAAGACTGGGTTTGCCCAGTATGTGGTGTGGGTAAGGATATGTTCGAGAAAGTTGAGGAATAATTCTTAAAGAGGAAAGGTTATTAAAGGTTATTAAAACTAAAAGAGCGGAGTTTACTCCGCTCTTTTAGTTTTAATATAATGCTGATATAAAATGTATTATTATTCCGGTGTTGCTCCTTCAAATCGCATCTTGTCTCTTTTTTTATTCAAAAAAACTATTGTAATTGTTGCAATTGTAACTAATGCATAAAAGACTGTTAATGCTCCTGTTGCCGGAGGAGTGCCTGTCGTGCCGTATGAGTGAAGTCCTGTAAGGTAATAGTTTACACCGAAATATGTCATTAGTACTGAGAGTAGGGCATATACCGATGCTATCGAAAATGCCGTATCGCTATGCAGGGATGGTATGAGCCGCATATGTGTAATAAGTGTATAAACTATTATTGTAATGAGCGACCAAGTCTCTTTGGCATCCCATCCCCAGTATCTTCCCCATGATAGATTAGCCCATACTGCACCAAGAAATGTGCCTACTGTAACGAGTATAAGACCTATATGGGCAGAGAATTCGTTTATCAATCGCAGCTCTTTTATGAGCTGACAGTCGGGTCTCTTTGTAAGGAGAAGCCCCATTGATGTGAGACCTAAAAGAGCGCAAATACCAAAAAATCCGTAACTTGCCGTAATAATTGTAACGTGCAGTATAAGCCATGGCGAGTTGAGTACTGGTACGAGAGGTGTTATAACTGGATCTAACCAATTAAGGCTGGAGATAAGTAGTGTTATTCCGCCCATTATTGCCGATAATGCTGTAACAAGAGGATAATGGCGCATAAACATAAGACCTACCGTTAGCATAGCCCATGCTGCATATACCATTGTCTCGTACGTATTGCTCCATGGGGGCTGTTCTGATATATACCATCTGAGTGCTATACCTGTCGTATGTAGCAGATAGAATGCTACGACTACGCCCTCTGCCGCTCCTATATGTATGCGGTGCATAAATGTCATATTTCTCATATACGAGAATGCCATAAATGCAAGCAGAAACCCTGCTGCAAGGTATCCTATGCCTGATATATTGAAAATAGGGACGCGGCTGTAAAATATCGCAAATGTAGTTTTAGTCTGCGCGGATGTCTCTTTTGGTGCATAATATTGCTGATATGCTTCAATATTGTCTAACATAAGAGATGTGAACGTATCTTCTTTTTTAATTATTCCGTGTTTATATAGAGTAAACGTTGAGGATATGAATTTGGCGTTAACAGAATCAATTCCTGTCAGATCGTCATTTTGCCACATCCATTTTTTGTTCGTGGATACAGGGAAGATACGCAGCGACGAACCCATTACCATGGAATAAAATATTTCTGACTTTTCGATTAATTTTGTTATGCTCGTAACCAATTTTGTATCATTACGTGAGGTATGTGATGCTAATTGTGTAAGCTTAAACTTCCCTTTTTCGTCGTACAGATCGTTGTACGCAATGTAGTCATTGTCTTTGAGCCCTAATCTCCATTTAAGCTCTTTGTCGTTGCAATAAAGTAGTGGTACGGTGCACCAATATTCTGAATAGCAGGCAAGACTTATCACTAACCCTGCACCACTTGTGCCGTAAGGTACTGATCCCGTATGTGTTATTTTCCGCAGGATATTTCTTGCGTAGCACTCTAGCGGTTCTATCCGCCCGTTACTGTTTTGTATGAGGATTCTTTCCCAACGTGTGGCTTGATCTTTTGGTATAATATATTTTTGAGGATTATCGGTGGCATGGATGTAGGTTGCGGAGCTGCATATAAATATTAATATTATTGTTAACTTTTTGGCGTTGTTGGCGGAGAGAAGTTTAAGAATCTCTCTTATGCGTGAGTTTTTTCCTATAAACGATAATATAAATCCGGTAAGCAGTAACAGATAACCGGCATAAGTTATAGTTGTTCCGCAGAAATCGGTATTTACGGTAAGCACAGAGCCTTTCATGTCGTTGTCGTAGGATGTTTGATAAATCCGTTGGTATTCTGTACGTAGAATTTTGTTCATTGTTATTTCGGCTTTGTATTCTTCTCCTTTGTTGTGGATTGTTACGTGGCTTGTATAAGATGAGGGGAGCGAAGAGCCGTTGTAGTATCTGATGCTGAATTTATCTAATGTCAGTGTGTATGGGAGCTTTTTATGGCTCCCGTCTGATGTTAACATATATTCTGCTGTCTCTCCTTCTCTTATATGTATACTTCCTTCCTCTCCGTAAAGGTTGGTTATAAGTGCTCCACATAATATAATGGCTAAAGCTGAATGGATAAATATTGTTCCGTATTTGCCTTGTCTGAGCAGTCTTAATTTTGTCGCCATTGCCACAAAATTTATTACTAAAATGGCTTGTAGAATATAGAATGCCGGATTGTTGTATATTGAAATGCGTGCGACAACTGTTCCGTAATATTTTTCTATTATAGTTGCTGTGCCCAGAAGAATGGCGTATATTGCTAATCCGGCTAATGCAAGTCGCATGTCTGAAAATATGTTGTATATCTTCTTCATGAATGCCATAGCGTGTTTTTAATTAACTTAATAATAAAATATTATATGTCTAAACAGTAGTAACGTGCTAATTACAACTCTCTTTGCTGTGCCTGAAAATGATTATGAAAATATAAGTATCAGCATCTGGGCTGTGAGTACGCGCATAAACATAGTTAATGGGTAAACTGTGGAATAAGCTACTGCCGGAGCATCGTTATTTGCTGTTTTATTGGCGTATGCCAAGGCTGGTGGATCTGTGGTGCTTCCTGCCATAAGTCCCATAATAGAACAGTAGTTTATTTTATAATGCCACCTTGCTATCGACCCTATTACAATAAGGGGTAGCAGGGTTATAAGTAATCCCCAGAATACCCACCAAAGTCCGTCGCCGCAAATAATTGTGTTTACGAAATTTCCTCCGGCAGATATGCCGACACTTGCAAGGAACAGGCAGATGCCTATTTCGCGAAGCATTAGGCTTGCGCTGGTGGAGGTATAGGTGATGAGCTTGAATTTATAACCGAATCGGCCTATAAGTATTGCTACTATAAGCGGACCTCCGGCTAAGCCGAGTTTCATTGCTGAACTCATGCCGGGAAAAGTGAAAGGGATGCTTCCGAGTACGATCCCGAGAAATATACCTATGAATAGGGTTATCATGTTTGGTTCGTTGAGGCGTTTTAGGGAGTTTCCCATTTTGTCGGCAAGACGGTTGATATCTTCTATTTTTCCGACAACTGTAAGTCTGTCTCCTATTTGCAACTCAAGGTTAGGGGCTGCCACAAGGTCTACTCCTGCGCGATTTACGCGTGTCGCATTTAGCTCGTAACCAAAGCGTAATCTTAGCGAGCCTATCTGACGACCGTTGTATTCTGGTTTTGTAATGAGTATTCTGCGTGACACTACCGGCGTATTTATCGACTCCCAATCCATATTCACTTCTGATCCTATGAATGCTTCCAATGCATCTTCGTCCTGTTGTGAGAGAACAATAAGCAGGTAATCTCCCTCTTCTATTGTTGTTGTGGCATTCGGAATAATTATTTCATCGTTTTTCTTTATTCTTGATATTACAAAATTGCGACCAAGAAAATCCATTACTTGTTTTATGCTTTTACCTGCAATCATCTTGTTCTCTGCTCTGAATGTAATTACGTGCGGTTTAAGCATGCTCGTTTTGTTTTCATCTTCAATCTTTTTCATCTCTTCGTCCATATTTATGCGAAAAAGATTGCGTATTATAAGCATTGCTAGGATGATGCCGATTACGCCAAGAGGATAGGCTGCGGCATATCCTGAAGCGACAATAGGGACATCGGCACCTAATCCTAATTGTTCGAGAGTCTGTTGGGCGGCTCCTAATCCCGGTGTATTGGTTATTGCACCGGATAGTACGCCCACCAAATCTGACATTCGGGCATTTGTTGTGTAATATATGACAAGTAGTACCGCAATATTCAGTGCAATTATTCCTAATGCAAGCATGTTAAGGCTCATCCCTCCTTTTTTGAATGATGAGAAGAATCCTGGTCCTACCTGTATGCCGATTGAATATACAAAGAGTATAAGCCCAAACTCTTTGGCGAATTGCAGCACGTCGTTATTTACCTTAAATCCTAAGTGCCCGATGAGTAGCCCTACAAACAAAACAAAGGTAACCCCAAGGGATATACCTAGGATTTTCCTTTTACCAAGCCATACACCACCTGCAATAATAAATGAATACAGCAACACTGTGTTTGCTATATTCGGTTTGAAAATAAGCTCTTGTAACCAGTCCATAGATTAATGAAATGACATCTGTTCCGGAAGAATAAGCTATTCCTAAGAACAATTTTTAAAAATTAAATAATGTTTTAAACGGACAACAAAAGTAGTCATATTTAATGAGAAAAAGACAAAAAACAACCTGATTTTTATAAATTCATCCCTTACGAGCCAGCTTATAATGTATTTATCATAGATTTTAAATAGTCTAAGGCTGTTGTATTTCAAAAAATATTTTTAATTTTGAAGTTTGTTGACATGTAAAGCTTGTTTAATATTCTTTCGGAGAAAGAATTGATGCCATTTTTATGTGACTTAAGTAATGAGGCTTGGTCTATGTGTGGGCATTATAAAATGAATAGTTTTTTATTTATACAATGATATGCGAGTATCTTTATTTATCTCTTTGATTGTTCTTGTTGTAAATGTTCTTGCTGACATTTATATAATATATCGGTTACCGCAAAGTTTTCGTAGTGGGTTGCGCCGGATTGCTGTGTGGGCGGTTAATGCGACTGTGTATGTGCTGTTTGTCACGTTGATTATATTTGTGTATATGAAGCGTTTTGAATTGTTGGCTGATTATCTTGAGATAATAATGCTGGCGTTTTTTATGATATGCCTACCTAAAATCGTATTTTTGATATTTTCTTCGTTAGATTTTATCCCGTTGCTTTTTCGTGCCGTGAGGTTTCGTATATTCACTCCATTTGCAGCAGTCGTTGCCATTGTTTTACCGTTTATGCTGTTTTACGGAGTTTTGTCGGTACGCAAAAACATAGTTTATAATAATGTGGATATTGTTTCAACGCGATTACCTTGTGGTTTTGACGGATATAAAATAGTACAGATATCTGATCTGCACCTTAAGACTATGTATGGAGATACTGCCTTGTTGGCGCGCTTGGTGTATTCTGTAAATTTGTTGAATCCTGATCTTATCTGTTTTACCGGTGATATGGTAACATTGCGTACCGATGAGATGTATCCTTATGTGCAACAACTTTCGCGCCTTTATGCCGTAGATGGAGTATATTCAGTATTAGGTAACCATGATTATGGCGATTATGTTAAATGGTCTTCACGTGAGTGTAAGGAGCGTAATATGCAGGAATTTATTCGGCTTAACACTAAAATGGGATGGAGAATTCTAAGAAATGAAAATGCAAATATTGTGTCGGAAAGAGATACAATATCTCTTATAGGAGTGGAAAACTGGGGCAGACATCCTTCTTCGCGTTATGGTAATCTTGATGTTTCTTACGGCTATTTGTTTGATAGTAGATATAAAATATTGCTTTCTCATAACCCTGAATATTGGGATACTGTTTTGTGCAGAAGTAATATAGATCTTACACTATCAGGACATACGCATGCAATGCAGATTAAGATGCGGATTGGAGATCATTATTACTCTCCTGCAGCATTTGTTAGTGACAGATGGGGTGGAAAATATACTTCTGGTAATCGGACGCTTTATGTCAATGAAGGTATTGGATGTACGCTGTTTCCATTGAGGCTTGGGGCTTATCCTGAAGTTACTGTTATAACATTACATAAAAAGAATGAGAAATAGCATAACATTTTTAGTATTACTTATGTTATAATAATAGAGAGCGGTTATTATAAAATAGATATTTAAGATAATTCTCAGTTATGTGGATGCGGATAATTTTTTCTTTATTGATGTTTTTCTCGTTTATAACGGGGGGATGCTCAAGAAATACTAATACAAAACCTTATGTTATAATGAAAGATTCTGTTGCTAATTATGATACAATATATTTTGCCGGAGGGTGTTTTTGGGGAACTCAGCATCTTTTTAAACAGGTTCCGGGTGTTGTGAATGCTGTATCAGGGTATGCAAACAGCAAAATTGTCAATCCGTCTTATGAGGATGTTTGCACAGGAAAAACCGGGGCTGCGGAAACGGTTGTGGTCATATTTGATCCTGAACAGGTAACATTGTCGCATCTGTTAGAGTTGTATTTTGACTCTGTTGATCCTACATCTTTTAACAGACAGGGAAATGATTCAGGAACTCAATATCGCACCGGTGTGTATTATAGCAATGCTGCTGATCTTCCGGTAATTAAACGTGCAATAGGGAAGCTGCAACTTTCGTATAAAAAGCCAGTTGTAATTGAAGTGACACATATATACAATTTTTACCCGGCAGAGGATTATCATCAGGATTATCTTGATAAGAACCCCGGTGGATATTGTCATCTCCCTATCTCTCTTTTTGAGGAGGCACGGCGTCCGCAGTATGTTAAGCCTGATGAGAAAATTCTACGAGCTAAGCTAACACCTTTGCAATATGGTGTTACTCAGGAAAATAAAACAGAATTACCGTTTGATAACGAGTACTGGAATGAGAAGCGTCGAGGAATATATGTTGATATAACTACTGGTGAACCTCTGTTCGTGTCAACGGATAAATATGATTCGGGTTGTGGCTGGCCGTCATTTACAAAGCCAATCGGCAAGTCATTGGTAACTGAGTATAGTGATACCTCGCACGGCATGACGAGAGTAGAGGTAAGAAGTAGTAAAGGTGATGCACATCTTGGACATATCTTTACTGATGGACCTAAAGATAAGGGGGGGATAAGATATTGTATAAACAGTGCTTCGTTGCGATTCATCCCTGTTGAAGAGATGGAAAATGAGGGATATGGTTGGTATCTTAGGTTGCTTGATAAACAAAGCAGGTGACAACAAATGCCGTTATAATAGAAATTAAATCAGCGAATTTTATTCTTTAAGTATGAATCATGTTGTTATTGGTATAGGTTCTAACTTGCCCGACAGCAAGCGGATTGTAAAAAGATGTTGTGAGGATATTGGCAGCATTGTTTTGTCATCTCTGTTTTCTTCTTGTTATCAAACTGTTGCCGTAGGTACAATTCCGCAAGCTGATTACCATAATTGCGTGGGGATAATAGATACCGATAGTGATTATGCTGAGATGCGTTCTGTTTTTAAAGCAATGGAAAAAAAGGAGGGTCGTACACCTGATGGCAAACTGCATGGGGTTGTAGCATTGGATATTGATATCGTTATTTGGAATGATACGGTTATTTCTCCTCGGGATCTGACGCAGGATTATATTCAGAAGGGGCTGAAACAGTTAACTGATAGGTAATAAAAAGAGAATAGATGCTTTTTATGGATTTTTTTTGATGCAACTCTTTTATTCAAAATTATTTTTGTTATCTTTGCACCCGAAAATAAGCATAAACCCTAATTAATTCATTTAAAAATGGCAACAAAAATCAGATTACAACGTCATGGCCGTAAAGGCGGAGCGTTTTATCACATTGTAATCGCTGATAGCAGGGCACCACGGGATGGTAAGTTTATTGAAAGGATAGGTTCATATAATCCGAACACTAATCCTGCTACAATAAATTTGGATTTCGAAAGGGCTTTATATTGGCTTCAGACAGGTGCAGAGCCTACTGATACAATTCGTAACATACTCTCTTCTCAGGGAGTACTTCTAAAGAAACACCTCTTGGGCGGTGTTAAGAAAGGTGCATTCTCGGTTGAAGAGGCAGAAATACGTTTTGATGCTTGGATTTCTAACAAGCAGAAAGGTGTTGAGGATGTTAAAGCTAAATTGATTGACGCTAAATCAGAAGATGTTAAGAAACGCCTTGAAGCTGAAAAAGCTATAAACAAGGCAAAAGCAGAGAGTATAGCAAAGAAGAAGGCTGATATAGCAGCAGAAGCAGCTAAGACCTCGGCAGAAGAGGCTGCGGCGGATGTTCCGGCTGCAACTGAAGAGGCTAAGGTTGCAGAACCAGTTGTAACTGAGACTTCAGCTGAATAATTTAAATTATTCTGATATAACCCCAGAGTTCTATTCTATGAATAAAACTCTGGGGTTTCTTATGCAGTTATATCTTATTTATATGATTAACGTTGTTGATGTAATAATTTACAAAGAGATATAGAAGTTAATTGTATAATTAAAGGGGCTGCCTACATTGCGTAGGCAGCCCCTTTATATTGGAATTATTATATCACTAAACTTATTAAAAAATAAGGTCGTTAACTCCTTGCAGGTTCTGTGCTATTTCTTCATCGCTTACTTCTCCGTTTGTAAGATCTCCTGACATATAGCTATCGTATGCTGTCATATCTATAAGACCATGCCCGGAGAGGTTGAATAAAATAACCTCTTTTTTACCTGTCTCACGTGCTTTTAGGGCTTCTCGGATGGTTACTGCTATTGCATGTGAGGATTCTGGAGCTGGAATTATTCCTTCTGTTCTGGCAAATAATGTAGCTGCATCAAATGCTTCTATCTGTTTAACGTCTGCGGCTTCCATAAGCCCGTCTTTATGTAGTTGGCTGACTATGGAGCCGGCACCGTGGTAGCGTAATCCTCCGGCATGGATGTTTGACGGCATAAAGTTGTGACCGAGTGTAAACATCGGAATTAATGGCGTATAACCGGCTTCGTCGCCGAAGTCATATTGGAAGCGACCGCGTGTGAGTTTTGGACATGATGCTGGTTCTGCTGCTATGACGCGGATTTTTTTGCCTTCATTGATTTCGTGACGTAGAAACGGAAAGGCAATACCTGAAAAGTTTGATCCTCCTCCGAAGCATGCTATTATGGTATCTGGATACTCTCCGGCCATCTCCATCTGTTTTTCTGCTTCGAGCCCAATTATGGTCTGATGTAACCCTACCTGATTCATTACACTGCCTAATACGTATTTGCAGTTTGGCGTTTGAAGGGCTAATTCAACGGCTTCTGATATGGCGGTACCAAGGCTTCCTTGACTGTTGGGTGTGTCTGTTATTATTTTGCGTCCGGCTTTTGTAGACATACTTGGTGATGCAATTACTTCTGCCCCGAATGTTTTCATTATTGAACGTCGATAGGGTTTCTGATGGTAACTTACTTTTACCATGTAAACAGCAAGTTCTAATCCGAATATTTTTGCGGATAGTGATAATGCTGCTCCCCACTGACCTGCGCCTGTTTCGGTTGTTATGTTGGTGCATCCCTCTTTTTTGCAATAGTATGCTTGGGCTAATGCTGAGTTTAGTTTGTGGGAGCCTACTGGGCTAACACTTTCGTTTTTGAAATATATATGTGCCGGTGTATCGAGGGCTTTTTCTAATCCTGTGGCACGAACAAGTGGTGTTGGACGCCATATTTTATATAGATCTCTTACTTCTTCAGGAATTTCTATCCATTTGTCGGTTGTGTTTAATTCTTGTTCTGCAAGGGCTTTGGCAAAAACAGGAGTCAAATCTTCTACTGTTATTGGCTTTTTGGTAGCTGGGTTAAGCATCGGCATCGGCTTGTTTTTCATATCGGCAACGATGTTATACCATGAGTGTGGTATGTCTTGCTCTGAAAGGAGAAATTTTTTAGTACTCATATATGTTGTTTTAAAAATAGAGGGACTTTCTGTGCCCTTTTTCTGATTACAAAGGAATGTATTTTTTTTTAAATTCGCAAGATGGATTTTGTGCCTTGTTTTAATTTAA
>JAVVOY010000043.1:0-16198 GCA_036656055.1 Bacteroidales bacterium
CCCGCGTTGCCCTGATTTGAATTGACATCGTTTCACTCTGTCTATTCAAAAAAAGGAGCACCCGCTCCCGCGTTGCACTGATTTGAATTGACATCGTTTCACTCTGTCTATTCAAAAAAAGGAGCACCCGCTCCCGCGGCATGGCTCCTTTCGAGAATTCATCACATTATGCTTATTTAAAGTGCTATTTAAGTGTACGCATCACGCGCGCTTTTTTTTATTTAACTTTGTCTATGACTGATTGGTATCTCTTTTCTATAATATCCCAGTTTACAATTTTCCAAATCTCATTCAGATGGTCTGCTCTGCGATTTTGATAGTCGAGGTAATATGCGTGTTCCCATACGTCGAAGGTTAGTAATGGAATGAGATTTTTTTGAAGCGGATTTTCGGCATTTGACCCTTTTTCTATTGATAGATTGCCCCTATCATCGGTTGTTAACCATATCCATCCTGATCCGAAGATGGAAACTCCTTCTGAGGAAAATAGCTTCTTGAAATTTTCTATGCTGAGATACTTTTTTTCAATGGCTTTTTTTATATCTCCGTGTGATTCTTCTACTTTTGGAGGAATGAATTGCCCAAAGTAAAATAGATGATTTAATGTCTGAGCTGCATTGTTGAAAATTGCACCTTCTGAGGTTTTTATTATCTCTTCAAGATTTTTGCTCTCGTACTCTGTCCCGATGATTAGCTTGTTTAAATTATCAATATAGGTTTTTGTGTGTTTCCCGTAATGAAATGATACTGTACGCTCGCTGATAATTGGCTCTAAGGCATTATAGGTGTATGGCAGTGCCGGTAGTGTGTATTCCATATTTAATTGTATTTTTCTTGTAAAGATAACAATTATGAATTACAAAAGGTTTGGTGATGTCCTGTTTTTTTTAGTTTTTTGTTGTGCTTCGCTAAATCATTATATTATACTACTTTTGTGTTCTGAAACTTGAAAAGGATGTCATTAAAACTTAATTTGGACGAACTTAATGAAAACCAGAAGGGTGCCGTGGAGTATTCTGACGGCGTTTCGCTTGTCATTGCTGGTGCCGGCTCGGGAAAAACGAGGGTGCTTACTTATAAAATAGCTTATCTTTTGCAGAACGGTTATATGGCTTATAATATTCTTGCACTTACTTTTACTAATAAGGCGGCGGCTGAAATGAAACAGCGTATTGCACGTATGGTGGGTGATGATACGGCTAAAAGTTTATGGATGGGCACTTTTCACTCTGTGTTCTTGAGAATATTGCGACCTAATGCTGACAGGATAGGTTTCCCGCGCGATTTTACGATATATGATAAGGATGACTCTAAAAGTCTTGTCCGTTCTATAATTAGGGAGATGCAGCTTGATGATAAGATTTATAAGCCTAAATCGGTCTCGGCTGTGATATCTTCGGCTAAAAATGCTCTGATACTTCCTAATTCTTATGCCTCAAATCGTGATATAATTGAGAGTGATATAAGGTCTAAACGTCCTGCTATGAAGGATATTTATGCTGTGTATTGTGATCGTTGCCGTCGTGCGGGTGCAATGGATTTTGATGATATATTACTTTATACGAATATCATTTTTAGAGATAATCCTGATCTACTTGCTCATTATGGGGATGTATTTAGATACATTCTTGTGGATGAGTATCAGGATGTGAATTTTGCGCAACATCTTATTGTTAAACAACTTACTCGGATGTGTGGGCGTTTGTGTGTTGTGGGTGATGATGCGCAGAGTATCTATTCTTTCCGTGGTGCTAATATAAAGAATATTCTTAATCTTAAATCTGAGTATCCTGATTGTCGTATATATAAGTTGGAGCAAAATTATCGCTCTACTCAAATGATAGTAAATACGGCTAATAGCCTTATTGCTAAGAACAAAGGTCAGATACCAAAAAATATTTTTTCTAATAATGCTGTGGGCGACAGGGTGAGGGTACTTAATGCTTATTCTGATTTTGAGGAGGGATATATGGTTGCTTCGGTTATAAATGAAATGCGATATATCTCTGGAGAATCGTTTAATAATTTTGCTATTCTTTATAGGACTAATGCTCAGTCGCGTATTTTTGAGGAGGCTTTGCGTAAACGTAATATTCCTTATAGAATATATGGGGGAATGTCATTTTATCAGCGTAAGGAGATTAAGGATGTCTTGGCGTATATAAGATTGATTATAAATCCGGCTGATGAGGAGGCTCTGAAAAGGATCATAAATTACCCTGCGCGTGGAATAGGTGAAACTACTGTGAGTAGAATAGGGGAGGCGGCAACGCTGCATGGGGTTCCGTTTTGGAGTGTTATTGACAACCCTGTGGAGTATGCTCTTAGGGCTAATTCCGGTACGATAACTAAATTGTTGTCGTTCAGAGATATGATTGCCGGTTTTCGGTTGGCGGTAGCGAAAATGAATGCAGTGGATTTTACTGAGCATATTATAAGACAGTCGGGTATATTTGCCGATGTTTATGTCGATACTTTGCCGGAGAATCTTAGTCGTCAGGAGAATATTCAGGAACTTATAAATGGTATAGGAGAGTTTTGCTCGATGCGTGAGGAGAGCGGTGAGGGTGCTTCTATAACTGATTTTATTTCTGAGGTATCGTTGGCATCTGATCAGGATGGCAATGATGATAGTGAATCTGATAAGGTTACAATGATGACGGTGCATTCGGCTAAGGGATTGGAATATCCTAATGTTTTTGTAGTGGGATTGGAGGAGGATCTGTTCCCTTCGGCGATGTGCAAAAACTCTGTGCAGGAGATAGAGGAGGAGAGGAGATTGCTTTATGTGGCGATAACAAGGGCGCAGAAGTGTTGTATTTTAACTTATTCTGCTACTAGATACCGTAATGGTCAGACTGTCTCTTCGCCTCCAAGCCGTTTTATTAATGATCTTGATCCTCGCTATATTGATGATCAGGGTTCTGTCGTTAGGAGTGAACGTGTTTCGAGAACGGAAGCACGAACTTTGATTTCGCCTGTTCGTACTGGATATGCTGATGTCGGTGTGGCTCCTGAACGGGAGAATAGGTCATTACGACGAACAACTCTTACTCCGGTTAATGTCGCTTTGTCGGGATTGTCAAAGACAATGTCTACAAAGGAAAATTGTGATGTCGTTGCTGGTTCGGTAATATGTCATGAACGTTTTGGGGAGGGAACAGTTATTGCTGTATCGGGCGAAGGAGATAATTGCAAGATTGATGTTGAGTTTAATAATGTTGGAAAGAAGAGCTTGTTGCTTAAATTTGCTAAATTCAAGATAATATAAAAAAGTAGAATATGAGGGTTGAAGATATTCCATCACCATGTTTTGTTCTTGAGGAGGATAAATTCCGTAAAAATCTCGAACTTATACGTTCTGTCGGTGAATGTGCCGGGGTGGATATAATATTGGCATTTAAAGCATTTTCTCTTTGGAAAGTATTCCCTATTGTGAGAGAATATATAGGCTTTTCAACGGCAAGTTCATTGGCGGAAGCGCAATTGGCTTATGAGGAGATGAAATCTTTGGCGCATACTTATGCTCCTGTGTATTCTGACGTGGAGTTTGGCAGAATACTTGAGTGCAGCAGTCATATAACATTTAATTCTATTACGCAGTACGAACATTTTCGCCCAGTTATTGCAACTGACGGCAACCGTGTATCTTGCGGATTGCGTATAAATCCGGAGTATTCACAGGTGGAGACTGGTTTGTATGATCCTTGTGCGCCTGGATCACGGTTAGGTGTGACGGCGGAGAAACTTGCCGGTAGACTCCCTTCGGGTATTGAAGGACTGCATTGTCATGCGTTATGTGAGTCTAATTCCTTTATGCTGGAGGGTGTCTTGAACAGGATTGAAGAGAAGTTTGGACATCTGTTTGATAGTATAAAGTGGCTTAATATGGGTGGTGGGCATCTTATTACGCGTGTAGGTTATGATACTGCTCATCTTGTAGCTTTATTGCGTAGATTCAGGAATAAATATCCTGATATCAGGGTTATCCTTGAACCGGGGAGTGCTTTTGCATGGCAGACCGGTTATCTTAAGGCTACGATATTGGATATTGTGGAAAACCATGGAATAAAAACTCTGATATTGAATGTGTCATTTGCTTGTCATATGCCTGACTGCCTTGAGATGCCGTATCGCCCTGAGGTTAAGGGCGCGCATATCCCTTTGGATAATGAACCTGTGTACCGCCTAGGCGGGAACTCATGCCTGAGTGGCGATTTTGTGGGTGATTATGCTTTTGAAATGGAGCCTAAAGTGGGTGATATTATTATCCTTGAGGATATGATGCATTATACTACTGTAAAGACAACAATGTTTAATGGTGTATCACATCCGTCTGTTGCTTTGCTTAGAAGTGATGGAAATATTGAGATGTTGAAGTCTTTTACATATTCTGACTATAAAAACAGAATGTCTTAAATTTAGTTTTTATTGTTTTTAGCAATAAAATTTGTAACTTTGTAACTTGAAAAACAGCCTTAATCATAATATATTGACGGGTTTGGTATTATTAACATGAAAATAGAGTAATGGATTATTCTACAGGTTACATGATTCAGGATATTTTCGGATATCTTTTTTATTGGTACATGAATTTTAACCTCGTAATACGTATTGCACTTATAACTATTGTTTTATTGTTTATAGCATATACGACATTGTTGATAAGTATATTTATAAAAGAGCGTTATAGATCAAGAAGAAAAACTATAAGGAAAAGACTTACGGATAGTTATGTGCCATATATAAAAGAGGCTATAAATGACAATAATAAGCGATATACTAGCCAAGAGATAAGTGTAAATATGAATCTTCATAATAGGGACTTTAATGTAATTGAGTTCCGAATATTTTTGGAGATATTATTTGACTTACTTAAAAAATATCGCGACAGCCCTAATTTTAGCCGTTACAATTTGCGTATTGTGGCTGAGGCGATAAAACTTAATGCCTTTTTGGAAAAAGAGATTGTTTACGGGAGTTCGAAGCGCAGATATGTTGCTATAACTTATGCTATTTCTTTCTGCGTATTTATTGACATTCCTGATAAATCATTCAAATATCTGCTTGCAAGCCGGGTGAGTGAAGTGAGACGTGCAGCTAAAATTGGATACATGCTCTTTAAAGATTATGACCCTTTTAAATATTTAAGGGACGATTTTGATGAGGATTTCTGTTTCTGGGATAAGATGCAGATACATCACGTTTTTGACTTAAGGGTGCGAGAAGGTCGCCCTATCCCTAATTTCGAGGACTTTTACCGTGAATCGCAAAATCCGTTGATGAGAATTTTTTTTATTGAGGAGATTGAAGCTTTTAATCAAACAGGGAGTATCCCTTTTTTGATGGAGATATTGCAACATTTATATCGTCCACGCTTTGTTGCGCGTAATGATTATGAGATTGAACTGACTAATGCTGTTATTAATGCTCTGGGGACAATGCATTATGCGGCTATTGAACCTATACTTATTACTAATTACAATATAAACTCAGAGAAGATACGCCTTGCTATAATTAATGCAATGGGGAAAATCTGCTCTGGAAAGTCTCTGAGTTTTATGAAAGAGATATTTAAGAACGAGAGCGAAACTATTAAAGTGGCTATCGCGCGAGCAGTTTATGCTGACAAACAGAATGGTGGTATTGTATTGCAGGAGATGGATGATGAGACTGATGAATTTGGTAAACTTACAATTGCGCAGATAAAATCACCGTATATGGTGGCATAATTTAATAATGATTACTTACGGAAAATTACCTTCTCTGATGACAAAATATAATGGTTGGCGTGGAGGCGTTTTTGTAGAGGCTATTTATAAATAATATGGCAATAATTATTGCACATAACCTATGATACAATATTGGACATTATTTAATTTTGTATTTGAGTATCTGATATTCTTTTATATGATGTCGATACTGTTGAGTTATGTAGTGTTCCTTACTTTGTCGCTGCGGTATTTGTACAGATATAAGAGAACTAAAACTTCTCGTTATGAGCGCCTCCTTTTTGATACATCACCGTTTACTCCCGGTGTATCTATTATAGCACCGGCTTATAATGAAGAGGTAACTATAATTGATAATGTAAATTCTATATTGTCGGTTGATTATCCTAAATACGAGGTTGTTATTGTAAACGATGGCAGTAAGGACAAAACCTTAGCCCTCCTTATTGATAAGTTTGAAATGGTGGAAGTCCCTTATGCTTATATTGAGGCTGTCCCGGCAAAGCCGTTCAAACGTCTTTTCAGATCAGTTAATCCCAAATATTATCAACTTACTGTTGTTGACAAGGTGGCTGGCGGAACGAAGGCTGATGCTTCAAATGCAGGAGTGAATGTTGCTAAATATCCGTATTTTGTTTGTACGGATGTGGATTGCATTCTTGACAAGGATGCTCTATATAATACAATAAAGGCTGTTACTGTTTCTAACACTGAGATTATAGCTGTGAGTGCAACTATGAGAATGTCTAATGGGTGTGATGTTGAGAATGGCAGGATAAAGTCAGTAAAAGCACCTTCGTCTATTATTCCTTTGTTTCAGGAGTTGGAATATCTGAGATCTTATATGATAGGTAAGATGGGCTGGAGCGAAATAAATGCAATGCCCAATGTCTCTGGCGGATTTGGAGTTTTTAAGCGGGATGTAGTTATTAGTGCCGGTGGTTATAACCCTGAATCTTTTGCTGAAGATATGGAGTGCGTATTTTCTATTGTACAGTATATGCTTAGTCAAGGAAAGCCATATAAAATAACTCAGATACCTGAAACTTGTTGTTGGACGGAAGGGCCGTCCTCAATAGTTACTCTTAGACGGCAGCGTAGGCGTTGGGGACGAGGATTTTTACAGGTTTTCCGCGTCAACCGCCATATAATGCTTAATCAACAGATGAAACGTCTTGGTGTTTTAACGGCACCATATATGTTTTTATTTGAAGCACTGGCACCAATTATTGAATTACTTGGTTTTATATATCTTGTCATTATTATTTTCTTTTTAGACAGAATAAATTGGGATAATGCGATAATTCTTATTATAATGGTCTTTTTCTTTTCACAGACGATGACGTTGTTTTGTATCTACCTTGATCGTTATGTTAAGGTGTTATACAAATCACGATGGGAATATCTTAAACTTATATTGATATCTCCTTTGGAGATTATAATATATCATCCGCTTATATTATTGTTTACAATAGATGGACAGATTTCATTTTTTTCTAAGAAGAAATTTAAATGGGGAGAAATGACTCGAAAGGGTTTTGTCGAAAAGCAGAACGTCAAGCCTAAAGAGGAAGAGGATAAGACACTGAAAAATAAATTTTATGATGGCCCGGATATTACGGATAAAAGCATAGTGTAATACAATATTGGACGTTATTAAATTTTATATTTGAATATCTGATATTCTTCTATATGATGTAGATACTTATATATACAGATATGTAATACTGGGATAAACACGGAAAATAGCACTGGATAAACATGATTCGAGACTTTTTTTTCGCAGGGCATGAGATTATTTTGTGTATATTTGGATCGTTTTATAAAGGTTAGGTATAGACTGTGTCGGGAATACTTAAGATGAGCGTATATCATTAATTTGAAAGCATTTATATCTCGTACGCTATTGCTCTTATTTTCGATTGAAGGGGATTGACTCTTTGCAGAAGAGGTGTTTTTAAATGGTGCAAGATGAAAGCAGATGACTTTATTGGTAATGTGAGGTGTACAGTGTGGAGTGACGGCATAGTCTAAAATATGATTTGTAAACCGTTACAGACAATGGTAAGAGTTTGAGATGTTTAGAATAAGACATATATTACAATATATTATATTTGCGGTGACAATATCTTTGTTCCCGGTTGAGGTTAATGCGCAGAGGACTGAAAAGGAGTTTAGTGCAAACGTTGGTGATCTCTTTAAGTCGCAGAAATGGGAAGAGGGTAAATCTGTGTTGGATAGGGGCCTTTCGCGTTATAATGAAAGTTCGCTTTTAAGGGTGCGTCTTGGTCAGTACTATATGCATCATGCAAATTACGATGCCGCAAGGTACCAACTTGAAAAAGCACTTAAATTTGATATTGATAATGATAATGCGCGTCGCTATCTTGTTCAGGTGGAGATGGATACTAAAAGGTATTCTATCGCATTGTGCTATATTAATGAATTGCTCGAAAATTTCCCGTATGACAAGCAGTTGTGGTTAAAAAAAATATCCCTGTTTATTTTTAGAGGCGACTATACAAATGCAAATGCGTATATGAAGCGCTTAAGTGAAATATATTATAACGATGGGGAAATATTTACCCGCTACATGAATCAACTACAGGAAGCTGCATTAAAATTAAAAAAACGAGGTGATATCTCTTCTGCAATAGCTAATTATGAGATATTAATAGAAAAAGGGGCAGGATCTGTTGATGATTATTTAGACTTGATAAATATCTTTTTACAGAAGGGGGATATAGAAAAAGCTCTTTTTTATTCGGATAAATCAGTTATGCAACATCCTGATTCTGTGCGCGTAATTGAAAAGAGAGCCGGAGTTATGGCAGGACAGGGCAGATATGATGATGCTTTGGCTTTTCTCAAGATGAAGATGCTCTCTGTATCTTCAGGTTTATTGCAAAAGCAATATAATGATATGTTGCTTGAGTATGGCGATTTTGATAAAAGCAGGAAATACGACATTTACCGTGAGGCTTTTGGTAGAATGCCTGAAAATACTCAGGTTTTGGATTATCTTATAGCCGAATCTTTCAGGAAAGGTTACTATGAAAATGCACTTAATTATATTGATGTGGCTGAAAAACGAAGAAAACTTTCGAAAGAACTGCTTGCAAAAAAATATAAGGCATTGATTTTATTAGGTGACACACGCCGGGCAAATTCATTGTTGGAGAGGATGTTTAAAGAGTTTCCTAATGATTATGATATTTGTTATAATTACACTTTATTGAAATTAGACCAAGCAAAGCCGTTGATACAGATGGAGCAGTATGATGAGGCGGTTCCGCTGCTGGAATTTGTATCTAAAAATGCAAATGACAATGAATTAAGGTACTCGGCATATAACAACCTTTTTACGTGTTATATAAAAATTGGAAATATTGAAAAGGCAAAAAAGATTGCCGATGAAATATCGCGTCTTTTCCCCAATAAGAATAAAAATTCAGTGATTGCAGAGGAGATTACATTGCCATATGTTAAATCTCTTATGGAGGTTGGAGCAACAGAACATGCTCTTTTTATTTTGGATTCTCTGCTGACTGAGATTCCTGACAATGATCAGGCATTGAGATATGCAGTGAACGCTACGGCTCAACTAAAACTTTACGATGATAATATAAGGTATATACGCAATGGAGAGTTATATTATCCTAATTCTCTATTCTACAAACTCAAAGAGGCACAGTATTATAATGCCAAAAAGAGATATGATGAAGCTATATATGTCGAAAAGCCTTTGCTAAATGAGATCCGCCAAAACAAAGAGCTTATAAATACTCATACCGATACGAGACACTCAAAGGCTTTAGCTCTTGCTAAGGAGAAGAGTTATGATGAAGCTATTGCTCAAATTGATACTGCTTTGATTTATGACGATACGGCTGCTTATGTTAAGTTTGATAAGGGGGTTATATATGAAGCTATGCAACAATATGACTCCGCCTATGTATATCAGTCTGTAATAAATCCATTGAATGCAGAGCAGCGCGATTGGGAATTGCATATTAAGTATCTTAAATACCGTACGTATAAGAATGAACTTTCGTTTGGCTATACTATATATGATCACCTTGAGAAGGAGACCGCAGATCATTTTGCCTCTGTTGAATATATGCGCGCTTCTCCCTTGAGAAATAATATATATATCGGGAGGGTTAACTATTCAGGAAGAAATGAGAACCGTGGATTTCAGTTAGGTTTTGAGTGGTTTCATACGTTTTCGCACTCCATATATACCGATATGGATATAGCATGGTCAAACAAATATTTTAGCAGTTGGACGCTGAATGCTAAACTTTTCAAAGGGTTTAAGAATGATTGGGAATTGGGCGTAGGGTTGGGATATAGGCGTACACAATCCAGTACAGATATATTTAATCTCTATTTATCTACTTCAAAAGAGATAAGGCGTTTTGTAAGGACTGAAGTTAAAGCAAATCTCTTTTATATTGACAAATCATTATACTATAATATAATTGGCGAAGCCCGCTTTTATATATTGGATCATCGCAAAAGTTGGATATCAGCTTTAGCTGGAGTAGGTTCGGCTCCTGAAACAGAGTTGTTAGATCATAGCATATATAATTTTTTCTCAGGAACAAATATTCTTGCCGGGGCAGGATTGACGCATCTTTTTACCGAGCGTTTCTCTGCGTCTTTGACGGGAACATGGAATAATTATAAGTATGATACTGATCAGTATTGGAATTTATTAATATTATATATTAAGTTAAATGTGTCATTTTAACAGATTTTTATTAGCGTGTGGCTTGTCTCTTGTATTTCTGCCTGCATGTAAATACGGTAGAGTTGGTGCAGAGAATGTGAAGGCGGGAGCTTTTTCTTACCGGGAACCTTATTTTTCGTATAACTTTAAGAAAGAGGTCTCTGATTCGTTGAAAACAAATAGCGTAGACAGAGATTGGGGGCTTTGGGGACATAATATCCGTAAGATATTTGACGATATGACTCCACCTGAATCAGTTTATGCAAGTATAAACGGCGAACGCAACCGAGCACAGTATTGTTTTTCATCTGAGTACCTTAATCGGTCGCTTGTCAAATATATTGAAGACAATTTTGGAAACGGTGATGAAAAGTCGTATCGTTTTATGATAATGCCAAACGACAACGATTTGGTTTGCCTGTGCGAAAATTGCCTTGAGGCTGGAAATACTGAAGCGAGTGCAACACCAGCTATTTCTGAGCTTATATCAACACTTGCTGATAAATTTCCTAAACATCTTTTCTTTACCTCGTCATATTTTACTTGTTCATCGTTACCTGCAGAAAAAATGGCCGATAATGTAGGCGTGATTATAAGTACGATGGATCTGCCCAAATTATGCGCGTTAAGTGACAAGCAAAATATAATGGATGATTTTTCAAATAAGGTAGCGCAGTGGAAAGATAAGGTACAAATTGTATATATTTGGGACTACGCATCTAACTTTGACGATTATTTAACACCGGTACCCGTAATTAAAGGTATGCAGGACCGTTTTATATTCTTTAAGGAGTGTGGGGTGGATGGGATATTCTTGAACGGTTCAGGGGAGGACTATTCTTCGTTTGACGGTTTAAAAACTCAGGTTCTCGCGTCCCTTATGATAGATCCTAAATTAAATGTGGATGAGTTAATTCATCAATACTTTAAAAATAATTATCCATGTGCCGGTAATTTGTTAGCAGCTTATTGTATATCTATCGAAAATAGAACAATGCAGCAAAACAAATCGCTTAATATTTATGGAGGAATAAGGGAGGCAATAAAGAGTTATCTTGATGTCCCGGAATTTGTGGATTTTTATGATAAGCTTAATATGCTGAGAAAAAAATGCAATGGGGTAGAAAGGACGAAATTAGATAAGCTCATGGTAGCTCTTTCGTTTACGCGATTAATGATAGCTAATGTACAGGGGGCTAAAGAGTACGGCTGCATATCTGTTGATGCGAATAAAAGAGTAAAACCTAATCATGATATGTTGTCTATTATAGAAAATTTAAAGGGGTATAATAAGTTTAATAATCTTAAATATTATTCGGAGTACGGAGGAGAATTATCTGCATATATAAAATACCTTGAAGATAGGATTTTGAACAGACCGATTTATAAAAATATGCTTATAGGTGATAAATCTTTTGTTGTGAAATCAAAACTTGATGAAGATTATACAGATTATAAGATGCTCATTGATGGAGTACCTGGATTCAGGATGGATTATCATGTTGGATGGCATATAGGCTCTATTGATGATTTGCTGATTATGTTTGATACAAAAAACTTAAACGGGGCAAAAAATATTACACTCTCTTTTCTTGCAGATTCAAAGCATAGAATTTACCCCCCTTTAAAAGTGGAGATATATAAGGATAATACCTTTTACAAGGCAATTCAGTATGATGGTATTGATGCCGATGAACCGTATATACAGTTCTTTAATGCTAATGTAGACTTTTCAAACTCTAAGCAGATTACACTGAAAGTTTATAGAACATCACAACCAAGGGCACAGTTAGCTTGTGACGAAATATTGATAGATTAAATAGACTTTAAAGATTTAATTACAATCTGAATTCTGGAACTTTATATGCTAAGAGTAAATATTTATATCATACTGGTCTTTTCTCTTTTGATGTTTGCGGGTTGCAACATGAAAATTAAAAATACCGAAATTTCAGTTGACGATTCGGACAAAGATTATGGAGCTATTCGTCGTGGAGAGATTCTTCCGGTGCAGTTTGTTGTGACAAATGTAGGTAACAAACCTCTTATCATTGAAGATATAATAACATCCTGCGGATGTATCAAGATTGATAAGCGTTCTATCGAGGTTGTGAATCCGGGATTGAAGGTGCACCTGAAATTTATCTATGATACGAGTCGTAATATGGGGTATCTTGATCATATTATAACCATTTACGGCAATATAGCCCCTAAAGGGAAATACGAACTTAAATTTCATGTCAATATCGTTGCCGAGAGTTATGAGCTGAAGGAATATGAAGACTATGTTATTGACCGCCAATATAAATTACGATATATTCCTGCAAAAGATAGGGATAAAGATTATGACTATGTCATAAAGGAAAGCAAAGATGAAGACTATAAGTAGTCAACAGAAATAATCTAAATATTATATTTGATTATTCAAGAGGCTTTTCTGTTGTTTGTTTCTAGTCTTCTGCCAATTGGTTCCACCCTTGTGCTTTGAGCTGAATCTCATTTCCGTCACGAGTTATCATGGTGCACCCTAATGCAGGGGAAGTTATATGTCCTATAATATGTATCCCGTCTATTTTTGAAATATCTTCGTGGCTTTCAAGTGGAACAGTGAACAGCAACTCGTAATCTTCGCCCCCATTCATTGCAGCAGTAACCACATTCATGCTTAACTCCTCGGCCATAACTGCCGTTTGATAATCTATCGGTATGCGTTCTTCATAAATACAACACCCTTTATCACTCTGTTTACATATATGTATAAGTTCTGATGACAGCCCATCGGATATGTCCATCATGGATGTTGGTATAATTTTGTGTTTTGCAAATGTTTCGATAATATCTTTTCGTGCCTCTGGTTTTAATTGACGTTCAAGCAAATACTCTTTTCCCCCGAATTTTGGATTTGTTTCTCCATTGCCTGAAAAAACTGTTTTTTCACGTTCAAGCAGTTGCAAGCCCATATATGCAGCCCCTAAATCGCCACTGACGCAGACCAAATCGTTCTCCTTTGCCCCATTGCGGGTAACAATATTTATGGCTTCTGCCTCACCTACGCATGTGATACTTATTGTAAGACCAGTCATGGAAGAGGATGTGTCTCCACCAACCAGATCTACTCCATATATACTGCATGCCAGTTTTATACCAGAATACAATTCTTCGAGGTCTTCTACCGAAAAGCGTTTTGATATACCCAATGACACAGTAATTTGTTTTGGGAGACCATTCATTGCATATATATCAGAGAAATTAACGACAGCTGATTTATATCCGAGATGTTTCAGTGGTACATAGGTCAGATCAAAGTGAATCCCTTCAAGTAGAAGATCGGTTGTAATTAATACTCTTTTGTCCCCGAAATCCATAACGGCAGCATCGTCGCCTATGCCAAGTATTGTTTCTTTGTTTTTGTATTCAATATTTTTTGTTAGGTATTCTATAAGCCCGAACTCTCCAAGAGTTGAAATTTCGGTGCGTTTTTTATTTTCCATTATATGTTGTTTTTGTATTAGAGACCTGTTTATAAGTCCATTTTTTATTGTACGGGATTTGGTGTCAATAAGTGTGTTTATGATATGGAGATCAGGTGTTTCATTATTTTAGTCATAAAAGGTTGTGCTTTAGCTGCTGCTTGTTGTACCTCTTCGTGAGAACATTTTGTAACAACCCCTTCAATGCCGAGGTCGGTTATTACGGAAATAGCAAATACTTCAATTCCGCAATGCCTAGCAACGATTACTTCGGGTATGGTGGACATCCCTACTGCATCACCTCCTATAATGCGGAAATAACGGTATTCCGCGGGAGTCTCAAAAGTGGGTCCCTGTGTCCCAACATAAATGCCCTTTTGTAATTTTATCCCTTCATTTGAGGCTACCTCAAAGGCTTTATCTATTAATCTCAAAGAATAGGCGTTGCTCATATCTGGGAACCTTACACCGTGGTCATCAATATTTTTTCCATGCAAAGGGTGTTCAGGAAACAGATTTATATGATCTGTTATAACCATTAGGTCGCCTATTGCAAAGTCAGGGTTCATTCCACCTGCTGCGTTGGATACAAATAGCTGTTTAACCCCATTTTCATGCATTACTCTTACCGGAAGAGTAACTGTTTGCATATCATACCCCTCGTAAAAATGAAACCTTCCTTGCATTGCAATTACCGATGTTCCTCCAAGTTTACCAAGTATAAGTTTTCCACTGTGTCCTTCGACAGTTGAAATCGGAAAATTTGGTATATCAGTATAATTTAATGTTCTTATATCTGTAAGTTCGTTGATAAGTTCACCTAATCCCGTCCCGAGGATTATTCCGGTAGGAGGTATTTCACCAAAATACGCCTTAATAAATTGCGCGCATTGCTTTATATTTTCAAGATATTTATCCATAGCCACCATTGTTTATTTTATAATCGCTCGGCTTTTTACCTATTCTTCGGTTTGCGAAGATGGAATCTTTAATATATTTGTCGAAATCGCAGTTATCGAATTTCGTAAACACAACACTTATTGGCAATACATAAATATTATCTTTTATAGTATCAGGCAACTCTTTCCCAACGAGCCTGGCGGCATCTTTTTCTGTTGTTATTATATATATATGAGGAGATAAGGTTTTCATGCGTAGAAAATTATGTTCAATCAATCTTATATCCTGTGTTGTGAAATCGTGATGATCGCTGAAATGTATTGTCTCTATGTTGACCCCGACCGTTCGCAGATAATTATCAAAAGGGTTAGGATTGGCTATGCCTGATACAGCAAGTATCCGAGCATCATGTTTTATGTTTTTAAGTAAAACTTTCTCACCTCCTATATTTTTAGATAATGGAACAATATTGCCGTATGTTGTGGCAGTGAAGAATAGATGTTGAAAAGGGTACAGTTCTAATCTTTTTATAAGTATTCTTCTGTCTATTGGACTTATATTGTCAGGACATCTTGTTACTATTATGGCATTAGCCCGATATCTTGCCGATGCAGGCTCACGAAGCCGACCTAACGGCAGCAACGCATCATCATATAACATTCTGTTATAGTCTGTCAATAATACAGATATAAGTGGGGTTACGTACCTGTGCTGAAAAGCATCGTCTAAAAGTATTACCTCTATTTCAGGCATAATTTCTATCAAATTCCTTATACCACGTCGTCTGTCGGCATCTACTGCAACGGTTATATTGGGAAATTTTCTTTTTATTTGATACGGTTCATCACCTATTTCCTCAGCAGAGGAGTTTTCACAAGCAAGAATATAACCTTTACTTTTACGTTTGTACCCTCTGCTTAAAACCGCAATACGATACTCGCGCGATAAAATACTTATAAGATATTCTATATGCGGAGTTTTACCTGTCCCCCCCACGGCAACATTTCCTACCGATATAACAGGCACATCAAAATCCTCCGATTTTAATATATTCAAATCAAACAACTTATTTCGCACCCAAACCACGAAACCGTAGATAGGAGCAAATATAGCTAAAGACCATTTAAATTTCATATCATGTAAAAAGATAAGTTCTGTGTCCTTGCCAAGATTTAAAACAGTGCATTTAATAATGCAAAGGCATTTTATTTATTTATATGAAGCAAAGGTAAAATAAAAATATGATATTGACAATACAGACGTTTTAGTTATAATCGGTCATCAGCTACAAATACGATAAAAAAAGGCAAAAATTTAATGCCTTATAAATGCTTCTATGCTAGATAATTGGTGGTAAGTAA
>JAVVOY010000044.1:0-16005 GCA_036656055.1 Bacteroidales bacterium
TGGACGGTGAACCTGATTATTATATAAGAATTAAAAATACTATCTTCATATTTGAACACAAGGATGTCAGAATAGCTGCCCAAGACCGTATGGCTCGCAATTATGATATAATAGAAAAAGCTCTTTTTAAGAAATTTGTGGAGGTAGGGCAGAAGAAAGGGAAAAAAAGCAAATTAGGCGTATCGCAATTAGCTGTAAATGTTGATAAAATATTAAGTGGTAATTTCAAGTACGATAATAATATAAAATCAAAAAAGGTCTATATTTATCCCATACTAATAGTTTTTGATGGATTATTTAATTTACATGGACTAAATACACTTCTTAATAAAGAATTTAGGAGCAGGGTAAATGGCAATAGGCATAAAGTAAATGATTTAACAATTATGGACGTCAATACATTGATAAAATTTGCGCCCAAAATAGCAAATGGAGCGTTGGATTTTAGAAATACTATTGATAAATATCACAAGTATATAAAAAACAAAGAAAGAATTATGTATCATGGAATGAATGTAGATAATATTTTAGAGCGATTTATTTCATATCCTGATTTTATGGATGATACATATAAGAGGGCGGACATGATTAAGTTTATTGAGACATATAAAAAACGTTTCAAATAAGCCATCTTTCCACAGGATTAACATTCGGTTTCTTTGCTACTTTCTTCCCCGCAATTAGGGCAATGTATAACGCCCTCTGTGGGTTTATCAAAAAGATCTGTTACAGGCACACCTAAAGCATTGGCTATTTCTTCAAGTCTACCTATGGATGGATTCCCATTTAACGACTTAGATAGCCCAACTTCTGTTATCCCTATAATTTTGGCTAAATCTCTCTACATCATATTACGCTCACATTAATTCTGACGGTACGCTTTATCATGACTTAAAAACAAAGCCGCAGAAAAAGCCCATACCGTTTGATAAGCCTATCGAACGCAAGGATAGTATTGTATATAAAGATAAGTTTATAGAAAAAACCATCACAACAACAAAAGATGTCGAGCGTAATCTAACTTGGTGGGAGAAAACACAGATTTACGGCTTTTGGTTCTGCATTGCTTTTGTTGCTATTATATTCAGAAAAAGAATTTCAAAATCATACAAAATCTTATCTAACTGAATGAAAGCCATTTCTTCCTTAAATAGAAAAATAAACGGAAATATTTCTGTATATTTGCCAGTAATATTAGAAATATAGCGTTTGCTATTGTTTTGAGGTAAGAAAATCGCCAAGTTTTAGAACACTCAGAAGAAATGGTAGATGCCCATGTTATATATGTGGGCATTTTCCTTGTAGAATTAGTGGGGAATATAGGTGTCGCAGCTGGGACGATTGGTAGCAACAAAATCCAAATAACCTGCTTGGATTGTGGCTATGCCTACGTTGCAGGCACTTACTCAAAAGAAAAACAAAGGATAACAGCCGCAGAAAACCCTCCTAAAATAAATTGCGTAGGCTTGATGGTTTTTTCAGGTGTCTTTTCATTATTATCTTTTCTGATTTGGCTCGCTTTTGACAGCCTGTTTTTCGGAATTATTAGTTCAATCTTCTTCATTATATTCATAATTACCACAATCATTAAAATTATGAGTAAAAAAACGTCATCAAGGATGGGCGCAAAGAACACTAAAAAGCAGAGGGAATATAACAGGTTATTTAATGATAATAAATAAGAGCTATGAAAAAAATGATACTTATTTTTTGGCTATCCTGCCAAATATTCTATTTGCACAAGTTTGCAATACTCAATTCACCTATACATTAGACGGATTTCGGACAAAGGCTGATTTAACAAAGGATTATATCATTTTGGAGCTGCAAGGCACAAATTCAAAGGATAATTTTAGTCAATTAAAATCCATCTTCTCGAAAGAGGTACTAAATACAAAGACGGTCAATATAGATGATTCTACATTTGTATTTGGCTTGCAAGATGCCGTTAAGCTATCAGGCGTAAAACCCCTGACGGATATGTTTTATTCTGTTACTATATCGTGTCGTGATAATTTAGTAAAGGTGCAGTTTAATTGTAAATACTTTCAATCTTGGTACGGTATGCTTGGCGGGGGAATGACAGTAATGGGGAGCGAGTTTATCTATAAGAAAGGTAAAATTAAAAACGAAGCCGCCAAAGTAGAAGCGGAAAAGTTTGCCAACAACTTTGTAAAGAATTTAGAAACCAAGTTAAGGAACGGCGATAATAGCTGGTGATATTCTGAAAGACACAAAAATTTTAGGCGGTTTTTATGCCGCCCTTTTTTTGTGCCTGCATTCAACGCCTGATTTTGAAAAAAAGAAAGGGACTAAATCGGGTTTAGTCCCTAATTTAGTCCCTTGTTGTTGCAAATCCTTGATTATCAAGGTTACTTGCGGAAAGAGAGGGATTCGAACCCTCGGTACCCGTAAGGGTACAACGGTTTTCGAGACCGTCCCGATCGACCACTCTGGCATCTTTCCTTGCTTTTAGTCGACTGTTTTTTATGTAGTTTTTGCTATTATTGCTGTTTCATCGTTTGTATGATTGGCTATTTTTACAAAAACTTCCGCAAAGATAGTCCAATTTTTTATTTAAGGCATATACACAGCGTTATTTTTTTATTCAGTTGTTATTCTGCTATATTTTTATAATTTTGTAATAATAGAATGGTAATTCTTTTGTATTACTTATGATAATATATGATATTTCGCGAGATTTGATTTCATCGCCTCTTTATCCCGGTACTTTGCCTCCGCGTCTTAGGACGTTGTCGGTTATTGATGAGGTGTCTGATTATAGGTTGTCTGAGATAACTGTTGATCTTCATACGGGTACACACGTGGATGCTCCATCGCATTGTTTGCCGCAGGGTATGGCTGTTGATGTACTACCTTTGGGAAATTTTATTGGTGAGGCTTTGGTTTTTGATATTTCATGTCATTGTATTTCTGATCTTTCTGTGGCATCGTCTGCAAAGATATTGCTATTAAAAGGTAGTGACTGTAATCCTCTTTCTGTGCGTGATTGTGCTGTTATAAAGCAGTTGGGGTATATTACAGTGGGGGTGGATGCACTTACTGTGGGGGGTGCTATGGAGGAGTTGGCTGTCCATCGTGCTCTGCTCTCTTCAGGTATGGGTATTATTGAGAATCTATGTCTTGATGTGGTAGATGAGGGGGTGTATTTTTTATCTGCTCTTCCTGTTAAGATTGTTGGGGCGGAGGCTTCATTTTGCCGCGCTGTGCTGATTGGGTGATATTGCTAAAAACCGACAAAGGAGAAGCCAATAAATAATAGCTTCTCCTTTGCTTATCGTAATATTTTATTTTTCTATGCTTCTGTTATAATCTCCATCCCTTTGATTATGGCTTTTTCATTTTCTGGTAGGAGTTCGTGTAGCCTTTTTGGGAGTGACTCTTTAAGGCTGTGCAGTATGCTTTCTATTTTTACTATTGGGCATACTTTCAGTATACCGCCTAGTACTAACATATTAAATGCTTTTGAGTTTCCCATCTCTATGGCTTTGCTCATGGCATCTATGCGGTATACTTTGATATCTTTGCGTGTTGGTGGACGGTGTATGCCGTAGCTGTCGTATATTATTATCCCGCCGGGTTTTACTTGGCTTTCAAATCTTTCTAATGATGGTTGGTTGAGGATAACTACTACGTCGAAAGTGTTGAGTACTGGTGAACTGATGCGATCATCGCTGAGTATTACGGTTACGTTTGCTGTACCTCCGCGTTGTTCCGGTCCGTATGAAGGCATCCAAGTAACTTCTTTTTCTTCTATAATCCCGGCATGTGCGAGTATTTTTCCTAACGATAAAATCCCTTGTCCGCCGAAACCGGCTACAATTATCTCTTTCTTCATTTTGGTCTATTCGTTTTTAATGTCTCCCAACGGGTATTTTGCGAACATATTTTTAACCATCCATTGGTTTGCTTCATCGGGTGACATTTTCCACCCGGCGTTGCAGGTGGATACTATCTCTACCATAGAGGTCCCGCGCTTTGCCATGGAGTTTTCTATTGCGTGTTTTATCGCTGCTTTGGCTTTTTTTATTGCTGCTGCATTATGTACGCTTTGTCGAGTGATATATCTTGTCCCGTCTAATTGTGCTAATATTTCGGCTATTTTAAGCGGAAATCCGTTTAACTCAGATGTTCGCCCGTAAGGAGATGTGGAAGTTTTCATGCCGAGTAGGGTAGTGGGTGCCATCTGTCCTCCTGTCATGCCGTAAATTCCGTTGTTTATAAAGATTATAACAATATTTTCTCCACGGTTACAGGCGTGTATTGTTTCGGCTGTGCCTATTGCGGCGAGATCGCCGTCTCCTTGATAGGTAAATACAAACTTGTCCGGATTAAGGCGTTTTATGGCTGTGGCTAAGGCTGGTGCACGCCCATGTGCTGCCTCTATCCAGTCTATATCTAAATAGTTGTATGCGAATACTGCGCACCCAACAGGGGCTACTCCTATGGTTTTCTCTTCGAGCCCCATTTCATCTACTAACTCGGCAACTATTTTGTGTACTACGCCATGACTGCACCCCGGGCAGTAGTGCATCGGGTTGTTGTTCATCAAACGTGGCTTGTCGTAAACTATATTTTCGGGTTTTATTATCTCTTCGACGTTCATTTTTTTACTAATTCTTTTTTAATAACTTCCAGAACTTCATCGGGGGTGGGAACTATGCCACCTAATCGTCCGTAAAATTTAACGTCTATCGTGCCGTTTACGGCAAGGCGTATATCTTCTACCATCTGTCCTGCGTTTAGTTCCACTGAAATCATCCCTTTAACTTTTTTAGCATATTGTGCTATTGCTTCTGATGGGAACGGCCATAGTGTTATAGGACGTAGAAGTCCTATCTTTATACCTTCGGCGCGTGCCATCTCTTGTGTCTTGAGACAGATTCTTGCAATGGAACCGAATGCAACTATAATGTAGTCGGCATCTTCGCAGTCTACGGCTTCGTAGCGTACTTCTTTTTTCTCTATCTCTCTATATTTTGCTTGGAAACGGAGGTTGTTCTCTTCCATTACGGCAGGCGATAACTCTAAAGAGGTGAGTATATTAGGTTTGCGCCCTTTGGGCTTTCCCTGAAGTGCCCATGGACAGTCTTTGCGTATCTCTTCTTCTGTGCGACGTGGACGAAATGGTGGTAAAATAACTTTTTCCATCATCTGACCTATTATACCATCGGCTAGGATTATTGCCGGGTTGCAGTATTTGAAGGCAAGATCTAATCCTAATCCTACAAAGTCTGCCATCTCTTGAACTGATGATGGTGCTAGGGCTATCAGTTTGTAATCTCCGTGCCCTCCGCCTTTTACTGATTGAAAATAGTCGGCCTGTGACGGTTGTATTGTTCCTAATCCTGGTCCGCCACGCATAACGTTTACGATAAGAGCTGGTAACTCTGTCCCTGCAAGGTATGATATTCCTTCTTGTTTAAGGCTTATGCCAGGGCTGGACGATGAGGTCATAACAACTTTGCCGGTACCTGCACCGCCATAAACCATATTTATTGCGGCAACTTCGCTCTCAGCTTGTAATACTACCATTCCGGTAGTCTCCCACGGCTTGAGGAGCATCAATGTTTCCATAATCTCCGATTGCGGAGTAATGGGGTATCCGAAGTAACCGTCAACACCGTATCTTACGGCTGCGTGTGCGATGGCTTCGTTCCCTTTTAACAATTTTATCTCTTCTGACATAAGTCGGTAAATTTCGTTGTTTTTATAAGCGATAGATTACAATTTTACTTTATAAACTGTAATACATCCGTCCGGACATACATATCCGCAATTTGCGCATCCTATGCAGATGTCAGGATTTTTCATATATGCGTAGTGGTAACCTTTATCGTTAACTTCTTTCTCGTGCAGTGCCAGAACTCCTACCGGGCACGCTTTTACACATAGATCGCAACCTTTACAACGTTCGCTGTTAACCACTACTGCGCCAGCAATTTTTGCCATTGTTTTTTATTTGAATTTTGTGCTGCAAAGATACGTATAATAGTTGGTAATTGAGGGGTATGATTTACAAAAAAAAGCTAAATTAGAGGTACATGTTAAATGTTATATTGAATGTGAAACGGCACTTAATCATCCTTTTACTTTATGTCTGTTTTGTAAAAAATTAATCTATTGTTTAATTTATATGATGTGTATATTTTATAATATATAACCCCGGAGATGGTTAGATCACCGGGGTTATTAGAGATTTGTCTTTTAATTTATTCTATTTCTGTTCTATTCCTTTCATTGTAACTTCAATCATCGATGCTCCTTTGAATAGTTTGTTTATAAATGCTTTTATTGTTTCTGGAGTCTGTTCCTCTATCATTTTGCGATAGTGTAGTATTTCACTTTTGCCGTATAGAGGGATGTCGTTTAGTTCGTTTATCCAGTAATCGTTTTTACGCATATTATCTGCGTTTTTCTTAAGCATATATTCTTTTACTTTATTGAAACTTCCTTCTGATGGTCCGTTGGTGATAACTTTTTGAAGTTCTGATATTGCGCGATCTTCGAGCTTTTTCATCTTCTCTACGTTGGTGTCGAACATCAGCATATACATCCATTCGCCTTCTTCTCTCATAATTTTGGCGTATGTTCCTACGCCGTATGTACCTCCCTCTTCTTCGCGAATAGTGGCTGTGAATACAATATCCATGATTTGTTTAAACATTGTCATCTTTATCTCATTTTCGGTACTGTATTTGCATTTTCCGGTGTAAACTACATATACTGTTCCTGCAACATTCTGCATTGTGCGTTCAAAGTTGTTGTTGTAATTTTTAAGTCTTAACCCTATTTTATCCCTCCCTGCACTTTCTCGTTTTTTGTTTGATGGGAGTGATGCTATGTATTTTTCTACAATTGGACGTATGGAGTCTTCGTTGATGTTTCCGGTAATTGTGAATGTGAAGTCTGCGGCATTGCCGAATCTTTCTTTCCATATTTCAATTATACGATTGTAGTTTACGTTGTCTATATTGGTCTCTTTTTGTCGCATAATGCGTGGATTACCGTTATATAGTGCGAAAGTGAGTGTGTCATTGATGGCGCTTTCTGGTGATGCCGATATGTTGCGGAGCATATCTTTTGTCCGATTGCTCCATGCCATAAAGGCATCTTCGTCGCGGGTTATATCTGTCATCGACAGATATAGCAGTTGTATCATTGTCTTAAAGTCTTTTACAGATGATTCTCCTTTTATTGCCTCATTTTTTGAATTAAGTTCAAGCATTATTCCTGCTTGTTTGCCTGAAAGTAGTTTTTGCCGTTCGATAAGTGTAAATCCTCCCCAACGGCTGTTTTCTATAACGTTGTTGAAATTACGTGTATTGTAAATATCTTTATCTTTGTACTGTAAACTTCCTCCTTTGCTAATTCCGGTGAGAATTATCTCATCGTCTTTAAAATCGGTTGGTTTTAGTATTACTTTTGCTCCGTTGGAGAGTGTCCATGTTGTGATACCGAGATTCTTATCTATTTTACTGTTTGCTATTTTGCCGGATATTGGCTCGTCTTTTATAATGTGTTTTACGGATATATTATCGGTATACCTTTCTATTTGCTCGCTATTAACGTTTTTGAGGATATTTTTAACCTCTTCTTCGGTGGGGTATGTTACGCCATCTTTTTCTATACCCTGAATCATTACTATTCTGTTATCATCTCCTATCAGGTTTTTTATATAGTTGTTAATTGTATTAACGTTGAACTCTGTGGTCATATTTCTGATGGCATTGTACTCTCTTTCTATCCCCATTATTGATCCTCCGTTAAGGAAAAAGTCGACATATTCTTGTATGTAGCTGCCGTTTTCTCTTTTGTTGCGTTCATTGTACTGTTTCTCAAAATCAGATATTATTTCTGATTTTGACCGTTCATATTCGCTCTCAGTTATTCCGTAGCGGCTTAATCTTTCAACTTCTGTTGTTATAAGTTTGAGGGCTTCGGCACTTTTGCCTTCTTTGGCCATTGCCTGAACCATAAATGCGCCTATTGTATTGGCGATCATGTTATCATCGTAGCTTTGTGCCATAAGTATGGGCGAGTTGGGTTTTTGTGCCAGTTCTCTTAATCGGCTGTTAAGTACTGATGATATTATCCTTTTTTTGTAGAGATCCGACAATCCTAGGATTGTTGCTTTAACGGCTTCGGGCATTACTTTGTGTTTGCAAAATAGTGCAACGATTGTTGATTCTGCCTCTTTGTCGGTAGCAATTGCTATAAGTGGTTCTGTATTGTCAGGTACTGGGAATGACGTTCTTGTTGCAACGTTTTTGGATAATTTCCTGTTGTCAAATAATTCATGTAACTTATTCTCTATACTGTCTGTATTTATGTCGCCTACTATAATAATGCCTTGTAGATCTGGACGATACCATTTTTTGTAATAGTCTTTAATGGTTTGGTAGGGAAAATTCATTACTACTTCCATTTTTCCTATTGGCATCCGTTCGGCATATTTGCTGCCTTTCATCATAATTGGAAGCGTTTTTTCAAACATCCTTGTATATGAATCGTTGCGCGTGCGCCACTCCTCGTTTATTACTCCTCTTTCATTGTCTATTTCGGCATCTTCGAGCGAAATAGCGGCAGACCAATCGTAGAGAATATATAGGCATGAATCTACTATTCCTGTGTGTCCTATTGGGACATTTTTTATATTATATACTGTTTGGTCGAATGATGTATATGCGTTAAGGTCTGTACCGAATTTAACACCATTTTTTTCAAGATAGTTAAGCATGGATTTGGCAGGAAAATGCTCGCTGCCGTTAAATGCCATGTGTTCAAGAAAATGTGCCAGACCGCGCTGGTCTTCTTCTTCAAGAATTGAACCTACTTTCTGTGCTATATAAAAATCTGCACGGTTTTTAGGGTTCTCATTGTGTCGTATTATGTACGTCAATCCGTTATCAAGTCTCCCGTACCTTACATCTTTGTCTATGGAAAGTGGTATTAGTTGTTGGGCTTTTACTACAACTGCTGAAATGGATATGAAAAAAAACAGAATTAAATTTTTCATGTCATTAATTTATTTGTTGTTTATAATTCTAAGTTTTGGTTACTCGTTTTATTTAATCTGTCTGCTTTTGATTATCTCTAATTCACTCACACTTGGCATTGCCAAAGGTGCCTTTACTTTGCACTCTGTTCAAAACGCTCTCTTTTCTGTTATTATGCAGTCCATTTTTATATCGTGTGGCATACATGGAATTGTATTGACAATCTGTATTTCGTAGGCAATGCCTATTTTGTAACATTTGACATTTGCAAGAAGTTTGTCGTAAAACCCTTTTCCTCGTCCAAGTCTGTTTTTTTCTTCATCGAAGGCTACTCCCGGGACTATGATCAGGTCTATTTCTTCTGGTGGGATGATCTTGCCTGATGCCTCTTTTATTCCAAACGCTCCTATTTTCATCTTTTCTGGAGTGTATTTGTGGATAGTAATGGTGTCACCATCGACAGATGGCAGGAATATCTCTTTTTCTTCGTTCCAGCAAGTTATCATATCTGCTGTTGAAAGTTCATCGGGTAATGAGTGGTATAGCAAAATTTTCTTTGCTGATGTGAAGTTTGCGTTTTTCTCTATTGCTTTTTTTACAGCAATGGCGCAAGCAATCTTTGTTTCTTCTGCTAGTAGGCGTTTGACGGCCTTTATCTCTTGTCGTAATTCACTCTTTCCCATCCTTTTTTACAACAGGAAACCCTTTGTTGTTGTCTAATAATTCTACTGCTTTTATAAATGTATTATCATCCATCAGTATGATAGGATAGAAGGCCTCATCGCCTATTATGTTTCTTGCTATGTAGGCGTAAAGGTTGTTTGTTATTACTTTGCGCGAGAGGTTTATATATACTGGGCGAGGTTTTACCCCTTTTGTTGCTGCAAATTTCACAAAATCATTCAAAACTGGTTGTGTGCGTAGGTATTTGAGAATATCTTTTGCCTCTTTTAATTTAGTCAGTTTGTTTCTGTTTTCGTCTGCATATTTGAACGCGAACTGATATATTAGCCCGTTATTTACTACGCTTGCAAGATACGAACTATTGCCGGTAGTATCGCGTGCAACGAATATGTCTGGCATTATGCCTCCGCCTCCATAAACTGTCCTTCCGAATTTTGTTTTGTATTTTAACGTGTCTTTCATGTGTATACTGTCTTGTGAGTAGAACTCTCCGTGTTCGTAACGGTTGAGTATATCCATTTCGTAGTCTTTACTATCACCCATCTTGTATTCTTTTTGTATGGAACGCCCTGAAGGGGTATAGTAACGAGCTATCGTAAGGCGTAGGGCTGATCCGTCGCTGAATGGTATCTGTTGTTGTACAAGTCCTTTCCCGAAAGAACGACGCCCTACTACTAACCCTCGGTCATTGTCTTGTATTGCACCTGCAAATATTTCGCTTGCTGATGCTGACCATTCGTCCATAAGTACTATTATCTGGTTGTTGCGGAATGATCCTGTTCCGTTTGCATAGGCTTCGTTAAGTGGGGATGTGTTGCCGTAGGTATAGACTATCATATATCCTTTAGGAAGAAATTCATTTACCATGTTTATCGCTGATTCCATATAACCTCCTGAGTTTCCGCGTAGGTCTATTATAAATTTTTCTGATCCTTCTTTGCTCAGTTTGGCAAGTGCGTTAAGAAATTCGTTGTATGTGTTGCGACCGAATTTACTTATTTTTATATATCCTATACGGTCATTTGTCCTGAAAGCTGCATCTATGCTGTTTACAGGAATATCTCCTCTGGTAACCGTAAGTTTAACCGGTTCTTTGCTTAGTGCTCGTGAAATGGTAAGTATAACATCGCTCCCTTTTGCTCCGCGTAATCGTTTCATTACACGTTCGTTGGTGACCTCCTTTCCGGTAAATGCCGTGTCGTTTACAGCTGTTATTCTGTCTCCTGCTATAACGCCTGCTTTTTCTGATGGACCGCCAGAGATAACACTTACTACTGTAATCGTGTCGTTTAGTATGCTGAATTGTACGCCTATTCCGCTGAATGTTCCTTCAAGGTCTTCGTTTACCATTGCGAGGTCTGCCGCTGATATGTAAGAGGAGTGAGGGTCGAGTTCTCCGATTATTTTAGGGATTGCCATTTCTGTCAGGGAGTCGATATTTACAGTGTCAACATACTGCCGTTTTATCATATGCAGTAATCCTTCTATTTTGTTCTCTCCTGAGTATATTATCGGTGAATAGAATAGTTTGTCGTAGTAGCGCCCTATATAGATTCCTATAACTATTGCAACGGCTATTAACAGTGGGTATATTATCTGTAATGCTCTTTTCATGTTATTATTTTATTGTGCTTGTTGGAGTATATAATTAATGGTGAAATCAATTTATCATTGTCTTAATTGGTGTTGCGACAATTTACTTGTTGATTTTATTGATTTGAATTGCTGTTTTCGAGAAAACAGACCTGAATTCCTGCTCGTTTTAGGAGTTCAACTCCATCGGTCAGTCGGTAATGTTCTGAGAAGACTACGCGTCTTATTCCGGCTTGTATTATGAGTTTAGAACACTCAATACATGGTGATGAGGTAACATAGAGGGTTGCCCCATCGCTGCTATTGTTAGATCTGGCTACTTTTGTTATTGCATTAGCCTCTGCATGAAGAACGTACGATTTTGTCTGCCCGCCTTCATCTTCGCATATATTTTCAAATCCTGACGGAGTGCCGTTATATCCATCGGAGATTATCATTTTATCCTTAACGATGAGGGCTCCAACTTTCCGGCGGTTACAGTATGAGTTCTCTGCCCAAACGGTGGCCATGCGGATATAACGTTTGTCAATTTCTATTTGTTTATCCTCGTTTTCCATATAATAGAGCATTAGAATACATCCAACAAAATTACATAAAAATTTTGTATTCCGAAAACAGTTTTATTTTGCATCCAAAGTTGTCGTTTGGGTTGTTTTAGGGGTTCTTTTGCTTGTGCTTTTATTTGTTGTTAGGGACAAAACTTTTTAGCCATGCAATTTCCTCTACCCATTTTGTGTCATCTGGAGTTTCTAATATTAGGGGAATGTTATCCATACGGCTGTCGCGCATTATCAGTGAGAATGTTTCTTTTCCTATGGTTCCGTTGCCGAGAGATTCGTGTCTGTCAACGTGTGAGGCGATCCCTTTTTTAGAGTCGTTCAGATGCATTCCCCGTAGATATCTGAATCCTACAATACGTTCAAAATCAGCGAAACAGTTTTTGTACCCCTCTTCTGATATGATATCGTACCCAGCTGCTAATGCGTGGCATGTGTCTATGCAGACCCCTACGCGGCTCTTATCTTCAATTTTGTATATTATAGATGCGAGGTGTTCAAAAGCAAAACCGATGTTTGTGCCTTGACCGGCTGTGTTTTCAATAACAGCCGTAACGCCTGTTGTCTTTTCGAGGGCAATATTGATGCTCTCTGCAACAAGTTCGAGACATCTATCTACTGGAATTAGGTTAAGCGTTGATCCCGGATGGAAGTTCAGTAATTTTAGTCCCAACTGTTCGCAGCGTTTCATTTCGTCCAAAAATGCGATGCGCGATTTTTCTAATCCATCTTCTTTAGGGCTTCCGAGGTTGATCAGGTAACTGTCGTGAGGAAGAATCATATCTGGTGTGTATCCGTACTCTGCGCATCGCTCTTTAAAGAGAGTGATGCTTTTTTCGGAAAGGGGAGCGGCATTCCATTGTTGCTGGTTTTTTGTGAATAGGGCGAATGCCTTAGCTCCTATCCGGTGGGCATTAAGCGGAGCGTTTTCAACTCCACCTGAGACCGATACATGTGCACCTATGTATTTCATATTTATATCTTGGTTTTTCTTTAGGCAAAGATAGGAATTATAGCTTGAATATGGATTCTTAAAGGAAAAAAATATAACTTTGCAAGTATAATAAATGACAGATAAAAATAGAGGTTGATGTTGAGTAAGGCTAAGATAAAATTTATTCGTTCGTTAGATCAGAAAAAAGAGCGTCTACTGAGTGGCTTGTTTCTTGCTGAGGGAAATAAGTTGGTTTTTGATACGCTGCCGTTCTTTAAATGTCGTTTACTTGTAGCAACTAAGGGGTGGCTTGCGGCAAATCCTGATGCTGTTTCATCTGAGATTGTAGAGGCTACACCATGTGAAATAGCAACAGCTTCTCTCTTGCAGTCTCCACAGGATGTTATTGCTGTTTATGAGATGCCGCAATATACTATTGATCCTCAGCAACTCAAGGGGGAGCTTGTTTTGGCTTTGGATGGTGTGCAGGATCCTGGAAATATGGGGACTATTATACGTACTGCTGATTGGTACGGTATTAATACTGTATTATGTTCTGTTGGTTGTGCTGATATTTATAATCCAAAGACGGTACAGTCAACAATGGGGGCTTTGGCTCGTGTAAGGGTTGTTTATGTTTCGTTGTCGGATGTTTTGCCGCAAATAGGCAAACCTGTTTTAGGCACGTTTCTTGATGGTGAAAATATTTATTCTGCTGAGCTTGATAACGATGTTGTTATTGTTATGGGGAATGAGGGACGTGGAATATCAGATGAAATAGCGGCACTTGTGACTCGTAAAATTTTCATACCGCCTTTCCCTGTTTCGGGTGGACGGGTTGAGTCGTTGAATGTTGCTGTTGCAACGGCTGTGACGTGCGCTGAATTTCGCCGACGTATTAAATAGTGACAAATATTAATTTAAATAGTGGACGATTATAGACCGCTCTTTTTTGCTTCGTTCCAGAGAGTATCCATCTCCTCAAGGGTGGTTTGTTTGAAACTTCTATTCGTTTCGTTTATCTTTTCTTCGATATAGTTAAATCTGCGCATAAATTTCCGGTTAGTTTTTTCGAGGGCATTCTCCGGATTTATCTTATATAGTCTTCCGGCATTTATGAGAGAAAACAGAAGATCGCCAAATTCAGATTCCATTTTATCTGTATCGGATACTTCGGCTTCGGCTTCAAATTCGTGTAGCTCTTCGCGGACTTTTTTCCACACATCAGTTCGTTTGTCCCAGTCGAATCCTACGTTGCGTGCTTTGTCCTGAATCCTGTATGCTTTTACCAATGACGGCAATGCGGATGGTACACCGCCAAGTACGGTTTTGTTTCCACCTCTTTCTTTGAGCTTTAGCTCTTCCCAGTTCTTTTCAACAAGTGAAGGTGTTTCGGCGTTTACAGAACCAAATACGTGAGGATGTCTGTATATTAGTTTATCGCAGATAGCGTTGCAAACTGAACTGATATCAAATTTTCCTTTTTCGTCTCCAATTTTTGAGTAAAATACGATATGTAAAAGTAGGTCACCGAGCTCTTTTTTTATCTCTTCATCGTCTTCGTTAGTTATGGCTTCGCAAAGTTCATAAGTCTCCTCAATGGTATTTGCCCTTAAGCTTTCGTTTGTTTGTTTGCGATCCCACGGGCATTTTTCCCTTAATTCGTCCATAATATCAAGTAGACGGGCAAATGCCTCAAGTTGTTCTTTCCTATTTTGTTTCATATTGTTCATTTTTGTAGCGCATTAAGGCTTTGAGCAGAAATTCGAAATACTGTTTGGCACTATCAGTATATCCTATTGCGCCTGAAATCGGTTCTCCGTAAGGCGACAGTATTATCTGATATGGTTGAGATGTGCTTCCGAACCGTCCTTTTTGCAAAGCTGACCACATCTCTCCGTATGTATCAATGCGATGGTGGATTCCGTCTATGTTTACTGTCCTTTTTAGTGGCAACTTTTCTTTGTTGTCGGTTTTAAGTGTTATGATGACAAACTCTTTGTTCAAGATTGTGCGTATAGGCGAGAAGTTCCAGAGTGAAGCCTCCATTTTGCGGCTTTCGGCATCGCCCATTGCCGAAAATGTTACTAAAACCGGACGTTTGGTTTCATAGGCGTACGCCATCCCCTTGTTGTAGTCTGTGAAGTAATTTTCGTTGTATTTGTCGTATAGACTAAAATCCTGTGTATATGATGGTGGTACTATTGTGCTTATTGCGTTTAGAGGTGCACCCCATAAACCGGGTATGAGATAGAAGCAAAAACTAAATGCTCCTATTGCAACAAAGAGTTGTTTTACGCTTATCCCTGCGGGGGCACTATATTTATCTTGTAAAAATTTGAATATTCCCAACATATATAGACCTAAAAGTCCAAAAATAGCAATCCATATTACTAAAAATATCTCCCGACTTAGTATGTTATAACCGTATGAAAGATCAATATATGATAGGTATGTAAGTGAATAAGCAAGGATAAAGAACCCTACCGTTCTATTTATTGTCATAAGCCTGTATTTCGATTCGAGAGTCTCGGATTTCCAATTTGCGGCTAAACTTATTATTGTGGTTACTGTTACAAAGGCTAATATGAATCCTGAAAATAGTATCAGCGGTCCGGAAATAGGGTCGTATGTTACGCTCTCTTTGATAGTTTGTCCGATAAATGTCCCTGTGCAGGAGAGGGATAGTATAAGTACGAGCATAGACAACCGTAGTATTCTACATGTTGATGAGCATCTGTCTAACGATTTTGATTTCATTCCGCCGAAGAGTGTGGATGCAAGTATCACAAAGAGTAAAAACATGGCGAGATTAAAATATACATTGCTGTTTATTTCGCTGAAAATGCTGTTGCCGAAAAGTTGTGCTATCAGTAATCCGGCAAGTGGATAGATTATCATTAAGGTTATATCGTATGACAATATTTTTAATATCAATCTTTTTCTGGACGATCTCATTTTCCTTAGATTGAATATGCTTATAAGTATTACTGACCATAGGCATGGCATACAAAGAGAGAATAGTCCGTTTTTAAATCCTCTTTTAAACAGTAATTGAGGTGTTATTATTTCTGATGCGTTATCTTCGCTTAGTTGTGTTATTAGTTTGCTTGCCGATTTCCATTTTATTACTCCGTAATCGCCTTTTTTCTTATTTATATGTTCTGGAGTGTCATTTATATTTGAACTTTCTACTGACTTGAGTGCTTCTCCTGTA
>JAVVOY010000045.1:0-15092 GCA_036656055.1 Bacteroidales bacterium
AGAGCAGGCGGAGGACGAATACAATTTTAAATATCTAACATTGCAAATATAATTGTGACATAATTTCATTTTAAAGCTTGACATAATTTCATTTTAAAGCTTGACATAATTTCATATAAAATTTGTAAAACATAACATTAATTTATCCGCTTTTGAATCATAGCTTAAGAGCTATAAAGCAAACAATCTTAAATATTTATATGAGGCAAAGATAATAATATTTTCATATACTGCAAATCCAGAAATTAAAACTATTAACATATTTCGCCTGCATGTAACCTGTCAGATTATATTAATGTAAAAACGACTTGTATTTTCAGAAACTATTTTGTGTGTATTTAAAAGGCTTAACTTTTCAATACCGTGAAGATTATACAAAAACATTTTTATGTCAAAAACATTTTTACCATATAAGTGTTTTTTATTTAGGATACTGTGATTCATGGCAAACAAATGTGACACAATCTAAAAAAAACAGAACAATATGAACAAGACAGCACTCTTTTTATCTCTATCTTCAATTCTTATGGTAACAGCGTCATGCCAGAAGAACCCTGACTTTGATCAATTATCAGACAATTTCATGGTTTATACTAATTATGATAAGAATGTGACTTTTTCGCAATATTCAACTTTCTATATTCCAGACACAATACAAATACTAGGAAGTAGCAAAGTTACCAATTGGATAGGAACAGCTTCGGGACAACCCGACGGTGATGCTAACGCTGAGAAGATAATCAAAACAGTATCTACTAATCTTATAAATTGCGGATATACACAAATAACAGATCCGGCTATTCGCAAAACAGCCGATTTAGGCATGCAGCTATTCTATGTCGAAAACACATACTACGTAACATCATATAGCACTCCATACTACTGGTACGACTGGTGGTGGGGAGGCAGCTGGGCTCCCGGATGGGAATGCGGTTATCCCACCTATGCATCCACATACAACTATAAGATAGGCTCCTTACTTGGCGAAATGATATGGATAAATCAGACTGCAAAGACCCTTAATCCAATATGGAGTTTCTATATCACCGGCTCACTCTCCGGATCGACATACAATGACATCCAACGCACTGTTAACGGTGTAGAACAAGCATTCAAACAATCTCCGTATCTAAATAAGTAATAAACTTTAATATTTACGACACGATGAAAACAATAAAAAGCATATATAAAAGAGCATCATTAGCAATTGCAGTATTGTTTGCCTTACCTACTGCATCAGTGGCGCAAATTACCGACCACGGCTATGTGGATATAGACTGGCAGTTTAACATACCTATAAATACCGGATTTTCTGATAAGGCAGCAGGTTGGGGAATGGCATTCGATGGAGGTTACTACATAACCGATAACGTTGCGGTAGGTGGGTTTCTTACTTTCAGCACCAACAATAAATATTATCCATTAGAAACCATTAATCTCACAACAACGTCTACCATCACAACCGACCAACAACACTCTATGTTCCAGTTGCCTTTCGGAGTATCCGCACGCTACCGTTTCATCCCCGAAGCAATCGCAACACCATATATTGCACTAAAAATAGGGACTGAATATTCAAAATTTTACACATATTACAATGCGTTTGAAACCACCGACAACAGTTGGGGATTTTACATCTGTCCCGAAATAGGAACAACCATATATTTTACCCCAAACAATCTTGTTGGGCTGCACATAGCCCTTTACTACAACTATGCCACAAATCGCTCAAGCGTGCTGACATACAGTATTAAGGGGGTAAACAATGCCGGATTCCGTTTAGGACTATCCTTCTGAGAAACAGTCAATAATAAAAAGCCCACCTAACTTTTGATTGTTAGGTGGGCTTTTTGTTTAAGTGCGGATGACGGGACTCGAACCCACACGACTTTCGTCTCCAGATCCTAAGTCTGGCGCGGCTACCAATTACGCCACATCCGCAATTATAATCATTGCGCAAATCAGTATATAAATTTCAATTCAGATTATGTAAAAGATGTTATACAGCTATTAACCAATAAAAGGGACAAGCCTTAGTTCATATAATCTGATTTGCAAAGATAATGCAATTTATTAAATCGCCAAAACCTTGCGGCATATTTATATTAATACAGATTCAAAAAATCACATTACGTTAATCATTTAACGTAATGTGATTTTATCCACGATACAGCCGCGTCAATAATATTATCCGTCTCAGTTGTAGCCGTAAGATTAACCTTTACGGTAGGATCTATCCCAAACTCTATCTCCTCTTTAAGGGCATTTACAATAGGCGAAGCCGAAAATCTCAGTGACCATCCGTTAGGGAGCGAAGAAGAAAACGGCAAACCGCTACCACCGCCTGTCCTATCCCCAATAACAGCAACCTGAGGCAACTGTTTCATTACCGATACAAAATCATTTGTCGCACTAAAACAACTTCTGTTAGTAAGCACGGCAATAGGTCCACAATACTTAATCCGCTTCGAATCAGCCGGTTTTATTACTATCGGATAGAAATCAGAAAAATGATTATGCTCAGGGGAAACTTTATGCCTTATATAGCCCGAAACAATCTCATTTTTGATAAAACGAGAAGCTATTTTCTCCACGTTTGTTATCACCCCGCCACCATTACTGCGCACATCTATTATAATTCCATCACATCCCGAAAATGCAAAAAGAATCTCATCCAAATTACCATCACCTATCGCAGAAGAAAAACTACCATAATACATATAGCCTATATTTGTACGCTCAAGTATGCGATACCTGATACTTCCGGCAATACTATAATTTGGCTGTTTAAGGTAATATCTATTCACGGTCTCAGCATTATAATTTACCGGGTAGTCTTCAAACCATTTCCAATAACGCGCTTGATTAAAAGGAGTAACAAGATTTACATGCCCGTCTTTAAGTTCGTACAGCATCTTCGCCATTACAGCAAAAAGCTGCTGGTTATTCATATTCTCAGTAACCTGTGGACGATAACGCGAATAGACTTCGTTCCAATCAACATCCTTATATTCAAAAAAACAATACCGTTCATCTATTATATGCCAAAGAGCATCAAAGTTTCCTACCGGAGAGTTATCAAACCCTTCGTTGTCTATACATCCCGGCATTACTGAAAGCAAGCACGATAAAAGCACAAACAGCAGATATTTAAACCTCTTTATCATAAATTTAAAACCGTCTCTAATAGTTCAACGCCGTAATTTGTGCTACGGCGGCATTTTTACTTTTACTACGTCTTTCCGCGCCCATTACAACCGACTCAATTGTAACCCCAATGATAAAAGAATTGCTATAATATTGGTAAACCTGATAATTTTTGTGTACAGAACGGAACTTTCCCTCATAACCTATTCTCAACGAACGACGTTTTATCGGAAAATCTAACGTTACTAGATTCGTTATAAACAACTGATTGGCAAAAGATCCAAAATGCAGCCAATTCTGCCGATTACCAAGATAAAACAACTCATAGTACGACTCACCAAACTGTGGACAAAAAAACATGCCTATCGTTGGGACAGACAAAGAATACCGCATATTAATAGGATAACCCTTTATATGCAATTTATAAAGCAGGGCACCTGTAATACCCAGATTGACAGAAGTTTTAACCGCTGCAGGATTATTCCCGTTATTCAAGTCACAGACCGATCCGGCATCAATAGTAAAATTACCACCTGCGAATAGCTGAATGCCACATGGATATTCAAACCGGCGGTAAAACGAAAATTCATAATTGAGCATCGCGCTCATAACATTTGTATTACGAGGACCATTATGCGCATTAGCATATTGAAACTCCAAAAGATGGCGTGTATTCCATTTATGCTCGCCAAAACGAGATGTACGGAAACGTTCGAATCCCACTCCAACATCCACCCCTCGATAAGGGATTATTGAGAGATAAGTATCCTTAAGTTGCGCACCCCCTACCGTAAAATACAATGAAGAAACTAAAGGAAAAGATCTCACATCATTATCATCAGCAGCATTAATCCCCGTTACCGACAACAACAAAAGTATGATAAACAAACTTTTTTTAATAAGACACATATTAAAACAGCTTCATTTGTCCATTTTTATCACTGTTTTTCGGCGTTAAATCCTCGTCAGTTTCAGAAGGTTCTTCCGGTTCCTCCCCAACAGCATCAGACTCATCATCTTCGATGTCGGCTACCGGTAATTGAGCAACAGGCTCAGGATACCGTATTGGCTCAAGTTCCCGTATACTCGCCACAGAAAAAGTAGTCAACCTCTTCCCTTTTGCCTTCGCCGATTTCACACTGATAAAATCTGGCGCCTCCAAAATCAACGCCTCACGAAAAGAGTCGTTACCTCCAAATACAACCTCAAACCTAGCAAACGGTTCACAACTTAACAATATCAAATCCGAAGCAGAGTTGTCACCAAGGTAATTCTGCTTACGTGGCGAACTCTCTATTTGAAACCGCTTTATATATGGATATCCCTGGTCAGCATCATTAAGTATCACCGTCCACTCTTTTCTCTGGTCATATTTCTCTATCACAAGAATATCAGACTCATAATGGTTCGTAGCCTCAAAAGTAGAAGTGTAATAATCACCGTTTTTAAGAATAACAAGGATCACATCATGCCCACGGAACTCCCCAAGATAATCTCCGCGCCCATCATAATTTAAACGCAGTACATCGCGGTCAAACCAAACCTTCAAACCTCCAAGCGTTGACTCACCTTTCTCCTTAAGCGTTATTTTATTTATCTCGTTCTTTGTTACAATATTTCCCATTGACTGCCGTCCTTTTATCGCTATCTCTCCAAAATTCTTCTCCATCGATAGCGCCTTTATACGCAATTTAGGCTTAAACGTTATCTTCAGCACCTCAGCTTCACCGTTAGGATTAGCAGAGAACCATGACACTCGCGAACCCTGAGTCCCCTTCGTCAAGTCATACTCTTTATCGCGCGTAACACCTGTAACAGCAAAGCGTTTTATATAATGCAAACCATCCTTTCCATCACGATAAATAACGTTGTATATTGTTCGTGTATCATTCTTTTTAAATATACTTAAGTGAAGTACATTTTTACCAACAAACATTTTTTCGCTGACTCGTACAACCTTATACTTGCCATCGCGATAAAATATTATCACATCATCAATATCCGAACAATTACAAATAAGTTCATCTTTTTTAAGAGATGTTCCGATAAAACCCTCCTCACGGTTTATATATAATTTTTCATTTGCCTCAGCAACCTTCGTAGCAACAATAGTATCAAAGCCACGCAGTTCCGTCTTACGCGGATATGCAGCCCCATATTTTTCCTTAAGCCGGAGAAACCAAGCAATAGTATATTCAACTATACTATTGAGGTTTTTATCAATCTCAATAATAGACGACCTATATCCGGCAATCTGTTCCTCTGCTTTATCAGAATTGAATTTAAGAATGCGCCCCATCTTTATCTCCATAAGGCGCAAAATATCATCAGTCGTTATCTCCCGTATAAAATTATGTTTAAATGGCTCTATCCTCCCATCTATATGAGCAACAGCCTCATCCATAGTGCCGCTCTGCTCAAAGCCACTATCCTTATATATCCTCTCCTCAATAAATATCTTCTCAAGAGAAGCAAAATGAAGTTTTTCAGATACTTCATCACGTTTTATCAAGAGCTCCTGCCTTAGCAGAGAAAGCGCTGCATCAGCACTACGACGCAAAAGATCACTGACAGTAAGAAATTGCGGACGTTTATCGCAAATTACACAACAATTTGGCGATATACTCACCTCGCAATCAGTAAAAGCATAAAGCGCATCAATCGCCTTATCCGAAGATGTGCCCGGCTGAAGATGCACCTGAATTTCAGCAGATCGAGATGTATTATCATCAACCTTGCGTATCTTTATCTTCCCCCTCTCCTGAGCCTTAATAATAGACTCTATAAGTGAAGAGGTAGTCTTTCCATAGGGTATTTCAGTAATTATAAGCGTTTTGTTATCAAGCTTGTCCACCTTCGCCCTAACCTTAACAGCTCCGCCACGTTCACCATCATTATAACGCGAAACATCAATATAACCACCCGTCTGAAAATCAGGATAGATAATAAAATCCTCCCCTTTTAGATATGCGACAGAAGCATCCAGAAGTTCGTTAAAATTATGCGGTAAAATCTTAGAAGCCAATCCAACAGCTATCCCCTCTGCCCCCTGAGCCAACAGTAGCGGAAATTTGACAGGCAAAGTGACAGGTTCACGGTTACGACCATCATAAGAGGGTTTCCATTCAGTAGTCTTAGGATTAAAAAGTACCTCAATCGCAAATGGAGAAAGGCGCGCTTCAATATAACGTGTAGCAGCAGCACCGTCACCGGTAAGAATATTACCCCAGTTACCCTGACAATCAATAAGCAAATCCTTTTGTCCCAACTGAACCAAAGCATCACCTATCGAAGCATCTCCGTGCGGATGGTATTTCATAGTATTACCAACAACATTGGCAACCTTGTTATAACGCCCGTCCTCAAGTTCATCCATAGAGTGCAGTATCCTGCGCTGTACCGGTTTTAGTCCATCAATAATATGTGGCACGGCACGCTCAAGAATAACATACGACGCATAGTCAAGAAACCAACTCTGATACATCCCCGTAAGATGATAACGCTTCTCAAAAGGGACAGCCTCCATTACCTTATAGTTGCTGCGTATATTTGTAGCTACCACATCATTGCCTCCTTCAGGGAGAGCAATATCATTATCCGAGGTTTTGTCATCAGTACCCTCTGACAACTCTTCATCGTCCGACACCGGAGTTTCGTCTTCAATCATATAAAAAATTACAGTAACATGGTGAATTTATCTCTCAAACAGACAGTACATGGCAAATAAACAAACAAAATCCACTTTACAATAACGCCCAAAAAACTACCGCTGTGAAGATTTACCTACAAAGATACAAATTAAATCGAAAAAATTAGTTTACTTTGCAGTTTATTCCGCAAATAGTGACAGTTATTGAAGTGTTTTAGATTATAAAAAGAGATGGGACAAGAAGATGTTTTCAAGAAATTAATTTCGCATTGTAAAGAGTACGGATTCGTTTTTCCCTCAAGCGAAATATATGACGGGTTAGCAGCCGTTTACGACTATGGGCAAATGGGGGTTGAACTAAAAAACAACATAAAAAAATATTGGTGGGACAGTATGGTTCTACAACACGAAAATATAGTAGGAATAGACTCCTCTATATTCATGCACCCAACAATATGGAAAGCATCAGGGCATGTTGACGCATTCAATGACCCGTTGATAGACAACAAAGACTCCAAGAAACGTTATCGCGCCGATGTTCTGATAGAAGAACAACTGGCAAAATTCGATGATAAAATAGAGAAAGAAGTTGAAAAGGCCTCAAAAAAGTTCGGAGAATCATTCGATAAAGCCCTATTCTGCCAAACCAACCCGCGCGTACAAGAACACATTACAAAACGCGAAGAGCTTCACACACGCTTTGCAAAAGCACTAAACGACAATAATCTTCAAGAGCTCCGACAAATAATAATAGACTACGAAATAAGTTGCCCGATAAGTGGCACGCGCAACTGGACGGATGTACGCCAGTTCAACCTTATGTTCTCCACCGAAATGGGTTCCACAGCAGAAGGAGCAATGAAAGTTTACCTACGTCCTGAAACCGCACAAGGAATATTTGTAAACTATTTGAACGTACAAAAGACCGGAAGGATGCGCATTCCTTTTGGAATTGCGCAGATAGGCAAAGCGTTCCGAAATGAAATAGTTGCACGCCAGTTCATATTCAGGATGCGCGAGTTCGAGCAGATGGAGATGCAGTTTTTCGTTCGTCCCGGAGAGGAGCTTAAGTGGTTTGAGCATTGGAAGGCAACACGCCTTAAATGGCATAAGGCACTTGGTCTCGGAGACCACAAATACCGTTTCCACGACCATGACAAACTTGCACACTACGCAAATGCAGCAACAGACATAGAGTTTGAGATGCCATTTGGATTTAAAGAAGTAGAAGGAATACATTCACGTACAAACTTCGACCTTAGTAGTCATGAAAAATTCTCAGGTAAAAGGTTGCAATACTTCGACCCTGAATTGAACGAATCATACACACCCTATGTCGTAGAGACCTCAATCGGTGTAGACCGTATGTTCCTTAGCGTAATATCAGCATCATACAGCGAAGAACAAATAGAGGGAAGCGATTCACGCGTAGTATTACGACTGCCGGCAGCACTTGCCCCCATTAAACTCGCAATACTACCACTTGTAAAAAAAGATGAGCTTCCAGAAAAAGCGCGCGAAATCATGGACAACCTAAAATTCGATTTCAAGTGCCAGTACGATGAAAAAGACTCCATTGGGAAACGCTACCGTCGTCAAGATGCAATAGGGACTCCATTCTGCGTAACCATAGACCATGAGACACTGAACGACAACAAAGTAACCCTGCGCTATCGCGATACGATGCAACAAGAACGCATTGAAATAGACAAAATATCCGGGATCATAAGTGAAAAAGTGAGCATAAAGTCACTTCTTAAAACAGCAGTTGGATAACCGCTGCAAAGATTATAAAAAAAGATACAGAAACAACAATCGCATGAAAATATTGCCTCAGATATTATTTGGTTTTATGCTTTTGCTAATTGCCGGATCCTGCAAAGAAGACGATAATACATGGGAGAAATATAAAGAATGGAGAAATGCCAACACCAACTTCTTCATCGATAAATCCAACTCAATGGTTACACCCAATATATATGAATACGAACGGGTAACACCAACATGGGACAAAGGCAGCTATATCTTGATGAAGTGGTTTAAAAAAGGAGCAGCAGGAAGCCTGACACCATTATACACAAGTACCGTGAATGTAACGTACAAGGGGTCTCTATACAATGGAACATCTTTCGACTCCACCTATCTCTATACCGACAGCCTGACAACACTCAAGTGCTCAGCAACAATTTTAGGCTTTTCAATAGCCCTTACAAAGATGGCAGTAGGCGACAGTTGCGAAATTATAATTCCACAATACTTAGGGTACGGAGCACAAGAACTTACAAAAATAAACCCATATTCAACTCTTATATTCGGGATGAAGCTCAGAGGAATACCGGGATATGAAAAGCCGGTAATACCATAAAGGAAAATAAACATAAAAGCAGCACGGGGCGGTGAAAATTTCACCGCCCCGTGCTGCTTTTACAGCCAATCCAATACAACAAGTCAAAAAATAATCCGGTAAACCAGAACATTTCTCACCATTTAATCCTTATACACATAATACCAATCACCTCAAAAAGCCTTTGAAATGAAAACAATTAAAGCAACCCTAATAACAGTAGCCATATTAATGTCACACCCCGTTATATCCACCGCCCAAGAAAAAGAATTCAAAAAAAGAGATATAACCAGACTTAGCCAAGATTATTATATTCCAGAACGTTTTAAGAAAAAAACAATAATAATAACAGGTGGAGCCAGAGGAATAGGCAAATACACGGCTATCCGTGCCGTCAAGGAAGGAGCAAATGTAATAATTATAGATTGGCTAGATGAGATTGGCAAACAAATTACAGACTCTATCAATCGCGCCTATACTCCTATTGGCGGAGGCAAAGCCATATTCGTTTACGGCAATATACAAAAAGACGAAGATTGCAATCGTATGATAAATGTTGCAATCGAAAATTTTGGTAAAGTAGACTACGCTGTTCTTAACGCAGGAGTTATGGACGGAGTATATTCCGGCACACCATTTAAATTCGATTCCCAGCAACGTTCCTTTATGCCCGCAATCATAACCGATGCAACTAACGAATATTGGGAGAACGTATTCAAGACAAATTCCGAAGGAACATTCAAATCACTGCGGTCTACACTAAAGCAGATGCTTAAACAAGGAGAAGGGGGTGCTATTGTAATGGTCTCTTCCATCGCCGGTATTACAGGACTATCAGGCAATCCGGCATACGTTGCCAGCAAACATGCAGTAAACGGACTTATGCGCAATGCCGCTATCGATTATGCACCATACGGTATACGCATAAACTCAGTAAATATGGCAGAAACAATGACACCAATGGTTGAGCGGGCGCAAGAGTTTGTAAAAGCAGAGATGAATAGCGGGGAGGGATTCGGAATGGGCAGTATCAAAACGATGAGTCTATTAAAATATTGCGATTCAAAACATCGTGGTTCATTTCCATGGGAACAAGCTTCAAATATTTTATATCTCATATCAGACGAAGCCTCCGCAGTAACAGGCACAGTAATGGCCACAGATGGCGGATGGACAGACTATTAAGCTTTTAACATTATACACTAGCAACAAAGGCATAACAAAAGTAGAGTCTGTCATAACACTCAAACGGTCATAATAAAAAAGACCATTCGAAGAAGATTATTACAGTTTGTTTATTGGCATATACAATTAACAACCATCAACAGCACACAGACAAACAATCCTGTCAACATAAATTCGTTTTATTTACTGCATAAAAACAAATTATCATTACATTAGGGCATAAAAAAAAGCGGCACTTAGTGTCGCTCTCTTTTTCCAATCTGCATTTTGCTAATTACTTAACAACTGGAGCAGCTGCTGCAACTGAATCGCAAGCAACTGAATCGCAAGCAGCTGAATCAGTTACAACAGCAACTTCTTCAACAACAGCCTCCTCTACGGGAGCTTCTGCAGCAGGTTTTGAGCATGCAGCAAACGACATAACAAATGCAACTGCGAAAAACAAAACTAACTTTTTCATTTCCTTCAAATTTAAATTAATTTAAAAAACAATAAATTTATTGCTTCCTCTAAAAAGCGAGACAAAGGTAAGTCTTTTTTACTATATGTTGTATCACTTAAAGCTATTTTTTTTCAAAAAAAACAGCATTTCCCATTTTTATCACTAAAGGGGGGAGAAATTCGTATATAAATACCTTTTTATGCTTCTTTTGGGTGTTTTTTCAAATTCAGTAGGATAAAGATAAATCTTAGCTATACTCTCATAAGGGGCAACCTCCTTGTTTAGATTCTTCCTTACCTCTTCCATTGCAGCTTCAAAATCTTCGTTTTGTAATCCGCATTTATCAGCTGCCTCATAATCAGGATAAACCAACGCAATAAGTTTCCCGTCTTTTTCAACAACAATACTCTCCATAATAAATGGCATATTATTAAGTTTCGACTCTATCTCCTCAGGATAAATATTCTGTCCGTTAGATCTTAAAATCATATTCTTATAACGACCCTTTATGAAAATATTTTTGTTTTCGTCTATCACACCCATATCGCCTGTATGTAACCAGCCGTCTTTATCTATTACAGCAGCAGTAGCCTCATCGTTTTTATAATAACCTTTCGTGACATTTTCACCACGTACACATATCTCTCCCGGAATAAGCGATGGATCAGAAGAGACCACCCTGACATCCATAACCCCTTTCAGCACTGCGCCAGAAGAGCGAGGAACAAAACCGCTCCAGTGAGTATAACTTATAAGTGGAGCACACTCTGTCATACCATAACCCACTGTAAAAGGAAATTTTATTTTACTAAAAAACATCTCAACTTCAGGATTAAGCGGAGCACCACCAACTATTATCTGCTCAAAACGTCCTCCAAAAGCCTCTATAAGACGTCTCCTAATCTTTTCGTAAATATGATCATTTAATATAGGGACACTAAGAGCCCACTTCAATGGAGCTTCATTAAGTTGTGGCAATACCTGTTTCCTGTAAATCTTCTCAAGAATCAGCGGTACGCATACAATAAGATTGGGTCTTACATCTGCCAAAGCCTTCATAAGGACCTTTGGCGAAGGCAATTTTCCTAAAAGCGTTATATGAGCCCCTACTGCCAATGGTGTCAGAAAATCAAATGCACATCCATAAGCATGCGCCAGTGGCAGAAAAGACAACGCCTTACTCCCTTTATAATGTAATTTTGTCTCTATTCCGTAATAAACATTTCCGGCAAGGTTATTTCCAGTAAGCATAACCCCCTTACTAAAACCCGTCGTACCAGAAGTATAATTAATCTCCACAACCTTATCATTCCCAAGAGTAGTATATACTATATCATCGCGATTAAAACCGGAAGGATATTTTTTCGCAAAAAACTTCTCCATTCCGCTCATGTAAGCCGATACCCCCTCCCCTTCCCTCTGATAGAGGCAACTAAAATCTGTCAATGAAATTACAGCCCTCAACTTAGGTAGATGTTCCACCTCAATATTCTCCCATATATGTTCACTCACAAACAATAAAGAAGCATCTGAATGACTCACTATATGCGAAACATCATTGCCGTTAAAGTCCTGTAATATTGGTACTATAATAGCCCCATAAGTTATAGTTGCCATATAAGTGACAGCCCAATTAGGATTATTTCTACCTACAAGAGCAATTTTATCACCACGCTTCAACTTACACAATCCAAACAAAAGATGCATTTCCGCTACCATTTGCGCCATTTCACCGTAAGTAAACGTCTCGGCAGTATTATAATCAGTCAGAGCAGGCAATTCCCAATTCTCTTTGAAACTCTGCTCATATAGCTTAATAAAATTCTTTTCTATCATAAAAACGATAATTGACACTGCGAATATACAAATTATCCGCGATTTCCCTGCCACAGTTTAATAAGATACTAAAAATTTAACAAGCAATACAAACACATTAAAGACCAAATTTAAATAAATATACAAAGATATCCGTCACCCTACAACACCATTAATAATGTTTCTGTACAACTTATATTTATACACAGTAACACCTCTCACTACCAATAGAGAGAGTTAAAAAGTGATGAGTTCCTGATTTTTTATCGCCAGTCTCCCACCTTTTTATTCTACAAAAACGCGTTTAGATTTTGTTGGTCGGCATCAAAATAGTTATCTTCGCATCAAATAGAGAACACACTCAAAAAAATGACCGACCCGACAATATTCCAAGGCAAAAAAGCAGCATACTATACGCTCGGATGCAAACTCAACTTCGCCGAAACATCCACTATCGGGAGGGACCTTGCTCAACGTGGCATACGTAAGGTACACCCCGGAGAGGCAGCTGATATTTGTGTTATAAACAGCTGCTCAGTAACAGAACTGGCGGATAAGAAGTGCAGACAAATAATACGCCGTATAGCTCGTCAGAATCCCGAAGCATACATAATCGTTACCGGGTGCTATGCACAATTGCAACCAGAAGAGATTGCCACAATAGAGGGGGTAGATTTAGTTCTCGGCGTAAAAGAAAAGCTAAACATTTCAGATAAAATTGAAGAGTTTTTTTCATTAAAAGAGAAAACACATATAATAACATCCGCGTCAAGGGAGATACGAGAATTTTCTCCCTCCTGCTCAAGAGGTGACCGCACACGTTACTTTCTCAAAGTCCAAGACGGATGCGACTACTATTGCTCCTACTGCACAATCCCCATGGCAAGAGGGCGCAGTCGCAACGGTACAATTCACACAATTGTAAAACAGGCAGAAGAGGTAGCCGCAGAAGGAGGAAAAGAGATAGTAATAACAGGTGTAAATATTGGAGACTTCGGCAAAACATCCAATGAGAGGTTTACTGACCTCATAAAAGCCTTAGATACCGTAGAAGGGATAGAGCGCTACCGGATATCATCCATAGAACCCGATCTACTTACAGACGAACTGATAGATTTCATTGCATTATCCAAACGTATTGCACCACACTTCCATATCCCGCTGCAATCCGGCAGTAACGAAGTACTAAGTCTTATGCGCCGACACTACGACAAAGAACTTTTCATCAGTAAAATACAAAAGATAAAACATTCCATCCCCGATGCGTTTATAGGGGTAGACATGATCGTCGGAATGCGCGGAGAGACAGCCGATCTATTTGCAGAAAGTTATGATACAGTTGCAGCACTCGACATATCGCAATTGCACGTGTTCACATATTCTGAACGGCCGGGAACACAAGCCCTTGCAATTCCTTACAAAGTCTCCTCCGAAGAAAAGCACAAAAGGAGCGAAAAGATGCTCATCCTATCAGAAGAAAAACGGCTTGCATTCTACAAGTCACAGTCAGGCAAATTACGGTCAGTTCTATTCGAGCATCCCAAAAAGGGGATGCCTATGCACGGATTCACCGACAACTATATACGCATAGAAACCCCTTACGACAAAACTTTGACAAACACTACTGCAAAAGTAATATTAGGAGATTTCAACTCTGATCGCAATGCACTTACAATAAAAGAGATATCACACAAATGAACAAACATATTGAGAACATATTATATTCCCCTCTTTACTTATTTATATGGCTGCACTCTTTGCTGCCGTTTAAAATATTATATCTGCTGTCAGACATAATATTTCTACCCCTATTTTACATCATCAGGTACAGAAGAAAGCTCGTGTACAAAAATATGCGCGATTCATTCCCCGACAAAAGCGAAAAAGAGATTTTTAGGATGGAACGATCCTTCTACCACCATCTGTGCGATTACGTAGTAGAGACAATAAAACTACTTCACATTTCAGATAAAGAGACAAAAAAGAGATTTCCTATGGAGAACACAGATGTTCTCCAACGAGCCGTAGACAACAACGAGCAGGTTATACTCATGCTGGGACACTATGGGAACTGGGAGTATATCCCATCCATAACACTCTGGGTTAAAACTACTGAAAGCACCATTATGGGGGAAGTTTACAGACCCCTGAACAACCACTGGTTCAACAGTTTCTTTCTTAAACTGCGTTCACGCTACAATACAGTAAATATCCCCAAAAACGATGTATTCAGAGAGTTTGTAAAATATCGCAACGAAAAACGTGCCGCAGTTGTTGGTTTTATGGCAGATCAGACTCCATCACGCGCAAATATATATTACTGGACAGAGTTCCTAAACCATAAAGACACCCCTATACTCACGGGCATAGAAAGAATCGCACGGAAACTCGGCTGCACTCTTGTATATGCCGATGTAATAAAAATAAAACGCGGATACTATAAACTCGTTTTCGAAGAGATAACAAAAGAACCGAAAAAATACAAAGAGCATGAAATAACGGAGATCTAC
>JAVVOY010000046.1:0-8989 GCA_036656055.1 Bacteroidales bacterium
TTATCATAGCATTACAAAATATTAATTGTACATTTCGTTTTTGCCCCCTTACTTATTGTATATAGTTAAATACTAAAATAAAAATTAAATAAACAGAATAATATACTAACTTTGCGCATCGGCAGGATTATACGGTGTGTTGCGATATAGCTTAAGATGGATGTCGGGATACTGTTGCGCCCTGTTTTTAATTGCATAATCTCTTTATAAATAATGGAACAGAATAGACGCGTAAGGGTGCGATTTGCGCCAAGCCCTACCGGAGCGCTCCATATCGGGGGGGTAAGAACAGCTCTTTATAATTATCTTTTTACAAAACAGAATGGTGGGGATATGATACTGCGTATTGAGGATACTGATTCGCAGAGATTTGTCCCGGGTGCAGAAGAGTATATAATAGAGGCCTTAAACTGGTTGGGAATAAAATTTGATGAAGGTGTGGGCTACGGTGGTAAACATGCCCCATATCGTCAGTCTGAACGCAAGGATATTTATCGCAAGTATGTGGATATACTGCTTGAGAATGGCAAGGCATATATCGCTTTTGATACGCCAGAGGAGTTAGAGAGGCAACGTGCTGTGATTCCTAATTTTCAATATGATGCTACCACTCGTGGATCTATGCGTAATTCTCTCACAATGGAAGAGAGTGAAGTGGAAGCACTTATTGCCGTGGGGGCAAAATACGTTGTGCGCATAAAGATTGAGCCTGAAGAGGATATTACGGTAAATGATATTATACGAGGAAAGGTTACTATAAATTCATCGGTACTTGACGATAAAGTGCTTTACAAGTCGGCAGACAATCTCCCTACATACCACCTTGCAAATATTGTAGATGATCACTTAATGGAAATTTCGCACGTGATACGTGGCGAAGAGTGGCTTCCGTCAGCCCCGTTGCATCTGCTTTTATACCGTGCTTTTGGATGGGAGGAAACGATGCCACATTTTGCTCATCTACCGTTGCTTCTTAAACCTGATGGTAATGGTAAGCTAAGTAAACGCGATGGTGATCGCCTTGGCTTTCCTGTGTTTCCGTTAGAATGGCGCGATCCTAAGAGCGGAGATGTTTCGTCAGGCTATCGTGAAACCGGTTACCTGCCTGAAGCGGTTGTTAATTTTCTTGCCCTTTTGGGTTGGAACCCCGGGACAGAGCAGGAAATTCTCTCTATGGATGACCTGATAAGTCTATTTGATATTGAGCGTTGCAGTAAGGCCGGAGCGAAGTTTGATTATGAAAAAGGCAAATGGTTTAATCATAAATATATGCAGGAAAAGAGCAATGACGATTTAGCCGCATTGTTTTGTCCGGTTTTGAAAGAATACGGAATTGATCCTGCTAAATATGATATTCCTTATATAATAAGCTTAGTTAAGGAGCGCGTAAGTTTTGTAAAAGAGCTTTGGAATCAGACATCATATTTTTTTATTGCCCCTGAAACTTATGCAGAGAAAGATATTCGTAAACGATGGAAAGATGGAATGCCTGAGATCATCTCCGCGCTTATTACTCTTCTTGAGAAGGAGGATTTTTCAGCCGAAAAACTCGAACCTATTGTACTTGATTGGATTGCGGCGAATGGCTATCATCTTGGAAATACTATGAATGCTTTTCGTTTGGCAGTTGTAGGTGAATGTAGAGGACCCCATATGTTCCTGATAACCGATGTTATTGGTAAAGAAGAGACAATAAAGAGACTTAAATATGCGCTTCAAGAAATAAAACCGATAGATTAAAAAAACTGACATTTTGAAGAGGTTAAATTTAATATTACTTCTCGTGCTGAATATGCTACCATCGGCAGCACAAAAGTTGCTGTGGGATGTAGATATTGTTGGTTTTTTTGATAATCGAGAATACAACACTGACCTTACGGCTTCGCAGACACTTTTTGGTACGCGCCTTTCTCCTGAAGTGGGGCTGGGGTTTGCCGGTAACAGTCACCGTATAATGGCAGGAGCCAGTTGGATACAACCTTTCGGGGCAAATGTAGACGAAGGTAAGATATATCCTACGGTATATTATAGATATGAAAGAAGTCGTTTCATGATGTCTTTCGGAATGTTTCCACGCACGCAACTTATTGAACAGCTTCCATCATATCTTTTGTACGATTCTATCGCAATATTTCGTCCTAATATAATGGGCGCATTATTTCAGTACAAAGGAGAAAAGGGGTATGCAGAGGCATATATTGACTGGACGCAGATGCAGACAAGTACACGCCGTGAAGCATTTATTATACTTGCTTCGGGGCGTTGGACACCAAATGTTTTTTTTCTCGGTGGGTATATTAATATGAATCATCTAGCCCGCTCGTCCGATCCTGTCGAAAATGAGTCTGTTATGGACCACCTAGCCATATCTCCTTATGTGGGCGCTGATTTTACCAAGATGACTCCGAAATTAGATACACTTGCATTGCGCGTTGGATATTACATAGGGATAGAACGCCATCGCGGCATTGATGAAAAGCATTATCCAAATGGTCCTGTTGTAGACTTTACTGTGGCATGGAAATATATAGGTTTTAGCAACTCATTTTATTGGGGCGGTGATATGTCCCCGTTTTATGCTTCGTGCGGAAGCGCACTCTATCAGGGCGATCCGCTTTACCGCTGTGGTACATGGTATAATCGCAGCAATATCAGTTTCTACTTTTTTCGCAACCGTTTTGTAAACTGTTCTGCATCGCTTAATTTTCATATACTCCCATCATCGTTTAACTTTCAGCAGCAACTTACAGTTCGCTTCAATCTTAACGAAATGATATGGAAAGATAAGCAGAATAACTCAAAAAGACCATATTTAAGGAATATATTTTAAAACAGGAAAAGATGAATCCGTTATATAACTTTGCAATATTCTCATATAAATATGCCGTAAGGCTCGCTTCGCTGCGCAACAGCAAAGCAAAAAAAATGTTACAGGGACACAAACAGGTATTCTCAACGCTAAGAAATAATATAAAAAAGGGGGATGATTACATATGGCTTCATGCCTCTTCATTAGGAGAGTTTGAGCAGGGACGCCCCATTATTGAACGGATAAAAGAGATAAAACCAGAACAGAAAATACTACTTACATTCTTCTCTCCGTCAGGATACGAGGTGCGTAAAAATTACCCGATGGTAGATGTTGTATGTTATCTCCCTTTTGATCTGCCGGGTAATGTGGAACGTTTTTTGGATATTGTCAACCCGCGCATGGCAATATTCGTAAAGTACGAATTCTGGGGAAACTATCTTAACGGTCTTCACAAAAGAGATATCCCAATATATATAATATCAGCCATATTCCGTCCATCACAGATTTTTTTTAAGCCTTATGGATCAATGTTCCGCGAAATGCTTAAGTTTTATAGACATCTTTTCGTTCAGGACGAAACATCTAAGTACCTTTTAAATGGAATAGGGATAACAAACGTCTCAATAACGGGAGATACACGCTTTGACCGTGTTACTGAGATATGTTCACATGCCTTGGAAATCCCGCTTGTAAAAGAGTTTAAAGGCGATACATTTACTCTTGTAGTTGGGAGTTCATGGCCTCGTGATGAGGAGATATTTATAGAATATTTTAATTCTCATCCTAATATGAAACTGATAATAGCTCCGCACGAAATAGATAACGAACATGTAAATTATATTGTATCGTTGCTCAAGCGCCCGACATTGCTTCATTCACAATCGGCAGGGAAGAATTCGGCAGATTATGACTGTCTGATAATTGATTGTTTCGGAATGTTATCTGCGCTCTATCGTTATGGCGATGTAGCATATATTGGCGGAGGATTTGGGATAGGAATACATAATCTCCCCGAGGCGGCCGTCTATGGAATACCGATTATTTTTGGTCCCAATTACAGGAAATTCAGGGAAGCACACGATTTGCTTGCCGAAGGAGGCGCATTTACGATATCTGATTTTAAAAGTTTCCATGATGTAATGGATAGTCTCTTTTTGGCAGACCTCCGCCGTGAGGTAGGAAATATAGCTGGAGAGTATATAAAGAAAAATACCGGTGCAACAAAACGGGTAGTAGATATGTTACCAATATAAATAGGTTACATAATCTCTGCAGTCATTTGGTAAATATATAAAAACCTGCTTTTCCTTAGCTTTAAAGAACTTTATCTGACAATTTAGGGCTGTTTTAAAAAAAAAGTAGAAATTGCTATCTCTATATTGCAAAATTTTATAATTTTGTATCGGAATATAAATTGTCGGAACGAACGGAAGCAGAAAATGACCGCAACTCCTAAAAAAAAACGATAAATAATGGATGTAATTTCGAATATCATTTTACAGGCACAGTCCAATATCCAGCGGATTGTATTACCGGAAGGGACAGAAGAGCGAACACTTAACGCTGCCGATAGATTGGTTGCAGACAGAGTGGCAGATATAATACTTATAGGCAATCCATCAGATATTAATGCCGCAGCGGTAAAATTAGGGCTCGAAAATATATCGAGAGCAAAAATTATTGATCCCCTTAATAATCCCATGAAAGAGATATATGCAGACCTTCTTTACAAGCTTAGGCAGGCAAAAGGGATGACTAAAGAACAGGCATTAAAGCTTGTGGAGGATCCGCTTTATCTGGCACCTATTATGATTAAAAATGGAGATGCCGATGGGGAGATAGCCGGAGCGCGAAATGCAACAAGTAGCGTATTGCGTCCTGCTTTCCAGATAGTAAAGACGGCACCCGGTGTAAATATTGTATCTGGAGTTTATCTTATGGTGCTTAAAGATAAAACATTCGGTGAAAATGGTGTTCTTGTTTTTGCCGATTGTGCTGTTATTCCCGATCCAACAGCCGAGGAGCTTGCCCAGATAGCTATTTCTACGGCAGATACCACTCGGGCTTTGGCAGGTTTTGAGCCGAGAATAGCAATGCTTAGTTTCTCAACAAAGGGGAGTGCTAAGCATGAGAGGATAAGCAAGGTTGTAGAGGCTACGCGTATTGCAAAAGAGAAAGAGCCATCGTTAATGGTTGACGGGGAGATGCAGTTAGATGCGGCAATAGTTCCGGAGGTAGGAGCAGCTAAAGCACCCGGTAGCCCGGTAGCAGGGAGAGCAAATGTACTTATATTTCCATCGTTGGAGGCTGGAAATATAGGCTATAAACTTGTGCAACGTCTTGCCGGTGCAGTTGCAGTTGGTCCGATACTACAAGGTTTGGCTGCGCCGATAAATGATCTTTCGCGCGGATGTTCATCTGACGATATTTATAAGACCGTCGCCGTGGCAGCCGTGCAATCAATTCAGTTGAAAGCGTCAAAAATATAAAACACACAAAAAACATTTGTATGAAAGTTCTTGTCTTGAACTGCGGTTCGTCGTCAATTAAATACAAACTTTTTAATACGGAGACCAAAACCGTATTGGCACAAGGTGGAGTTGAGAAAATAGGGCTGAAAGGTTCTTTTCTTAAGATAGTTCTACCATCGGGTGAGAAAGTTATATTAGAACAGGAGATTCCGGAACATACTGCCGGAATTGAGTTTATACTTGAGATATTAACAAGTAGTAGGTATGGTTGTATATCATCCCTTAAAGAGATTGAAGCAGTAGGCCACCGCATAGTTCACGGAGGAGAAAAATTCAATACGTCAGTGCTTATAACGCCTGAGGTTAAGCAAAAAATTGTGGAGTGTTTTGATATTGCACCGTTGCATAACCCTGCAAATATGAAGGGTATTGAGGCGGTTGAAAAGATACTTCCATGTATTCCACAAGTGGGAGTCTTTGATACGGCATTTCACCAGACTATTCCGCCGCATGCTTATATGTATGCCATTCCGTACGACCTTTACGAGGAGTATGGTGTGCGTCGTTACGGGTTTCATGGAACAAGCCATCGTTATGTGTCGCGTCGCGCATGCGACTTCTTGGGGGTTGATTACAAGACGCAGCGCATGATAACCTGTCATATAGGTAATGGAGGATCTATAACTGCCGTATGCAAAGGAAAATCGGTAGATACATCCATGGGTCTTACTCCGGTTGAGGGGCTTATGATGGGAACCCGTTCGGGCGATGTTGATGCCGGTGCACTTGTTTATATAATGGACAAAAAATCGATGTCTCCAGCAGGGCTTTCAGATATGGTAAATAAGCAAAGCGGAGTTTTGGGCGTGTCTGGTGTATCATCAGATATGCGCGAGCTTGATGCAGCGATAAAAGAGGGTAATCAAAAAGCAATTCTCGCTCTTGAAATGTATGACTACCATATAGCTAAATATATCGGCTCATATATTGCAGCACTTAATGGGGTTGATATAATAGTATTTACAGGAGGCGTAGGCGAGAATCAATCTGGTACGCGAAGCAGAGTTTGCAGCCATTTTTCGTATATGGGTTTAAGTATTGATGAGGCGAAGAATTCCAAGATACATGGCGAGGAAGCAGTAATATCTACACCCGACTCAACTGTTACGGTTGTAGTTGTGCCAACAGACGAAGAACTTATGATTGCATTGGATACACAAACTGTAATAGCCGGAGAATAACGTTTCTATTACGGACATATATACAGAATAGCCTTAAAATCAATCTGATTTTAAGGCTATTCTGTATCCATATAATTTGTAGTTTAAAAATACATGCCTTTGTTTTATGATTAATACCTGAATGGAGGAGGTCCCATCGGACGTCCGCCATATCCTCCTCCGTGGTACCTTGTGCCATTGTTCTGCATCTGCATTCCACCCGGTATTTTTTCATCCTTGCCCCCGAAAGAGTTAAAGCGGTATGCAAATGAAAACATTACGTAGCGCCCCACACTATTAGTTTCAATATCTTGTATATATGTTCCGGTAACACTCCTTGTAATGCTGTTATGTTGATTAAGAATATCATATGCGCGGACTATTATAGAAGCCTGTTTATTTTTCAGAAATTGCCATGTGCACTGTGCGTTCCATATCCAGTATTGACGGTTGTAACCTTCTGAGTATCCCGCGGTGCCGTTATAATTTATGTCACTTGCTAACGTGATACTGCCCGGAAGATATATTGTAGTGTTTAAAGTTCCGCCGTAATCAACTATGTTTTGGTCGCTTGTCACTTGAATAGAGTTTTTTGTGCGTGAAAATGATCCGTTACCAGAGATTCCGAGATCTATGATTGTGGAACGGAACATGAACCCTAATTTCTCTGATACATTAAACGTTGCAGATCTGTTCCTCTCTGAATTTAGATAACCAATCTGATTTTTGTAGCCGGCATTGGTAAAACTGTTTACAGTAAATTTATTGTTTTTGAACGGCGCGTTGGCTAGAAATATTCCGTTAACATACCACTCTCCGGTTTCGTTTACCGGTTTTGTTATATGTATGCCGTCTGGAGTGTAATAAGTTGAACTTACAATGCTATTTATTACATAGCTTCCGTTTAAAGCAGCCATCATGGCGCGTTGCCTTTCGGCATTGTAACTGTTGTATCTCATGCGGAAAGTGTTGTTGTATGAAGCTTTAAGATCGGGGTTCCCTTCGGTACGTCTGAGAGGGTCGGATATACTTTGGCTTGGCTGTAATTGCGATATTGATGGTTGTTGTGTCCATCCGCGATAGTCTATCCGCAGGTTGTTGGTTTTATCTAACTTATATGTGTATCTGAGGAATGGCGAGAAGTTATATTGCATCTTTCCCTCTACATTGCGATTACTGTCAATAAGATTACGTGACTGCGATTTTGACGGTTCTAAATCAATACCGACATTATAATTCATTTTTGTGTATGTCCCGTTGAACGTTGTCGATAATTTGTGTCGTTGGAATGTGTTGCGAAACCGGTTGCTGTAACTGATGTTCATATCACCCGTATTACCGCCTTTGTCTATGTTGAATGAGAGTTTGTCGGCATAAGTGTAGTTGTATCTGTAATTGTATGCAACAGACCAAGAGGTGTGCCTGTTTATTGGCTCGATGTATGTGGCACGGATTCCGTAACTTCCGCTCCAATTGTGGTTGTTGTCCCGGAGGTTTAATTCTTCCAAAGTATTTTTTTTATGATATTGCGTGAAGTTATAACTGTAACCGTCCTCTTTGCTGTCATTGTATCTGTAAGAAAGACTTATGGTTATCTGTCTACCCTCCTTGCTTCGGAATTTGCGACTTACACTTAATCTGCCGGCAAAATTGAAACCATTGCCGTTGCTGTATGAGTTGAGTGAACCGCCCGTTATCGTATCAGTTTTAAGCAGGGATAGGAGTGTGTTTTGTCCGGTAGATTGTGATATACTACTGCTGTTCATATTGGAATGGTTATATCCGAATGACGGATAGAAATCTATATTGGTCAAGTCGTTAGGTTGCCATTTCAGTCTGAAGTTCATCTCTATATTATGGCTTTTGTTTAGGTTTTCTTTTATTGATGAGTCATAGGTTGTGCTGTCGGAGTTTATGAAATTCTGTCTCTCACTCCGTTCATTAACATTGAGATTTGAAAATACATATTTAATATCACCGCCAGCATTGAACTTATCAGATTTCCTGACATTGAAGTTTATACCACCTATTGCAGAGGTGTTAATCCCCGATTTTCCTGAAGAAGCAGATGCCGGCGCGCGTCTGGAACTCCCTGAGAACATTGTTGCACCTAGGTCGCCTGCCCCCATGTTATTGGTATTGTTGCCCGAAGCAATAATAGAGAACTGACTATCGTTTACAAACCTGTTTGCCATAAGATTTGCTTCAAAACGCCCGTCGGTTCCTCCTCCCCCCTGAAGTTGCCCGAACCAACCCTCTTTCATATTCTTTTTTACTGTCAGGTTTATTACAGTTTCCTCTTCTCCGTCATCTACGCCAGAAAAACGAGCTTCGTCAGATTTACGGTCTATCACCTGAACTTTTTCAACCATCTTTGCGGGGAGATTCTTACTTGCAACTTTTGGGTCGTCAGAGAAAAATTCCTTCCCGTCTACGAGTATCTTAGTGACTGTTTTTCCGTTGGCAGTTATTTTTCCGGAACCGTC
>JAVVOY010000046.1:8999-14003 GCA_036656055.1 Bacteroidales bacterium
AACTTGCATCCCTGGCATATTCTTTATACTATCTTCCACTACTGAATTGGGGTGTGTTTTATAAGAATCAGCATTGAACTCCAATGTATCCTCTTTTGCTACCACATCAGGTTTTTTGCCAATTATAACAGCCTCTTTAAGCATTATATCGTTTGGCTTAATATTTATAGTGCCTAAATTTATACTTGGTGAAGAGGCAGTGACATAAATATCTTTACAGAGCGTTTTATACCCTACATATGATAATGAAATAATATAACTTCCTATCTGCAGTCCGGAAATTCTGAACCGCCCTTTTGCAGATGTTGTTGCGCTTTTTATCATTGTACTATCTTGCGAATCAAGCACTTTCACAATAAGCATAGGCATAGGTTCTCCAGTCTCATCTTTAACGTTTCCTACGATTGACGATTGCTCTATCATAAATGCCGGTTGTGCCGTCACGGTAAAACAGGACAAAAGAGATAAAAGTAGAATATAACATCTTAATTTGGGCATAATATATTATCTATAATTATTTCGACACCATATAGGTTAAAGGTTTAATCACATTCTGGATTTTAATCTATTTTAATGGTTAAGTAAAGATGCTGATGAGTTAAAATATAATTATCTGCTATGAATATTATGCGTATAATGAAAATAAACTTTATCTTTGTTTATGATGCAAGAGTTTTAGAGGAAAATTTGGAATAACAATGACTATTTATTTTTTGTGTTGTTAATGTGTTAATATAATATTGTTTTATGAGATTAAATATTGGAGGAGTGTTCCTAAGGTTGGTCGTTGTGTGCTGGCTTACAACTTTTTTTTCATGTATCGATTCAAGATATAACATAGATAATGTTTCGGACAAGATGCACCTGTTTGGCAACGGGATTGATTTCCCTCTTATGGATACAGGCGACGTGCCGTTTAGTAAGTTATTGGGTAAAAATGATGATGTGAAGGTAAATGAATTTGGGGTCTATTCCCTGTCTTCCAATCCCGGTAAATTGATCTCGGAATTTAATGTTGTGGAGATGTTCACTATACCTGCACAACATCCATCGTTTGGTTCAGGAAGATCATATAATTCACCTATCACATGGAAAAAAGGAGAAGAGGCTGAAGTAGTATTCCCGGATGAAATGGTTAATTTTACGGCGCACCTTAAAACAGAATCAAGCAGAATAGATGATAAGATTATAGATGTTAAGAGTGCTGAATTTGACGATGTATTCAATGCTATACTTACAATTAACATCCTTGACGGGAGCGGAAAACCTCTGCGTGATGTTGCGGTTACACAGATAATATTCAAAAACTATAAACTGCAGCTTCCAGATGAGTTGGTATTATCTGAGTCAAGCAGCAATGTGGTAACCCTTAATGGCCGTTATGAATATAGGGAGTTTAAGGTTGTTGTTCCTATAAAAGGGCTTAAAAATATATCTATTCAAAACCGTAGAATAAAGATAGAAAAAGATATAAATATCGGAGGCGGTTTTGCCTGCAAGGTTAAGAACTTAACAGGAGTAACATCGCAAATATTTATGATACGGCCGGAGATTGAGATACGGGCAATGAATGTGTGTCGTATTTATGGAAAAGCTGATGTAAGGGCCACAACGATAGTTGAAACGGTTAAAGTTGGTAAAGTGCCTGATTTTTTGGACGATAAAGAGACGAAGCTAATCCTTTCAAATCCGGTACTGCTTATGGATCTCCAAAATTCCGTAACAATGCCATTTATTGCCTCCATAACACTTAAAACTAAGGATGCCACAGGCAATTATATAAAAGATTCTGACGGACGCCCGATCGTAATAAATATCCCATCCATCTCTATTGAAGGAGCCGGAACCCTAAAAAAATACATCGCCCGCGAGGAGGTTCAGCAGTACAAAGATAAGGGCTATAAATTTATAAAGTGTGACGACCTATTTAAACTCGGCTTGAAGTTGCCATCCTTGATAGAGATGTCTATAATTGGACATAATGATAATACACAATGGCAGAAAATAATTCTTGGGCAGCATTATAAAACTACGTTTGATTATAATGTTGATATTCCGCTTATGCTTGACCGCGGCTCTTCATTTACGTATGCCGAAACAAAAAAAGGACTCAACGAAAAGGCATTTCAGTATTTCTCCGCAAAAGAGGTTTATATAAAATCTACATTTGTGAACCGTTATCCAGCCGATATTGTGTTTGCACTTAAACTTTTAGATAGCGAAGGCAATGAATTGAAAGATATACAAGTAACCGTCCCTGACATAGTTAAGGGATCGGAGACAACTGAAGTTACGCCTGATATTGTTCCGGCAAAAACATATATGAAAATAAGGCTATTAGAGAAAAAATTAGGACAGATAAACCGTATAGATGCAATGGAGTGGAAAATGAAAGCAGTGTTTAATTCTACGAGTACCATAACCAAGTATCAGGGGATAAAGACAAGTCTTGTTCTTGATGCGCCTTACGGAGTTGAAGTAATTAACAAATAACCCTTTCTAAAGTCTAATATAAATGGCTTTATTAAATATTATTATGAGGAAAGATATAGTAAATAGTATATTATTGTCGGTTTTATTCTCATTTTTTGTCGAAGGAGCTTTCTCGCAAACCGTGCGCTCATCATATTTTCTTGAGGGAATGCCTGGTCGTCACAAACTTAATCCGGCATTTTCAGGGAGCTACAATTACATAGGATTTCCAGGGCTTTCAGGTATTGTTGTAGGAGGAAACGGAAATGTAGGAGTATCTAATTTTTTGTTTCCCGGAGAGGGAGGGCAACTTATGAACTTTTTAGACCCATCAGTAAATGCCACACAGTTTTTGGATAATATAAAGAGTACAAATAAGGTTACTGCCGATATTAATGTGACGTTACTTTCTGCTGGATTTTATGCGTTTAACGGATATAATACAATAGATGTTTCAATACGAGCTAATTCAGATATACGTGCACCTAAAGAGATATTTGAATTCCTTAAAGTAGGGCGTCTCGGTACGGGCACTACTACCATGTACGATATGAGCGATATAAAAGTGAATGCGTCCTCTTACGTTGATATTGCTTTTGGACACTCACGCAGAATAAACGATAAATGGGAAGTCGGCGGAAAAATAAAAGCTCTTTTAGGATTGGGCAGAGTTAATATGGATATAGATAGAATAAACCTGACCATGACACAGACAAACTGGATAATAGAGAGTCATGGAACAGCTAATGTAGCGTTTCCAGGTGCTGAATTTCATAAAACATCAGCGGTAGATGTAAGAGGGTATGATCGTGAAGTTATTGACGGATTTGATGTAAATAAATATAATTTTAAGATTGTTGGCGGAGGAATTGGGTTTGATGTAGGGGCAGTATTCCGCCCAATAAAAAATCTTTCAGTATCAGCAGCATTAACCGATGTCGGGTTTATATGCTGGACAGGGAACAAGGCCGCACAGACTATAAATGATCGCTTTATTTACAATGGATACGACGATGAAGAAGGGGGTACGCTTATCACAGATGGAGATATAAGTAAAGATTTATCAGCATTATTGCAATTTGAAGAAGTTAATAAATATCGTACAACTACGGCTTTACAAGCATCTCTGAATTTAGGTGTAGAGTATTCGTTTCTTCAGAACATGATCTCCTTAGGAGCATTATCACATACACGTTTCGGTCCACTTGTTTATACCGAAGGGATGTTAGTGGCAAATATCCGCGCCCCCAAAATATTTATGATGTCAGTTAACGGAACAATATCCAATCTTGGAGGGTCATTTGGCGCATTGATAAATATATGTCCAAAAGGATTTAATTTTTTTGTCGGGATAGACTGCTTTCCGGGGCTGAGGTTTACGCCTAAATATTACATCCCCACCAGCAAGTTTAATGTAAACTATTCTATGGGTATCAATATCACTTTCGGTGAGAAAAATCCGCGAAAAGAGAGTACCGCAAAATATGCAGACATATAAAGGTCTATTAATTATGCCTTAATGGATTGACTGAAGAATTATCTTACATATAGATATTGTTTGTCAAACCAATAGAAAGGATCATATATGAAGATTGTGAATATTGTGTACGTATAGTAAAATCATTACTTTTGCCGTGAATATATAAAAAAGACATAACTTATTGAGTTTCAGAGTTTCAACTCTGGATGTCGGTAACGTCCTTTGGTTTTAGTTACTTTGCCCCATTCGATGGCTTGCACAGGGCAGCGGTGGATGCAGGCGGTACATTGCACACAGGTATTGCTCCAAGTTGGTTTGCCGTCAGCCATTGTGATGGTGTTCGTGGGGCAAATCTGTTCGCAGAGTCCGCACGATATACACTTGTCGGTAGCGTGGAATGAGGTTTTGCCAATTGTGAAATGTACAAATGCAGGGTATAACAGCGTGCTTTTTACCGCTGGGAAAGTCGTGTAGTGATACAGCTCCTTGGGGCACTGTTGGCGTTTAATTGCCTCCACCACTTTGGCAAGAGTGGCAGGTGCTTCGCTGAGTTTTTGTTGCTCCTCCTCTCTGGAATCAGTGTTGAATCCCTTCATCAAAATGTAGGTGTTGGGCATCGGAACTGAGTATGCGGCTGTTAGCGAAATACCTTTTGCAGCTAACCACCTCTTGATAATTTTAGAGGTGTTGCCACAGTCGCTGCCACACGTGGATATTGAATATACCTTTTGGTTGATGTAGCCCTCCAACTTCATTTTGCGGACAAACTGCTCAACGAGCACTGCCGGTCCCCATGAGTGGACTGGATAAACAAAAAGCAACTTTTCGTCTGAACGAAGCGTATAGTTTAGCTTCTCTTGTTTGAGTGCCTCTGTAATATTGATCAAAGGCTCATTGAAGGCTTCAAATAACCGGTGTGCTGCCCAAAGCGAATTTCCTGTTGCTGAAAAATAACAAATCATATCGTTTATTTATTTAGATTATTACTATTTGACCACCAATTATCCCTACTGGCGGCAGAATCTTGCAGGCAGACCACCTCTCCAATCATC
>JAVVOY010000047.1:0-13995 GCA_036656055.1 Bacteroidales bacterium
TTAAGCGTAAGGATTGAGACAATCAACGATAACGGTATTGTTATAAGTGAAATTACCGTGGTGCGGACGTTCATCAGGAATATGAACAATATCACGGCAACAAAGATTCCACCCTCAAATAGAGATTTCTGAATATTACTTATTGAGCTGTCGATGAAACGCGACTGTCGGAATATATCAGTAGAGACTTTCATCCCTTCAGGTAGCTGTGTAGTTATTGATGTGAGCGTTTTATCTATCTTCTCAGTAAGCTCTATCGTGCCTGCTTCAGGTTGTTTAGTAACAGTAATAAGAACGGCATTTTTTCCACGCGAAGAGGCTGCGCCAATTTTAGGCGATTTATTTCCTATCTTCACCTCTGCTATGTCTGAAAGATGGATATGCCTTTCACCTTCTGACTTTACTACTGTTTTTGCAATATCATCAGGCGATAATGTAGCCATTTCGCCTCTTATAATATACTCATTACCAAATTGGTAAAGTATTCCTCCAGCTGCATTGTCGTTAACGCTACGCACATTTTCTGTTACATCATCGAGTGTAATTCCAAAATACTTCATCTTTCCCGGATTAAGTAGTATCTGGTACTCTTTTATGTCGCCACCTATAACTGACACCTGTGACACTCCTCCGATTGACAATAATCTGGGGCGTATCATATAATCGGCAGTCGTACGCAGATCCTGTAATGGTATGGAATCTGACGTAAGGGCTATTATCATAACTTCTCCCAAAATAGAAGACTGTGGTCCGAGAGTGGGTTTTCCTGCTGTCACCGGAAGTGTCCCAGAGATGGTAGACAACTTCTCAGACACTATCTGCCTTGCACGGTATATATCTGTTTCCCAATCAAATTCCACCCAAACTATCGAGAATCCAGTTGTTGACGATGAGCGCACACGGCGAACTCCTGTTGCACCATTAACAGCCGTCTCCACAGGAAAAGTAACGAGGCGTTCAACCTCTTCGGGTGCCAGACCGTTTGCTTCAGTCATTACAACTACAGTTGGTGCATTGAGGTCTGGGAATACATCCACCTCCATGTTTTTTGCCGTATAAATTCCTCCTGCAAGCAGTAGTAAAGCCCCCACAACTATCGTAAGGCGATTGTCGAGCGAAAATTTTATTATTTTGTTAAGCATCGCGGTTTCTTAATGTGAATGTGAATGTCCTTCGGGTATAACGTTTTTGGAGGAAGCAGATTTAAGTTGATGAACTCCTGAAATTACAACTTTATCACCGGGTTTAACCCCTGAAATAATCTCTATGCGCTCCCCATTATTAGTACCTGTTTTTATCTCCCGCTTAATATAATCTTCATCGTCTGTCTGCAGATAGACATAATATATGCCCATCTCTTCTGACAATGCACTTTCAGGGACTGAAACAGCCTCTTTTTGTTCAGAAGTTAGCAGATAGACATCAGCAAATGTTCCTGATAAAATATGTTCAGTGTTATCAAACTCAAATATTACAGGAATATAATTATTGTCGGAAGAGGTGGATTTCCCGTATGAAATTATCCTTCCGCCCATATCCGTGAGACGATATATTTTCTCATCATATGGAACACGGAAGTTCGCTGTCCTGACTTGCGAAAGTTGCCTATAATGCTCTTTCTCTACTTCAGCACGAAGTTGCAGTTTACTGTTTTTAGATACAGTTGCCAGACGATCACCGACAGTAACATAATCGCCATTCTTAACCGAAATTGATGATATATATCCACTTTGAGGCGAATTTACGGATGTTCCGTCAGAATTGGGACTCCCTAACGCTTCGTAAGCCGCCTTGGTATTTTCATAACTTAGTTTTATTTTTTCAAATTCTTTGTCAGATATTATTTTATCTTTCACAAGATTCTCTGCACGTTTATACTCTATTTGTGCTGTTTTGTAAGATATCATCGCCTTGTATGCAGCATCACCTGAATCTACTGTTTTTGACGATATTCTGAATAGCGCTTCACCTTTTACTATATTTGCTCCCTCTGTGATGGCATTGGATACATAATAAATTATACCACTTGTAGGGGCTACGACCTCCGCTGCATCGCCTGGGGCAGCCAGAATATCTCCGCTGCATTCAATGACAGCCGTAAAAATAGTCGATTTTATAGTCTCAACTTTCAGCCCGGCATTTTTTGCCTGTTGATGTGAAAATATTATTTCATCGCCATGCTTATCTTCGTTCTTATGTGTTTCTGCCACATCGCCATGTTTACACCCTGTAATTAAAGCAATTAACAGTGTGAATACAATGTATACATCTCTTGTTTTAATCATGTAAACTTATTTTTTTATGTAATATATGTATCAACCCCAATGAAAGTCGCATATAGTAATTGTGTCTCTCCATATGAGAAACAATTACCTGATTGAACTTGTTGTGAATTTTTTTGTTTTTGACCGCATCAATATATGCGACACAGAATTTTTAGCGTATAAAAACCATCTAAGGTTTTATACGAGCTTTTGGCTTGGGGGAGCACGTAATGCCACAGCCGAGTATGATTGTGGCGATTTATAAAATGGGGGGACGTAACTATTATATGCTAACAATACATCATTGTCTGAAAAGTAGATGATTGCCGTAACAGAAATACCCACAAAACTAAACATATCGTAGACACCTGAACAAAAGACCGATTTGGATATTGTCATGCAATCTTTTACGATAAGCGGGCAACAATCTTCTTCGTTGGTATTATTGTGCACATCTCCGTGATGATGAGCATGATTGTCATTTACATTTCCTTCATTTTCGCACAACTCAATAGCCATACATATACTACCTCCATGGTGGTGGTGTGCTATAACTGTTACAGCAATGTAAGATATTGTCGCAACAGTTAGAAGTAATATACAAAAATGTCTTTTCATTTACGTTGTAAAGTTAGTCAAAAAAGATATTCTTATCAAATTACTTAACAAATATTAGATATGTATGATTTGATAAAATCATTATAATTTTAAGGCAGATTCAAAAATAACATGATGTTTTTATAACTTTGCTCTTTCAAAATATATATTTACAAGAAACACTAATATTATCCACAAAAAGGGAAATTATTTATGACCGGAAATAAATTTAATTTTATAGGAATACTTGCATTTATACTTGTATTATTGTCTATGCCGATAGGACATGCAGCAATGATCTTAATGGAATATTTTCTTTCAGGCAGTGCTTTAAATATTGCTGCTTTTCTGCTTGGTCTGGCAGGTATTGCCATTATGATTGCTGGGATGCATGTAAAAAAAGATACCGCATCAACTTTGCTTGGATTCATAGGAGGACTACTAACGTGGACTGGATGGATTGAGTTCTGTTACGTTTATTTTGCAAAAAAACTCTCTATTTCCCCATTAATAGAGAATGGTGTTGTCGTTACCAAACCTGAATACCTGTTAATGATGTCATCCATAGGATTCTGGAGCATCATTATGTTACTTTATATCTTTAAAATGCGAACCGGATGCAAAATGTTCTTATGGATTCAGCGTAAAGTTGGGATAATGCCTGAAATGCGTAAAGAGGCGACATCAAACAACAAATCGCTTACTACATTTATCGAAACCAACATAATAATATGGAGTTGTTACATATTACTTATGTTCCTTTATGATAAATCTATCTTAGGCGACAGGCATCCTATTACAATAATTATCGCTATTGGTTCTCTTGTATGGTCATTGTGGCTATTTAAAAACCTTATTAAGATAAAATTGATGGGATATGCCATACGTTATGCTTTGCCAACTGTAATTATTTTCTGGAATTTTGTGGAGGTTATAGGACGTATTGGCATAATGGAAGAGATATGGATTAATCCGTTGAAATATAAGGTTGAAATGTTAATTATTCTCATTGCAGCAATAGGTTTGATACTTTTTATCACATTCAGTAAGATAAATAAGAAAATTAATTTCTCTAAAAAAGAGCTAAAATAGTGATTTTTTTTACATAAAAACAGATTATAGATAAACTAATTTTCATATCTTTGCTAAGGATAATAACTTTCTTTAGTGAGAATAGTCTACTAAGTAAGTATATCTGAGTTTGTTTGCTATTTCATTCTGTTTGCACAATTTTTACTTCAGATAAATAAAATTGGCAATTACAAAATTAAATAATGATCAATGATGCTAATTTGCATTTTTGCTCATGATATTGATTTGCATTATTCATTAATCAATATAAATAAATACCATGTTAAGAAGAAAAATTAGAGTTACAGTATTGTGTTTACTGTTGGTGGGAGGGGTGTTTGCGCAAGATATTTATGTCAATCCAATACCACAGAAGCTTGAAATAACCAAAGACGGACGTATTACCGTAAAAGATGGTTTTCGCATAAAAGATGTAAAAGGTAAATTTACCGATGTTTTATCCAAAATTAAACACAATAACAAAGGTGTTAGACTAACTATTGATTTTGGGGCAAAAGTTGCACAAAAATATAATCTTCCGCAATCTTCGGGTGCATATATGATAAAGAGTTCTGATAAAGAAATTATCATTACCGGATATGATGAGCGTGGCGCTTTTTATGGTCTACAAACCCTGATGCAACTCGAAAAAGAGGGACAGATACCTTATGTTAAGATAACAGACTTTCCTGACATGCCTTATCGTGGTGTAGTTGAAGGATTCTATGGAACACCATGGGCTCATAACACACGCGTTTCGCTACTAGATTTTTATGGTAAATTCAAAATGAATACATATTTGTACGGTCCCAAGGATGATCCTTATCATAGTTGCCCTAACTGGCGACTTCCTTACCCTGCAAAAGAGGCTCAGAATATCAAAGAATTGGTAGAGGCAGCCAAACGCAACAGAGTTGATTTTGTTTGGGCTATTCATCCGGGACAAGATATACAATGGACAGAAGAGGATTATCAAAACTTACTAAACAAATTTGAAGCAATGTACCGATTGGGCGTGCGCTCTTTTGCTCTTTTCTTTGATGATATTTCAGGACAGGGAACTGATCCCATGAAACAATCTGAACTTCTGAATAGACTATATAATGAATTTGTAAAAACAAAAGCCGATGTAAATCCTCTTATTATGTGTCCTACCCATTATACTAAATTATGGGCAGATCCTGCTCCTGATGGTTATTTAAGTGTATTGGGAAAAACGCTTGATCCATCTATTCATATTATGTGGACAGGTGATTATGTTTGCGGAGATATTACCCCTGAAACATTAGAGTGGGTAAGTTCACGGATTAAACGTCCTTCATTCATCTGGTGGAATTATCCCGTCACCGATTATGTGCGTCATATAATATTACAAGGTCCTGTTTATGGATTAGATCAGACTGCAACCATAAAAAACATGGCAGGTTTTGTAAGTAACCCTATGGAATTTGGCGAAGCTTCCAAATTAGCACTGTACGGTGTAGCAGATTATACATGGAACATTAAAAACTACAACCCTTCAGAAAACTGGGAGCATGGTCTGGCGGAATTAATGCCGAAGGCCAAAGAAGCTTATCGCACATTCGCCATTCATTCATGCGATACTGAGACAGGATATCGCAGAGACGAATCATGGGAGACCGAAATTTTTACTCTCGACAAATATACTGACAAACAATATAACAAACTCATGGATGAGTTTATAAAAATAGAACAAGCACCGGCTCTGATTGAAGCAAACTGTGAAAACAGTGCATTATTAGATGAGTTGCGTCCTTGGCTTGTTGAATTTAAGAAACTTGGAATCCGCGGAGAGAAAACTTTAAAGATGGCTAAGATGCTTGAAAATAAAGATCTCGCTTCATTTTGGGACTGTTACAATGAATTCAGTATGACACCCGATGATATATCAGCTTACAACAAGCATAAAATAGGAACTCTAAAGCTTCAATACTTTATTGAAACCGGTATGGATGAGCTCGCTAATAAATATTATTCAGAATTATCAGGACAACCATTACCGACAATAAAAGCAATAGGGACATTTAATAGCCTCACCACTACCCAACCCAAACAGATGCTTGATAGTAACATTACAACATACTATACATCAAGTGATTCGCAAAAAGCAGGGAGTTGGTTGGGGGTTGATTTAGGAGAGTTAACCAATGTAAATACCGTTATAATACGCCAAGGAAGAAATACGCCAAATGATGTTGACTTTTTTGATTCTGCTCGTTTAGAGTACTCTTTAGATGCCAAAGAATGGAAAACATTAAAAGATAGCATCGTCAATGAATATGACATCGTATATGAAGGTGCACCGGTAGAGGCAAGATATGTACGTTTGCTTCGTCTGGACAACTCCAAACGCGTCAACTGGATAGCAGTTCGCTCATTTGATGTGAATCCGGTAAAACGCACAGCTAATTTTTACAGCAATGTTTCACGTTTTGTAAACAACAGTGTTAATACTATTGACGGTAAAGTAGTTGCATCGCCAGTATTAGAAGTTGTGAACATACAACCCGGCGAATATATAGGCATAGAACTTCCTTATGCCACAACTATTAGTAATATAAAAGCTGATTTAGGCAACAAAATATTGAAAGCCGAATATTCTCTAAATGGCAAAGAGTGGAAATACGCTGCCGATTCTGCCCGCTTTGTACGTTTCAATAATAACACAAAAGAAGAACTGCCCGTAAAGATAAATAAATTGGAATTAGAATTTACAACATCTTCTGGCGAAGTATTATCAAAAATATTCGATAAAAATTTACAAACAAACTATACTGTAAAATCATCTGTTGATATTGCTATACCTGAAGGGGTAAAAACATGTACGATATTGTTTCGCAATACTGGGAAACAATCGTCTGCAATATTAAAACAACTCACTGCTGATGGAAAAACGCTCTCATCAAAAGATATGACAGGCTCGTTCTGCCAATTTGATGTAGCTGAAAAAACAACAAATATTGTGATTGAAGGCTCTTTGGATATTTACGAAGTAGTTTATAAGAAATAAATAACGTCACAGAGCGTAAAAAGAGCAGAGCGTAGCGAACCAACTGTATTGGTGTTCGTTACGCTCTGTTTTTAGTTATTAATGGCAATATAAAAAGCTATCTTAAAGCCAAGTAATGGCAAAATTGAATTACTAAGCCAATACCAAATGCTGATTGCAATTAGTTTAACAATTTACTATTATTCAGCGACTTACATATATATGTGTGTCAATGACACCATTTTTGTAGTATGCTCTTTGGCGAGGAGACAGCATGGTTAATGGAGATTTTTGAGACCAACGCGATTTTAATGTACTGGAGCCCTCCAGATGGAGACGCTGGGGATACAGAGTATATGCTTTGAGTTCCCCAGCAGGTTTTAGGTAATTGGAGGGCTATCCGGATACTATAACTTATATTATTAATGCTGCATCGATAAGGTCCCGTAGAGTTTTTATCTGATCCCGGCCGCGCCTCTGGCGTCGGTAAGATATACAATTATATCTGCCGCACCCCTGGCATCGGTAAGGTACACCTTAATATCCGCCTCGCCCCTGGAGTCGACAAGGTATGCGATCCCGCAGTTAGCTGCAGCGCCCCGGGCATCGGTAAGATATACTATAACATCCGCAGCACCCCGGGCATCGGTCAGGTATACGATTAAGTCCGCTGCACCTCTTGCATCTGTCAGGTATACCTTGCCATGTAAGGGATAAGTCTCACCATCCTTGGTTATGGTGCAATTGTCCTTATCGATTACCGCATCCCCGGCAATGGTGTTACCGATGGACAAGCATAGCAGCATTAAGAGTATCGCAAGATGTTTCATGATAATGTATTTTAATTTTGACATTAAACCCTACAAAAGGTTTTAGTGCCAGCCAAAGATAACAAAAAATGTATTTAACACCAAAATAAGAGGTGAGTGTCCCTCTATTTCAAATACACTGAGAATTATTTATACATCAATAGGTTAAGAAAAACTGATGAATTATTAAAACAGTAGCTGCAAGATATTAAATATCTTGCAGCTACTGTTTTATAAGCTACATCAAATATATATTAATCTACCATAAGTTTTCGGTAGCGCGGACGTTTTGGCTCTTCTGCACCGAGACGCATCTTCTTATTCTCTTCGTATTCAGAGTAAGATCCTTCAAAATAAAAGACCTGTGAATCACCCTCAAAAGCAAGTATATGTGTACAGATACGATCAAGAAACCAACGGTCGTGCGAAACAACTACGGCACACCCTGCAAAATTCTCCAACCCCTCTTCAAGTGCACGTAATGTGTTTACATCAATATCATTGGTAGGTTCATCAAGTAACAAAACATTACCTTCCTCTTTAAGTGCCATTGCCAAATGCAGACGGTTACGCTCTCCTCCTGAGAGAATGGAGGCTTTCTTCTCCTGATCGGCTCCGGTAAAATTAAACCGTGAAAGATAAGAACGTGCATTTATCTCTTTTCCACCCATGCGGATATTCTCCACACCTTGTGATATTATCTGGTAAACGCTCTTTTCCGGATCTATATCTTTATGTGATTGATCAACATAAGCAATTTTAACGGTCTCACCTACTTCAAATGTCCCTTTATCTGGAGTCTCATTTTTTGTTATAAGCCTAAACATTGTTGTCTTTCCTGCTCCATTAGGACCTATTACCCCAACGATACCATTAGGCGGAAGCATAAAATTAAGGTTCTCAAATAACAATCTATCACCATAACCCTTTGCTACGCCGATAGACTCTATCACTTTATTACCGAGACGAGGACCATTTGGAATATATATTTCGAGTTTCTCTTCACGTTCCTTCTGATCCTGATTCAACAACATATCATAAGAGTTAAGACGCGCTTTTCCTTTTGCTTGACGTGCTTTTGGCGACATATTTATCCATTCTAACTCACGCTCAAGTGTTTTGCAGCGTTTGCTTGCCTGCTTCTCTTCTTGCTCCATACGCTTGGTCTTCTGTTCAAGCCAACTGGTATAGTTCCCTTTCCACGGAATTCCTTCACCTCGGTCAAGTTCAAGTATCCACTCAGCAACATGATCGAGGAAATAACGATCGTGCGTTATTGCAATTACCGTACCTGGATATTGATTCAGATGTTGTTCCAACCAATCTATTGATTCGGCATCGAGGTGGTTAGTGGGTTCATCAAGCAACAATACGTCAGGTTGTTGCAACAGCAGACGACAAAGCGCGATACGTCGGCGTTCTCCTCCAGAAAGCGTTCCTGCAAGCTGTTCTTCGGGCGGACAACGCAATGCGTCCATTGCCCTTGCTAATTTATTATCTATATTCCATGCATCGGTAGCATCTATAATATCCTGCAATTCAGCCTGACGCTGAAACAGTTTATCCATTTTGTCAGCATCCTCGTAATACTCAGGTAATCCGAATTTTTCATTTATCTCTTCGTACTCCTTGAGAAGGTCCATAGTGCCTTGAACACCCTCCTGCACTATCTCTTTTACAGTTTTACTGTCATCAAGTTTAGGATCTTGCTCAAGATAACCAACACTATATCCAGGAGAGAATACAACTTCCCCCTGATATGATTTCTCTATCCCTGCTATTATCTTTAAAAGTGTGGACTTTCCAGAACCGTTAAGCCCTATTATACCTATTTTAGCCCCGTAAAAAAACGAAAGATATATATTTTTAAGTACCTGTTTTTGGGGAGGATAAGTTTTGGTTAACCCCACCATTGAGAAAATTATTTTCTTGTCATCAGCCATCTCTTTGTTGTTTTTTTATTTTTACCTTATTTTGTTTGCGAGTGCGAAGGTAATAAATTTTTCGTAATTAGGCTGATTTATAATAGTGTATATATAGGCAAAAGTACAGGAGGTATTTATCTAAGTGGCAAAAACATTTTTAATATTCTATGCATTTACTATAAAGTATATGATTAATCTCCTGCTTGTCAAATAAAAGAGTTTGTTGCTTATAAATTAAGCGTCATAACAGATATCTATTTTTCTATATTTTATAATATAAAAAATCAGGGAGACTTTTCAGCAAGAATGCAACGATAGTCCAACGACGTGTTACGATAGCTACTTTACGCTTACGCCGTACTGCATTAAAAATCTGCCGCGCTACTTTATCAACAGGCATAATCCAGAAAAGTCCCGATCCTTTTGCCATTTGCGTATCTACAAAACCCGGCTTTATTTCAGTAACATAAACAGGAATACCTGATTTCACAGCTTTCTTTCTAAGTCCATCGGCATAATTGCTCTGATATGCTTTACTTGCATTATATGCCGGAGCAATATTGTCCCCTCTTAGAGAACCAAGAGAAGATATTACTACGATATGCCCTTTTTTACATGTCGCAAAATAGTTATAGCTCCAATCTGCTACGGCTGTAAATCCCGAAACATTAGTATCAATTGATATTGCCTCAATATCGTAAGCGAGCATAGGGTTAAGTTCCCCTACTCCTGAAGATATTATAAGAATATCCACTCCACCCATAGCAACAGCTAGATTTGTGAGTTTTTCAGGCAAAGTACCGGTATCGCATATATCGGTAACCTCAAAAAATCTGTTTTTCCCTTTGTCGCAAAACTCTTTCAATAGGTTTTCGCGACGACCTGTTATACCTACGGCAAAACCTACTTCAGAATATATTTCTGCAAGTGCGCGACCTATACCAGAGGTACCCCCTACTATTATTACTCTTTTCATCGTCTATATAAGCAAATAAGTATCTGTTATGTATATTAACACCATTTGAACCGGAACATATCTAATATTTGTTATACAATTTTATAAAAGGCAACCATTTTACGTAATATTACTTTATTAACTCTTTAAGCGATGCCGGAAGATAAAATGTATTATTTTCTTTTATATATACTGCCGGAACAGACATTTTAACTTTTTTGCCGTTAACTGTGACGTAATCGGTAAAACTCTCTATCTGCAAAATGCCACGTTTTTCGTATTTTACGGTTAAAAATGCACCGTTATTCTCTATTGGCGTAATTTTTACACTATCCGCCACAGCAAACAGTAATCGGTGCGGGATGAAAAGTGTATCAGAAAGCTCTTTGAGATAATCTTGCCCAAGTCCTAGTTCACGTGTGATATACGGTGCGATACTGACATTATCTACAAGCCCGGAAAGACGTTTCGCAGTGTCGGGATGATATACTGCAAGGAATACATTGTCTCCGCTGTGTCCATGTGTTGTATATGCTATATTTAAATTCTTATTTATTATATATGTTATCACACGTTTAAGGGGGGCTCCGTTACGCTCCTTTAACGGCGAGTTATCATAATCTGATGCGGCATTTAACGTATCAATCTCTGATGAAGTAAGGTTATGTCCGCAATAGTGTTCAAATAGAGATGGAAGATCGACATTGTCGCTATTTTTTATTATTGATGCCATCTTTTCGGATGATATTTTTATATTATCTATCGGGGCAAATATCTCCTTCAGCGAAAGATGATCGTATTTGTCATCAGTATTACGGCTCCCTAAAGTAAGTCCACCGGTTCCATGATCAGGCAATACTAATACAAGAGTATTACCGCTACTGCGCGCAAATTGAATTGCGACTTCTACGGCTGCGTCAAAATCAAGAAAATCGTCTAATCCTGCTCTTATATCATTATCATGGTTAGCCCAATCTATTTTACTCCCTTCAACCATAAGCAAGAAACCGTTATCTCCTACGGATAACGATTTTATAGCCTTTTCTGTCATCTGAGCAAGCGTAGGCGTAAGGGTTGTATCCCTGTCAGTCGCATAAGGCATATCCTCTTTATTGAATAAGGAGAAATAGCGTGGTGCACAACAAGATAACATTGCTCTCTTGTCATTTTCGATAAATTCATAGCCACGGCTCCTTATCACATCGTCCAATCCTCTGTTTTTCAACACATCAACACCTCCGGCAATAACAACATCAACACCAGAATAAGCCATCTGTTTTGATAATACATCATAATTTCCCCTGTCGTAATAATGAGTAAAGGCTGCTGCCGGAGTAGCGTGTGGGAACTCACAAGTGGCAACCAGACCGGTTGTCATCCCTTTTGATTTTGCCGCTTCAAACAACGTGGCAACAGGTTTATATGCATCTGATTGTTTCACCTTTATTATATCCCTATCCGTAGTGTGCGGCAATATTGAGAGATACCCGGCAAGTGTTAAGTGACCGGTATAATATGTACTCGCCGCAGGGGATGAATTTGCAATAGGAGAATTACTGCAATGCGTATTCACCATACCACAAATGTATTCGTCTATTGCCAAATGACCTTGTTCTCCATTTTTATAAGTTTTATACCACCTCGCCACAGACAACATTGAGTTTGGCGTACCATCCGGTATCATTATTATTACATTCTTTACCTGTCCTAAAATATTTGCAGGCAATATTAAAACTACAATCAATACCGCAATAAAAATCCTCTTTATCATAGCTCTGTTGTTAATGCGTACAAATATGGGATTTATTTTTCATTTAAGAAAAAAAAATATTACCTTCGCATTAAAGAATCGTATAAACATGCTTTTAATATTATGCATCTAATAAACTCTTTATTAACATCGTTAGCCGTTCTACCTATATGTACCGCAGCTAAAAATCATAAAGATATTCCACTGCAGCAACGACCCAATATTATAATGTTCCTTGTAGACGATATGGGGTGGCAGGATACCTCTCTGCCTTTCTGGACAGAGAAAACCCCTTATAACAGGCTTTATGAAACTCCAAATATGGAACGCCTTGCAAAACAAGGGATGATGTTCACGCAAGCATATGCCTGCAGTATAAGTTCACCCAGCAGATGCAGTCTTCTTACCGGGAGCAATGCTGCTCGCCACCGAGTTACAAACTGGACACTTAACAAAAACAGAACCACAGACAGTGAAAACGATACAATAAAGCCACCTGCATGGAATGTAAACGGTATCTGCCAGATTAATGGAATCCCTTATACGTATCAGGCAACATCGTTTGTTCAACTGCTTAAAGATAATGGATACCATACGATACATTGCGGAAAAGCACACTTCGGTGCGATAGACACTCCGGGTGAGAATCCTGTACATTTAGGATTTGAAGTGAACATTGCCGGTCATGCCGCCGGAGGACCGGCAAGCTATCTGGGGGAACAAAATTTTGGGAACCGCACCGATGGCAAACCCAGTTCTCTGTTTGCAATTCCGGGACTTAATAATTATTGGGGTAAGGATATTTTTGCAACCGAAGCTCTTACTATTGAAGCAAAAAAGGCTTTAGAACACGCAAAAAAGTTAGAACAACCATTTTTTCTGTATATGTCACACTATGCAATACATGTTCCCATTGATAAGGATATGCGCTTTTACGACAAATACCGCAAACAAAAGGGAATGACCGAAAATGAAGCAGCATACGCTGCCCTTATTGAAGGAATGGATAAAAGCCTTGGAGATCTTATGGATTGGTTGAAAGAGAATGGAGAAGATAAGAATACTATAATAATATTCATGTCTGATAATGGCGGGCTTGCATCTGCAAGCAGCTGTCGCGATGGAAGACTACACTGCCAGAATGCACCTCTGAGCAGTGGTAAAGGCTCAGCAAGGGAAGGAGGAATACGCGAACCAATGATCGTTTCATGGCCGGGAATAGTAAAACCCGATACACGTTGCAACAGCTACATGATAATAGAAGACTTCTACCCTACTATTCTTGAGATGGCTGGGATAAATGATTACAAAACCGTACAAACGGTGGACGGCAAGAGCATTATTCCGATGCTTACAGGGAAAGGCGACACATCAAAAGGGCGCAAATTATACTGGAACTGCCCGAATCTGTGGGGCAACACAGGTCCAGGTATCGGCACTACATGCACTATCCGTGACGGCGACTGGAAACTCATATATTATTACGATAACGGATATAAGGAGCTTTTCAATATTAAAAATGATATAGGAGAGATAAATAATCTTGCCGATGATAATCCCAAAATATTAAGACGCCTCTCAAAAGAGTTGGCTGACTATCTACGTAAAACAGAC
>JAVVOY010000048.1:0-13675 GCA_036656055.1 Bacteroidales bacterium
GTAGAAGCATACCCAAGCATTACCAATACATCCTGTAAAAGTACATTATTTGCGAACGCGATGGTCGTTGCAAAAGTATCGCTTTTACGTTTAAAGATGATGATAGCAAATTATTGATAAACAGTAAAATATGGTACAATCAGCGACCTTTTATGGGACCCGGAAAAAGACACCTAATGAGCCATTTTTAATGGCTGGAATCTGCACCTATTTGCTTGATAGAAGGGTAAAAAGAAACCCTTGAGCTATCTCTAATTCAAGGGTTTCCACAAAACTTACTGAGTTTATGGTGGTGCCACCAGGAATCGAACCGGGGACACAAGGATTTTCAGTCCTTTGCTCTACCAACTGAGCTATGGCACCATGCCTATGTGTTTTGCGGTGCAAAGATATGTAGTTTTTTTTTTACGTCCTAATTTTAGAACAACTTTTTTGTATTTTACAGGATAATCATCTGTTTTAATACGGTATAGCTCCGTACTTATGCTATTCTTAACGACTACCTAGATATAGGAAATACATACCGATAAGTACTAATATAAGATCGAGGCTCTTTTTACGAATATTCTTCTCTTTAAAGAATAATGCACCTCCTATAAATGCTACTACAACCCCACTCCGCCTACTCATTGATACTACTGATATCATGGAGTCGGGAAAAGAGAGTGCATAGAAGTATATAAAGTCGGCTGCCACAAGAAAGAATGATATGCAGAATATTGCTGGTGTCCAATGGAATGGGGTTGTTCTTTTACGCTTGGGATACCACATAAAAAGCATAACTAATGCCATAAGCGCCATCTGGTAATATGTGTACCAAACTTGAACTGTCATGCGATGAAAACCGCTAGATAGCAAATATTTGTCATACAAACCGCTTATGGCTCCGGCTATCGTTGCAAGGACAATATACCATATCCAACGGTTATGACGAAAGTTTATCCCTTCGCTTTTTCCACTCCACGACATCATGAAAAATGATGTTACGGCAAAGGCGACCCCTATCCATTGGTATGTGTTTAATCGCTCTCCAAAAACCAACATCGCACCCAATAGTGTAAGCACCGGTTGTGTGGCTTTTACGGGCGAAGCAATGGTAATAGGGAGATTTTTTACGGCAAAGTATGCAAATATCCATGATATCAATACGATAACAGCCTTAAGCATCACAAATAAGTGCTGCACAAACTCTGCTTTTGGAACATAAAAAAGAGAGTTTTCTATAAACTGTGGGGCAAAACGCGAAATCAGTATTACTGGTAGAAATAGAAGACTGCAAAATATGGTATTGAGAAATAACACCGGTATCACAGCGTTGTTTCTTAATGCTCCTTTTTTAAAAAGGTCATAAATGCCTAATAGGGCAGCTGATATGAATGCGTATATTAACCACATCGGGGAGAGGTGTAAAACTTTGCGAAATTAGATAAAAAAAGGATGAGAACCTACTGTACCTATTGCCGAATGATAATTATTATCTATCTTTGCTCTTATTAATAGCTAAGTGGCTGTTTAAATGATATTAAGGCATGTATAAGGGTATCTGTATATTATTTGTTACCGTGTGGCTGACTTGCGGAATGCAGGTGTGGGGAGCTTCCGAGAAACAGGCTCCGGCAAAGCAGAGTGACATGATTTCGGTATTCATAAATTTACCCGATTCACTTACTCCTTATCTGGCTCGGACAATGCGTGAGGATATGGCAGATTATTTTAAGTCGAGCAGCGATAAGCGGGTGGATAATATGCTTGAAGGAGAGTCTTATCTGATGGCTGCCGACAGTTGTAATATTGAGGTCTGTCTTGCTCGGGATAAATCTTTCTTGACATTAAAAAGGGTGCTTACTGTTAAAGGGGACACGCTGTATGCTGTAATAGAGACGGCTTCGAGCCCGGCACGCGACAGCAGGATATCCTTTTACGATGTAAGGTGGCTTCCTCTGAAAAATAGTAAAATATTCTCAACCCCTGTTGTAAAGGATTTTTTTAAAGAGAGTTCTTCGGCTGGAGCAAAGGAGGCTCTTAAATTGGTAAACATCTCGTTTATAGAGCTGACAGCATTGGATGGTGGACGAATAAAAGCTTCTTTTACGGACAAAATAAAACAATATCTTCCTGAAGAGATATGTAACAAAATAACTCCTTATCTGAAAGATGAGCCACTTTATTATGTTTGGGATGGCAAGAGTTTTCGTAAAAAGGCACAGAACTAAAGTGAATGCCGACAAAATAGGACGCAAGCAAAATAATCATTAAAAATAGACTGGGGGCATTAAATCTGCGTTATCAGTGAGTGAAATAAAAACTCTAAGAGAGGGATATTTTTGGGTTTTATTTTGCCGGAACAATAAAAAACTCTATATTTGCAGGCTCAAAATGAGCTGAGAACAACTAATTTAAACTATTAATTATAAATATAAAACTTTAGAGAGATGACAAAAGCAGAGATTGTATCGGAAATAGCAAAAAGTACCGGTATAGAAAAGGCAATTGTATTGACTACCGTTGAGAAATTCATGGCGTCTGTAAAAACGTCATTATCGGACGGGGAAAATGTATACCTTAGAGGTTTCGGCAGTTTTATTGTAAAGAAAAGGGCTAAAAAAACTGCACGTAACATATCCAAAAACACAACAATAATAATTCCGGAGCATAATATTCCAGCTTTCAAACCTGCTCAGACTTTCATCAATAAAGTTAAATAATAACTTATTAAATCATTAAGACAATGCCAAGCGGTAAAAAAAGAAAAGGCCACAAGATGGCTACACATAAGCGCAAAAAGAGATTACGCAAGAATAGACATAAGAAGAAGTAAGGATCAAGATTGCTCTTAAAAAATGCTCTCTCGGGGCAGTTATGTTTTAGAGTTTTCTTTGCGCGGTCTTGAGTTCTACCACACTCTGATCAGCACTCTTCTATGAAAATTGAGAACAAAATCAAAGAACAATCTTTTGATATTATTTCAAAAGTCAGTTTTTTGATTTTTTTTATTCCGAATATCTGAATCTGTTTATTTATATACCAAAAAGTATATAATAAGCACCTCACATGGGAAAATCGACATTATTTCCTGATAGAAATTAGACGATTTTTACGTTATGGCGATAATCGGATAGTAATAATAAAACAACAAATAGTAAAAAACGTGGCAACAACGGAATTAGTAGTTGACGTACAACCTAAGGAGGTCTCTATTGCACTTTTAGACGATATGCGTCTGGTGGAGCTGCAGAAGGAGTCCTGTGGCATATCGTTTTCGGTAGGCGATATATACCTTGGGCGCGTCAAGAAAATCATGCCGGGACTGAATGCCGCGTTTATAGACGTAGGATACAATAAGGAAGCGTTTCTCCATTATCTTGACCTTGGACAACAATTCTGCAGCACTCAGAAGTATATAAAGCAGACAATATCAGACCGCAAAAAGCCGCCTGTATCTTTGTCTAAATTCAAAATGTTGCCTGATATATCTAAGGACGGAACAATAGACGAAACACTAAAAGTAGGTGAAGAGGTTCTTGTTCAGATAACTAAAGAACCAATATCAACAAAAGGGCCAAGAATTACGGGTGAGATAACTATTGCCGGAAGGTTTTTGGTTCTGGTGCCATTCAGTGATAAGATTTCGCTATCACAAAAGATAAAATCGCAGGCTGAGCGTGCTCGTCTGCGACAACTAATACAAAGCATCAAGCCCCAAAATTTCGGTGTTATAGTCCGTACAGTGGCTGAGGATAAACGCGTTGCCGAATTAGACAACGAGCTAAAAACGCTCTTTAAGTGTTGGGAAGAGGCAGTGATTAAGTTGCAAAGGGCTAAAATACCTTCGCTAATAACCGCCGAAACTTCTCGTACGATAGGTGTGCTGCGTGATATCTTCACTCCGTCGTTCGAACATATATATGTAAATGATAAAGAGACTTTTACGGAGATAGAGAATTACGTCAGTCTGATAGCACCTGAGAAGAAAAATATTGTAAAGTTTTATAGTGAAGATATCCCTATCTTTGACCATTTTGCTATAACTAAGCAAATAAAATCATCTTTTGGTAAAACAATATCTTTCAGAAACGGAGCATACCTGATAATAGAGCATACTGAAGCGATGCACGTAATAGACGTGAACAGCGGTAACCGCTCAAAAACCGGAACAGGGCAGGAGGAGAATGCTCTGGATGTAAACCTCGCTGCAGCAAAAGAGATAGCTCGTCAGTTAAGGCTTCGTGATATGGGTGGAATAATTGTAGTGGACTTTATTGATATGGATAGTGCCGAAAATCGTCAGAAACTTTATGAATATATGCGTGAAATCATGGCAGAAGACCGTGCACGACACAATATTCTTCCGCTGACAAAATTTGGACTTATGCAGATAACCCGCCACCGTGTGCGCCCTGTACTTGACATTGCCGTAACGGAAGATTGTCCGGTTTGCTATGGTAAAGGGAAGATAAATTCTTCTATTTTGTTTACGGACAAGTTAGAAGATAAAATAGCTTATCTGGTAAAGAAACTAAAGGTAAAGAGATTCTCGATACACGTCCACCCCTACATTGCTGCGTTTATAAATAGCGGATTTCCGTCAATAAAGTGGAGATGGAGAATGGAATATGCCCTCTGCTTTAAATTAATACCTAATCAATCATTAGCCTTACTCGAATATAAAATATACGATAGTAAGAATAATGAAATAGACCTCAAAGAAGAGATAGAGGTAAAGTAACAGACAGAGTTTGCCGGATTTAATTCTTGCAAACTCTGTTTTTTATATAGCTAAAAATGGTCTCTGATTTTCTTGGACAAATTAAACCTGTATCTCAACTAGCTGCTACTATATCCTCTCCAGCACCTTTTTTATTAACTCAGCCATTCCTCCTTTGTAGTTGACATTTGCCGTCCGGTTGGTACGACCGGCTATAATATCGCAAACAGTAACAGCGTGGTGCCCTAACAAACGCGCTAGTCCGGCAAGCGCCGCACCCTCCATTTCATAATTGGTTATTTTTTCTTCTCCGTAACGGAAAGCCTCTATCTTATGGTTCAATTCGTCATCGGCAAGAGGAAGTCGCAAATGCCTGCCCTGCGGACCATAAAACCCATTCGCCGACACAGTGACACCATTTACCATATCCCCATGATTAAGCCGTGCCAGAAGCTCCCTGTCGGCTGAAACGACATACGGGGCAGCATGTTGTGGCGACCAACGTGTAAATTCGCAGAATTTCTTTTCGAAAGCGAGATCACAAACCTCATCGCGCCCGGCATAAAAGTTCAGTACACCGTCAAAACCGATGGATCGTGAAGATATAAGATGAGCTCCCAACGGCACATCGGGTTGTAAGCTACCGGATGTCCCTATCCTAACAATGGACAAACTCCTTTTTTCTACTTTTTCAATACGTTGCACAAGGTCAATATTTACCAGTGCATCAAGTTCATTTATCACAATATCTATATTGTCTCCTCCGATACCATGTGAAAGGGCTGTGATCCTTTTTCCTCTATAAGTGCCGGTTATAGTACGGAACTCTCTGTTCTGTACTTCGCATTGGCGCGAATCAAATAAGGATGCAACCATATCCACTCTCGCCGGATCGCCCATCATAACAATACAATCTGCTAACTGATCGGGATGCAAATGGAGATGAAAAATTGAACCGTCCGGATTAATTAAAAGCTCTGATTCGGGAATTCTTCTCATAACATAATATTTAGGCAACGAAGATAACGAAAAATATCTTTGCATATAATTTGGCTTTTATTAAAATTGTTCTGATAATATACGTTTTATGATAATTATTTATTTTAATGTTAGTCTAGATATTAAGTTATTGGGCTGTTAAAGGAGATTGCTCAAATTGATAGCCAATTTTCAATCATTGTAACGCCACAAGGTGTAAGCAACGATTCTGGGTGAAACTGTATTCCGCGAACGTCATACTGTCTGTGGCGCAGTCCCATTATAAGTCCCTCGCCTGAATCAGTTGCGGTAACTTCGAGGCAGGCAGGAAAATTCTCTCCGGATACAATCCATGAATGATATCGTCCTGCGGTAAATTCAGTTCCGAGCCCCATAAACAACGGATCATCTGACATGACCTTTATAGTGGTACTTACGCCATGATAAACCTGCGTCAGGTTGCAGATTTTTGCCCCGAAAGCCTCTCCTATGGCTTGTTCTCCTAAACAGACTCCAAGTATACTTTTTTCAGTTGCATAACGTTTTATCAGAGGCAACATAATCCCCGCTTCAGACGGTATTCCAGGTCCCGGCGACAACAATATTTTGTCGAAACGACCTACTTCCTCAAGTGAAATTTTGTCGTTATGAAAGACTTCCACATCGGCGCCAAGCTGTAATAAGATATGACGCAGGTTATATGTAAACGAGTCATAATTGTCAAACAACAGTATTTTCATTGCTTTTTGCTGTGTGTGTGTTGTAAATCTATAATTCATATCTGTTGTTAATATTTATCCATTAAATTTATATATGTAGCCATATCTTTGTCGCCACGACCGGATACGGTAAGAACAACAACATCATCAGATTTGAACTTCACCTTACCAAGAACTCCAAGTGCATGTGCGCTCTCTATCGCCGGGATTATTCCCTCCATGCGGGTAAGCTCAAATGCGCCGGCAATTGCTTCGTTGTCATTTACTGCAAATACGCAGGCACGTTTGCATAATGCAAGATTTGCATGCAACGGTCCTATGCCGGGGTAGTCCAGACCGGCTGCTATGGAGTAAGGGACGGCTATCTGCCCGTCTTCGCTCTGCATTACAAGGGTACGCGCTCCGTGTATTATACCAACCTTCCCAAGATGTATTGTCGCTGCGCTACGTTCAGATAAAACGCCCTCTCCTCCTGCTTCAGAAAGGATTATACGAACACGCATATCGTTGATATAATGGTAAATAGTTCCGGCTGCATTGCTGCCACCACCTACACAGGCAATCAGATAGTCAGGGTAATCGCGTCCCTCTTTCTCTGTGAGCTGTTGCTTTATCTCCTCGCTTATAACAGACTGAAGTCGTGCTACCATATCGGGATAAGGGTGAGGGCCTACGGTTGAGCCGATTATATAAAACGTGTCAGACGGATCGCAGCACCAATTTCGAATAGCCTCATCGGTAGCGTCTTTCAGCGTCATACTGCCCGATGTAACAGATACAACTTCTGCTCCGAGCATCTTCATTTTTTTAACGTTGGGCTGCTGTCGCTCAATATCGGCTTTTCCCATATAGATAGTACACGGCATGTCCATAAGGGCACAGACGGTTGCCGTAGCTACGCCGTGCTGCCCGGCTCCTGTTTCGGCTATTATGCGGCTTTTACCCATCCGCTTAGCTATCAGTATCTGTCCTATGGTATTATTTATCTTATGTGCACCAGTATGGTTAAGGTCTTCGCGCTTAAGATAAAGGCGACAGCCGTATTTGCGGCTCATGCGAGAGGCATAATATAGGGGCGAAGGGCGACCTACATAATCAACAAGCAAATTATGGTACTCTTTTTTAAACTCTTCGCTCTCCATGATCGTAAGATAATTTTCCTGAAGGTCTCTTACGCATTTATGTAGTATTTCAGGAATATATGCTCCGCCGAAAGAGCCATAATAACCATTTTCATCAATTTCAAACTTTGTTCCCATCTTTATTTTTAATTTTATTATTACATAATTTATTTAGATAAATTCAAACCGATACAATAAAAAAAGACCTGTCGTGAGTACGACAAGTCTTTTTTATGATTATATATATGTTTTATGACATACGCGACAAGCTACTCACAATTGGATATTGTAAGTGCCACCACCAAATATTATTAATAAAAGCAACTATCATTTTTTTAGTAACTGAGAGCAAATATACGCATATTTTCAGTTTCCGCAACCACAAAACTTATTTTAATTATTATTTATGTTTAAAATTTCAGTGAAAACGAAACAAAATTTGTGTTGCCTTTTTTATTCTACAACCACTTTAACAGTTGTTGCTCCGCTACACGCACTCACTTTAATTATATATATTCCTCTAGTAAATGGAACGTTACTTACAACAACGTAGCTTTGTCCCGTGCATGGTCGTGAAATTATCTGCTTTCCGCTAATATCGCAGACCTCTATGTGTGTTATTTCAGTATTTCCACTAACGTACAAGTTGCCACTACTTATATACGCCTTAATTTGCTGTAATAACTCAGCCTCAGTTTTTATGCCTGCCGGATTAACATAAAGAGATGAGATGGAAAAGTTGTCATTTTCAAATTTAAGCAACTTATTATTCTTTGTATATATCCAAACTATATTGCCGTCACAGAGGATGCTGCGTGCATCCTTATAGGCTTCGCATGTATAACTTGTAAAATTCTTACCGTCATATTTAAGCAGATTATGCGATGAACTGAACCAAAGATTACCTTCGCGATCAATATCAACGGCAGTATAAGGTATATCTATTGGGGTTCCATCTCTTGTCTTGAAGGAATCCTTCATACTGCCATCTGCAACATTATAACTACGGATACCATCTGAGCAGGCAAACCATGGATTTCCAGCCTTGTCTATTATTATTGAATTACAGGTAATATCCATTGCATCCAATATTGTTACATAAGAGTCTGTGCCACTTTTTTTATATCCAATACTACATTTATATCCTACACCTTCGCTATTTGCTATCCACAAATTTCCGGCAGAATCAAATTTAACCGCTGAAGGTTTGGAGAGTTTTTGAGAACTATTAGTGGTGTAATACGGATTGCTCTGATAATTTATTTCTCTTCCGCTTTCTGAAATAACAAGAAACCCATTGTATACTATTCCCCATATCTGATTATTGGGTGCTGTTGTTAGAGCTGTACATATCCAATAATTTGGGAACTTGGTACTAACTGCATGCAATGATAGGTCTTTTACATTATATGTATAAAGAGTAGACCTTTTTGCTATCCATAAATTACTCTCCGCATCTACAAATAAACAATACGGTTTATCGCTTTCGGGATCTATAAATCCATCATCCGGAAGGCTGAACGGTGCAAGGCTAACTGCTGCCGTTTTTTTATCGTATTGCAACAACTCTTTATTGTTTGCAATCCATAAAAAATCATCTCCGTTTACTATCCTGTTAGGATAATAATCCAATAAAAGTTCATTCTCAGCCTGTACTGAGAATATTGTAAATAATACCGACAGGATAGTTATTAATCGTTTCATATCAATAGGTTTAACGTACAACAATTTTTTTCTATCTATATTATGCCATTTTAAATGTTGGAATTATCAATTCTTGTATTTGCAATATTACGAATTTATTTTTATATTACAAACTTTGTATAAATATTACAGTGATAGAAAAACCGACAACAATTATGGCTGCAAAAAAAACCTACTGCAACACAATAGTCGTTATAATGGGTTAAATAAAAGAGAATCTAAATACGATTGCCTATTGTTCCCGTAGGATTTACTTGCAATATAAAAAGTGTATATTTTTGACTTACTACGATTTTTATCTAAAAAAGAAGATATAGGATATGCAAATTGCAGCTATAATGCCGGCAAAATCTGCTATCAACCCGTAACCCGCTGCATATCGTGTCTTTTTTATCCCTACGCTGCCAAAATAAACAGCAATTATATAGAGTGTTGTGTCTGTCGAGCCCTGTATTGTGGATGCAACACGGGCAACAAACGAATCGGGTCCGTATGTTGTCATGGCATCTACCATCATGCCGCGAGCTCCGCTGCCACTAAGAGGCTTCATTAGTGCTGTGGGGAGAGCACCGACAAAATCGGAATTAATGTTACATGCTGTTATCGCATAGGTAATACCGGAGATTATGAAATCCATCGCTCCAGAGGCTCTGAAAATAGCAATTGCAACCAACATTGCCACAAGATAAGGAATGATTGTGACTGCGGTTTTAAATCCCTCTTTTGCGCCATCTATAAATGCGTCATACACGTTTATCTTACTTCGTACTCCTGCTACCAGAAATCCTGTTATAATACAAAACAGAAGGCAATTAGCCCCAACCGTAGAGTAAAGCGATAATTTCTCCTGTGGTAATCCCATAAAGAAAAAGACCATTCCTGTTATCAACGCCATAAAAATAAGTAGTACAGACATAATAACACGGTCGAATATGTTTATATGCTGCCTGATACAGGTTATTATAAGACCTATAAGGGTGGATACGAATGTGGCTATAAGTATGGGGAGAAAAATATCTGAAGGGTTTGCAGCTCCCATCTGTGCCCTATATACCATAACTCCTATCGGAACAATAGTAAGCCCAGTGGTGTTAAGAATCAGAAACATTATCATAGGATTGCTGGCACGATCTTTATGTGGATTTATCTCCTGCATCTCCTTCATAGCTTTTAATCCGAGTGGAGTTGCGGCATTATCTAACCCAAGCATATTTGCTGAGAAGTTCATGAATATCGACCCGAAAACAGGACTGTTTTTTGGAATATCCGGAAAAAGACGCGAAAAAAATGGCGAAGTGGCACGTGCAAACAACGATATTACACCCCCACGCTCACCTATTTTCATAAGCCCGAGCCAGAGTGATAGTACCCCTGTCAATCCTAATGATATTTCAAATGCTGTGCGCGCAGATGAAAATGATGCGTTCATTATATCCGTCCATATTCCTACATTACCGCCAAATAATGTCTGCACTACTGCAATAATAAAAGCTACGAAAAAAAATCCGAGCCAGATGTAATTTAGTACCATTTACCCCCTTTTTTATGGATGCTAAAGTAACTAAAAAAATCAAATATACATAAAAATTGATGGCACAATAATTACTTTACGTATAAGCGGTAGATGTTATTGCTATTCGTATAGAAAGAGGGTCTGTTACTCGAAGTAAAAAGAGAGTACTACCATATTTGAACGCGCACGCTCTATTGATTCTGTATATTTATAATCGAGTGGATCGCGCAGGTCATCGCGCTTGCGCTGAAGTATATCTTGTAATCCGAAACAGAATTTTAACTCGGGAATGAGTTTAAAGAATGGAAAGTATATATCGCAGCCTAATCCAATTTCAAAATATGTATCGTAAGTTTTAAAACGCAATAACTCTCCCTTTTTCTTTGAAACATCAAACGATGGGGCTACCCCCACCATTATGTAAGGACGGTAATTATTAATTCTCTTAGCGCTGTATTTGAGTTCGAATGGGACATTTATATAATTAGACTTTACGTCCTGATTAAATTGATCTCCTGAGAACTCTTCACGGAATGTGACTGTTTTGTTCCCGAAAAAAAATGTAGGAGCTATACGGAGATTAAGATACGGACAGAGATAAAAATCGCAAAGTAGACCTACATTGAATCCGGGAGAAAAAGAGGGAACTTCAGAGTACCATATCTCCCCTTTTTCATTCATTGTTCCACTGGGCGTAAGATTAAGGTCTTGTAAGTTCATCCCCAACGAGAAGCCAAAATGCACCCGTTTCTGATCGATGTAAGGAGTACGCTCAACCTTCCGTCTCTGTGCCGACAGGGAGATAACGACCAACAGAAATAGCAATATGGAGATTGTACGCTTCAATTTATTATTTTTTTCTCTAAAGATAGAAACGTACAAACGCACTTCTTATTGTCTACCGATACTCAAAAAGGAGAAATACTTGATTATTTTACGGGCATTATAATACTCCATGTCGCAACCAAAACGCCACCAAGGATTACGCATAGATATTATGCAATTCTACATCCCTTTACGTTGGTTTTAAAACCTTTCTTCCGAGATGGAATATAGTCTTGTTCAAAAAACAACTAATGTTAGAATGCGTAAAGATCTGTCGAAAGATAACGTTCTCCTGTATCGGGAAACAGGGCTATTATATTCTTTCCATTGTTTTCGGGACGTTCTGCTAATAATGTTGCTGCGTATGCAGCCGCTCCTGAGGAGAAGCCGACAAGTAGTCCTTCGTCCTGCGCGAGCCTACGACTTGTTATTATAGCATCGTAATTACTTACGGCTATTATTTCGTCCACCACGCTTGAATCGTAAATTTTAGGGATGAAACCTGCCCCTATCCCCTGTATCCTATGCGGACCACTCTTGCCACCAGAAAGCACAGGTGACGAGGCTGGTTCTACTGCCACAATTTTTATCTCAGGATTGAGTTCTTTAAGTGCTGTTCCTACACCACTTATCGTCCCCCCTGTCCCTACACCGGCAACAAATATATCTACCTTGCCGGCAGTGTCACGCCATATCTCTTTTGCCGTAGTGGTTTTGTGTATATTAGTATTTGCAGGATTTTCAAACTGCTGAAGAATTATAGATCCGGGTATTGAGTCTCTTAGCTCTTCGGCTTTTGCGATAGCACCTTTCATCCCGGTGGCTCCTGACGTAAGTTCTATTTTTGCTCCAAGGGCCTTGAGCAAATTACGACGTTCTAAACTCATAGTCTCCGGCATGGTAAGTATAAGATTATAACCTTTTACAGTTGAAACAAAAGCGAGCCCAATACCGGTATTACCGCTGGTTGGTTCAATTATTGTAGCACCAGACTTGAGCATTCCACTCTTCTCGGCAGCTTCTACCATTGCAAAGGCTACGCGATCTTTAACACTGCCTGCAGGATTAAAATATTCAAGTTTGGCAATTATCTTTGCATTAAGATTATGACTCTTTTCATACCTACTCAGCTCAAGGAGCGGGGTATTTCCTATCAGATCTGTAAGTTGTTTTGCTATATTTTCCATATCTTCTATGAAACAGATTGTTTAAATTGCTTATATGCTTTTATTGCTTTTCTGCATCAGATATTCTGAAGCGACAAAAGCCAACTCTTTGTACCACTCTTCTCCAAAACGGCGTATAAGTGGCTCTTTAAGAAACTCATAAACTCTTATCCCTTTTGATCTGCCGTAGATCTCCGCTCCATTACAAATATTACGCTTATCGTAATTCACGGCAGTAAACGAAGGATAAACTGTTATCCTCACTGGGTATAAGTGGCATGAAATAGGCTTTTTAAATGATATTTTATTCTCTTTGAATCCTTTTTCTAAAGCACATAGACATATCTCATCTGCCGTATATGTACAAAAGACACAATCTTTATTGCCTATTATGGATGTCACAAGATCACCGTCTGGGTCGCGATATGAGACTCCTTGTGATGAAATCACATCAAGAGCCTGCTGCGGTAGATACTTACAGACATTAGTAAGAGCTCCTTTTATATCGCTTTCTTCTTCCTTGGTAATAGGTGCGCCGGCATCTCCCTCAACGCAACACGCTCCTTTACAATTGCTAAGATCGCAGCAAAAATAACACTCCACGACATCCAGACTGACTACAACATCACCTATTCGTATCATCAGTCCTGATAATAATTAATCTATCAAAAGGTTCTTTCCACTCATCTCGGCAGGTTGTGAAAGCCCCATTATATGTAATATCGAAGGGGCTACGTCTGCAAGTATTCCATCCTCTACTTTAGCTCCTTTTTTGTTTGTTACGTAAACAAATGGAACGGGATTGAGAGAATGTGCTGTATTCGGCGTACCATCCTGATTGACCGCATTGTCGGCATTTCCGTGATCAGCTATTATTATTGCTTCGTAACCGGTTGCTTTTGCCGCTTCAATAACATCTTTGACACATGTATCTACTGCAACTA
>JAVVOY010000049.1:0-13385 GCA_036656055.1 Bacteroidales bacterium
TCCTTCCGCATATCAGCAATAAGGTAGATTCTATTGTAAAACTCTTCAGAAATAATATCAAAGGCGGTGGCTCAATATTAATAGCACACCAGCACGGTATGGATAAATTGAACAAAACTCATTCGCAAGGGGATCAGCGTATTTCGTGTGCCATTTTACCGCCTTTGGCTGAACTTGTTGAAAGTTATAAGGCAAATGGCATGAATGTAGCTATGGTTGAAGAGAGCCAAGAAGATTACACAATACTTATGAGATCTTAGAGTTTTATCGGTATTCCATTATAAAAATCTATGATCTTTGCGCGGAAGATAAAATTATATTTAGCCTGTATCTCTTCAGACAGGCTCTGTGCATATTTTGTTTTGGCTTCACCAAATTCAAAAGCAGTACTTTTACCTGCATCATAAAGTTTTTCAGCGTAGTGAAAAGCCTCTTTACATGCCGTAACCGATTTATCTGAAGCAATATATTTTTGTTGTGCCGCAGTTGCGTTATAATAGGCTTGCTGAATCTCTTTGTAAAGATTTTTTTTGCTGCTTTCCATCATCAGTTCGCGGTTAATAATGTTGATGCGGGCTGAACGGACGCTATTCCGTACCTGAAATCTGTTGAAGATAGGGATGCTTAAAGAGAGACTGACAGATTTTTGTGCATTGTTTTTAAGCTGCTCGCCGAAAGGGAGATTAACATATTCACCAGCTCCAAATGTGTGGTAGTAGCCGGTATTGTATCCTGCCCCTAAATTGAGTTTGGGATAATAACCCGATTGTGCTACTTTAAGCATTCTCTTTTGGCTTTCAAGCAGATACTCTTGCTCTTTTATCTGTGGTTTGAAAGTTACGGCATTGTTGTATACCTGATCTGGAGGAATGATGCTATTCATGTATTTTTCTATGGCATCATCTACAACTGGATTTTCTATGTCGAAATTTTCACCACTTCTTTCCATCTCAAGGCTCTGTGTCAAATCAAGAATAGCCAGATTGACATTATTATTGGCCTCTACAAATGTTACTTCGTCCTTTGCCAATTGCGCTTTTATGTCATATAACTGTGATTGTGGTATTTTTCCGGCTGTAACCAATGCTTCTGTTTTGGAGACTTGCTGGCGGCTTAAAGAGACTTGAAGCTCGGCTATTTTCCTTATCTCTTTGTTGTATAGCACCTGAATGTAAGATGATGTTATATTTATTGTCAGATCATCTTTGGCTTTGTTTAATGTTTCAGTGGCGGCCTGCAAATCAAGTCTGCGGGCGGCAATGTCATTAGGTATCCGTAACCCATCAAATACAGGCATGCTCAACTGTATTCCTAAAGATGTATTTGCTAAATTATTGTCTACAATTACAGCATCTTTAGATTGTGAACGTCCGAATCCGAAGTTCTGGTTTACACTGGCATTCAAATCCGGTAGCCAACCATATTTACTGGTATGTAGCTCTATCTTTTTATTCTCCTGTTCTTGCTGTTTTTGCTTCAGTGTTATGTTGTTTGCAATTGCATGATTGATGCAGTCCTCCAGCGTCCATAGTCTTGTCTGCCCATTTATTGTGCCGGAGAGTAGAAGAAGTATTGATATTGAAATATATAAACTTTTTTTCATACGAGTTTTATGTTTGCCGTTGTTTTATTGATTGATGCAAAATATTTATTTTTTATCTGGTTCAATAACGTTTCCGCGAATTTTATCTTTTTCTGTCAGACCTTTGCTTATTTCAATCTTTATACCATCAGAGAGTCCTACCTTTACAGGGCGACGTTCAAATTTTTGCTCAGGAGTCTCTTGCTTAACTATATGGACAAATGTTGAATCTCCGCTGAATTCTACACAACTTTCAGGAACTGTTAATACGCCTGCCGCCCTTTTAAGTACTATTTCGGCATTTGCGCTGTATCCGGCGCGGATAAATGCCTCTTTAGGCATTTTAACTGCTGCTTTTATTTCAAAGAGAACGGCACCGTTCTCTTCCGTTCCCTTTGGTGCTACATACTCAAGTATTGCATTAAACGTAACTCCTTCCAACGCTCCTACGGTAAGTTTTAAAGGCATTTTTTCATGAATGCGGCCGACTTCTGTTTCGTCTATTTTGCCCTTAAAGATCATATTGGTCATATCGGCAATAGATGCAATTGTGGTTCCGTCATTGAATGTGTTTGACTGTATTACAGAGTTACCAACCTTTATTGGAATATCAAGAATCATTCCGGTAATGGTGGAACGCACTTGTGTTGTACTACTTGCCTCAGAGCGTTTAGAGATACCCTCGCGTATAATATCAAGGGCATCTTGTGCATTTTCTGTCTCTTCTTTTGCTTTCATGTAGTTGGCAAGTGAAGTTTCAAAAGTCTCTTTAGCTATAACTCCCTGTTTGTAAAGTCCTTCGTCACGTTTAAATATTGCGTCTATCTGTTTGAGGTTAATTTTTGCGACACGAACGCGCGATTCAGCACTATTCAACTGTACCATTTCAGGTATTACCTTGATTCGGGCAATGATCTCTCCTGCTTTTACCATCTCTCCTGCCTCTTTCATAACTTCTGAAATTATACCTGACATTTGTGGCTTTATAAGCACTTCATCGCGTGGTTCTACTTTTCCGGTGGCGACAGTTTTTGTTTCGATAGTATCACGCATGGGGGTTACTATTTCATAAACAGTAATTACCGGTCGCGATTTTTTCCACAAGAAATAGAATGTCCCTATTACAGCTAATCCTATTAATGATAGGATTATAATTTTCCCGATTTTTTTCATGTGATTCACTATTTTTGTTGCTAATATTTATTGTTATTTACTCTTCTCGTATTGCATCAATAGCCTTTATCTGCATGGCGCGCCATGCAGGAATAAGTCCGGCAAGAAGTCCGCTTAATAATAGGATGCTTGTCGCGACTAATGCTACGCCGATATTAATTTCCGGATTTTTGAAGAGGGTATTTTCTGATCCGGCCTTTGATATTATTTGATTGGCTGTGTCTAATAAAAATACTCCTAAACAAAGCCCCATTAAACCGGCTATGGCAGTAAGCAGCAGGCTTTCACTCATAATTTGCGAAATTATATCTAACGGCTTTGCCCCTAATGCACGCCGTACGCCTATTTCGCGTGTACGCTCTTTTACGGTTACCATCATTATATTGCTTACGCCGATAATTCCTGCCAGTAGTGTACCGATACCTACAATCCATACTAAGATGTTAATTCCTAAAAACATCAATTCAAAGGTTTCAAACTGTTTTGCTATTGTGAAACTATTAATAGCCTGTGTATCGGTAGGGGATATCTCATTTTGTGATTTAAGTACTGTTTTAATGTCCTCAACCATTTTGTCGCACGGATAGTCATCTTTGGCAGTGGCGCAGAGAAACCAGAATTTATCACCTTTATTGAATGCTTGCTGTAAGGTATTGAAAGGGACCATTATACTCTCTTCTGCACGTCCGCCTATTTGGGCTTTGGATTTTGGCTTGATAACTCCTACAACCTGAAAATAGATACCGTTGACACGGATATATGTGCCTATCGGATCTTCACTTGGGGAAAAAAGCACATCTCTTACGATATTACCTATTAGGCATACTTTGCGTTTTTCCAACATATCTATTTCATTCAGTAAACGCCCGGCCAAGATATGTTGTGTCTCAATATTAAAGTATTCTGAATAAACGCCACGAACATTGTATGTAGCTGCCTTCTCTCCTCTAACAATATTGTTTTGTTTACTCCATTGCATAATCATAGGGGAGAGGTAACGCACCCCTTTTACCTGTTGTCGAATTACATCTAAATCGCGGTTGCGCATCTCCCAAATTCGACCTTTTTTGTATCCTTTGTATGCTTCGCCTGTGCGTTCGGAGGAGAAGAATGCTGAGTTGGTAGCAAATCCTGCCGATCCATCCATAATTCCGTTTTTCAGTCCGTTGCCTGATCCTAATAACAGTACTAGCATCAATATACCCCAAAAGACGCCAAACCCTGTCAGTATGCTGCGGGTTTTATTGCGGGTAATTGTAAGAAGTATTTCTTGCCAGCGGTCTATATCAAACATAACATTTTGCTAAAAAACATTTTTTTTATTTATTCTGTTCTCATTGCCTCTATTGCTGTTATTTTCACTGCTTTACGAGCAGGAAAATATCCTGCCAATACGCCGGATATAACAATTAATAGTGTGGCGGAGAGGGCAATATTAAGCCCTATGGTTGGATTGCGGAAAATGCTCATGTCGTCACTTGCCATCTCTTTTCCGGCATTCATGCTATCCATAAGCATATTAACGCCTTCCGTTACGCCTATCCCGGCTATCATCCCTATGTAGCCGAAAATAGCGGTAATTATTATTGATTCTATAATAATAAGTTTTAAGATAGAAAAAGGGGATGCTCCTATTGCCTTACGGATACCGAATTCGCGGGTTCGTTCACGAACGGTTATCAACATAATATTACTGACTCCTACAATTCCTGCCATCAGTGTCCCTATACCAATTATCCAGATAAAAAGTACAATACCGTTTACCATGCCGTTCACCATGGAAAAATTCTCTAATGTACTCCATATCCCTATTGCACGTTCATCTTCAGGGTCAAAGCGATGCCGTGCCCCCATCTGTTGGCGAAAACGTTTTTCAAATGCATCATATTCTTTTTGTGTGGATATTCCGTTTAGAGTGAAAATTATATCATCAATTTCGTATCCTGACCGGTAAAGTGCCTGTGCAGTGCTGAATGGAATATATGCAGGTGTATCGCTATTGTTGTCTTCTGCTTTATAAACGCCTATAACCTGATATGGCACACTTCCGGCGTTAACATATTTACCCAAAGGGTTCTTACCTCTGAAGAGGACCTCTTTCATGCGGGGGCTCAGGACAATAACTTTCCGCTTTTTAAGGATGTCCACTTCGTTTATAAAGCGACCGTTTCCTACGGTCATTGTTACATTGTCTATAATGGCTTTCGCCGGATGTACGCCTTGTAATGAGTAGGAATTATACTCTTCTCCATACGATAGGGTGTCGCTTTTATTAAGGAGCCCTGATATCAATTCAACTTCTGGATTCTGGCGTACTACGGCATTAATATCTTCATTCTTATACTGTATGATGCGGTTTGTCTGCATCCCTTTATAGGGTTTACTTGATTGCCCTGCCCATGTTTCCACGCGATTTGCAGACCAATTTCTGAAGTTGTACATGATACCGTTTTTTAGGCCGGTTCCAGCTCCGAGTAATAAGATAAGCATAAAAATTCCCCAAGCTACGGAGAATCCGGTAAGAAAGGTGCGGAGTTTATTCTTTTTTACAGTACCCCATATCTCTCGGATATTATCAAAGTCGATCATGTTATTCCTCTTTTTCTGTCGTTTGAATTAACCCGTCTTTCACATGGATAATTCTGTCTGTTGTGTCAGCTACCGATTGCTCATGTGTGACAATGACCATTGTCATCCCTTCATTGTTTACATTGCGCAGTAACTCCATTACCTCCACGGTTGTTTTGCTATCTAATGCTCCGGTAGGTTCATCTGCTAATATGATTTGCGGCTTGGCAATCAGCGCTCGTGCTATGGCGACACGTTGTTTCTGTCCACCCGACATTTCGTTAGGCATGTACTCTGCCCAATCTTTCAATCCTACCATATCGAGGTATTCAATCGCTTGCATATTGCGCTTTTTGCGGTTTATACCCTGATAATATAGTGGTAGAGCGACATTCTCGGCAGCTGTTTTAAAAGAGATAAGATTAAAAGACTGAAATATAAAGCCAATCATCTGGTTTCGGAGTTCTGCTGCGCGTGTTTCACTAAGATCTTTTATTAACTTTCCGTTTAGTCTGTAAGTGCCTGTATCGTATGTATCCAATATGCCTATAATATTTAAAAGTGTGGATTTTCCTGAGCCGGATGCACCCATAATCGAGACCATTTCCCCTTTTTCTATATTCAAATTAATACCCTTCAATACATGTAGCGGAGCACCATTGAAATATGTTTTATTAATGTCTTCGAGTTGAATCATATATGAATGTTGGTTATAAAACTAAATATAGGGCACACACAAAATAAATATCTAAATTATTTATTTTTGCAAAGGTAATCAATAGTGATTGAATATTTATATTGTTATAAAGTATTTTTATAAAAAAACTGTCCCTAATTCTTAAATTTGAGACAGTTTAATATTGTATTTTGATCTTATTTATACGTTGTTGGTTTGATAAAGATAGCGCTTTATGCTTCTTTTTGGTGTCTTTTCAAATTCTTCGTAATAGATTTTTACTTTTGATATCTGACTGTATACAGGAAGATTTTTATTTATGTTTATACGGTTTTCTTCCATTTGTTCGGTCATCATTTTTTGTGTTATACCCATCTTTTCACCATTTTCAAAGTCAGGATATACTAACCATACAAGTTTACCTTCTTGTCCTATTACTATTGATTCGTTTACAAACGAGAGGTTGTTCAGTTGATCTTCAATCTCCTCAGGGTAGATGTTTTGTCCCGAAGGACCGAGTATCATATTTTTGCTGCGACCTTTTATATATAGAAAATTTTCATCGTCGATAAGGGCTAAGTCACCGGTGTTCATCCAACCGTCTTTCAGAACGGAAGCTGTCGCTTCTTCGTTTTTATAATACCCCAGCATTATATTGTCACCTTTTAACCATAACTCTCCGGCTGTTTGTTCGGGATATGAAGAGTCTATACGGGCATTCATGTATTCTACTATTTTGCCGCATGAGCCTTGTTTGAACTCTTCCCACGGACAATATGATACAAGAGGTCCGCATTCTGTCATTCCGTAACCTATTGTGATCGGAAATTTTATTTTGTGCAGGAACTCTTCAACTTCTTTGTTTAGCGGAGCTCCGCCGACGATAACTTGTTTCAGATTTCCGCCGAAACTCTCTTCAATTTTGGCTTTTATTTTGCCCAGAAGTTGTGTGTCAACAATAGGAATCATCATAAGCAGTTTCATCATAGGCTTGTCTAATAGCGGGAAAATCTTTGTTTTTATGATTTTCTCCATTATAAGCGGTACGGCTATAATAACCGGAGGCTTGCATTCTGCAAAGGCATCCATTATTATTTTTGGTGAAGGTATACGTGTAAGAAAGTGTATATGGGCGCCTTTTGTAAATGGATTGAACAACTCTATCATAAGACCGTACATGTGTGCCATAGGAAGCATTGATACTGTGTTATGCCCTGCTTGTAAGCAATCGAGATTTGCTAAATAAAATTTGAGGTTTGCGCATAACGAACGATATGGTAGCATCACGCCTTTTGAGAATCCGGTAGATCCTGATGTGTAATTTATTATAGCAAGTTCTTCAGGTGAATCTTCGTAAAAGTGTATCGATTCAGGCGTAAAACGTTCCGGAAATCGTTTGCCAAATAGTTCATTAAGGTGATGGCGGGCTTCTTCTAACGCCTTAATTTTAGTGGCTATTACAGAAAAATCATCTATCATTATTATACCTAATAGTCCCGGCATCATCTCCTCGCTGAGATTTTCCCAAACGACATCACCTACGAACAGTAACTTTGCTTCGCAATGGTTTACTATATTGTGTACGTTGTCGGATTTAAACTCGTGCAGTATAGGTACGGCAACGGCACCGTAGGATAATGTGGCGAAAAGGGCAACAGCCCAGTGTGATGAGTTCCGACCACAAATGGCAATCTTGTCGCCTTGTTTAACCCCTGCAGCCTCCAGCATTATATGTATCTTCACTATCTTTCGCGCTATATCCTTATATTGGTATGCTACACCCTTGAAGTCGCTTAATGCCGGCAACTCCCAGTGTGCTTTAATACTGTCTTCGATATAGCTGTTAAGCCCCTTATTCATTATTAAGAATTTATTTGTTCATTAAACTATGCGCCCCGATATTTTTTGAGGTATCGGAGCGTCTGACAAAGTTATATAAAAACTTTAAAAATCCAAGGTGTAGGTTAAGTTTAGTCTATCTTGTATTATTAATTATTATGGTAGAGGTAACGTTTTATGCTTCGCTTTGCTGTCTTTTCAAACTCCTCATAATAAATTCTTATTTTTGATATCTGGCAATAAGCCGGTAGATTTTTGTTTATGAGTAATCTGTTCCCTTCCATTTGTGCTATTATATTTTCACCTGTTATTCCCATTTTAGCTCCACTTTCAAAATCAGGGTATATAAGTGCTATAAGTTTGCCTTCTTGTTCAATTACAATAGATTCGCTTACAAGTGGCATATTGTTCAGTTGATCTTCAATCTCTTCGGGATAGATGTTTTGTCCTGATGGTCCCAATATCATATTTTTGCTGCGCCCTTTAAGAAAAAGGAATCCGTCTTTGTCAATAATTCCGAGGTCGCCTGTATTCAACCAACCGTCATTCATTACTGATTTGGTAGTGTTCTCGTTCTTGTAGTATCCTAACATTACGTTATCGCCTTTGATCCATAACTCTCCGGGAATGTTTTCAGGGTCAGGAGAATCTATGCGGGCTTTGTTATAAGGCAATATCTCTCCACATGACATTGGTTTTGTTTTATGCCAAGGGGAGTATGATATAAGGGGGGCGCATTCAGTCATTCCGTAACCAACCGTGAGCGGAAAGTGCATCTTTTGAAGGAACATCTCTACCTCCTTGTTAAGTGCAGCTCCACCTACTATTATCTGGCGGATGTTTCCCCCGAAGCTCTCTTCTATTTTTGTCTTTACCTTTGATAGCAACTGATCGTCAATGTATGGAATTTTAAGCAGCAGCTTCATTAATGGTTTCTCAAGTAGTGGAAATACTCTGGTTTTTAGAATCTTTTCTATTACAAGTGGAACGGTAATTATAACGGTAGGTTTTGCGTCTGCAAGCGCATCTATTATTACTTTGGGAGAGGGGATACGGGTGAGAAAATATATATGACATCCTTTTGCAAAAGGGCAACAAACTTCAATCATAAGACCGTACATGTGTGCCATAGGAAGCATTGAAACAACATTATCTTTGGGTTGCATTTCAGGCAGATTATATATAAGATAATCAAGGTTTGTTGCAAGTGCGCGGTATGGTAGCATAACTCCTTTTGAGAATCCTGTGGAGCCGGATGTATAGTCTATTATTGCAAGCTCTTCAGGAGAATCTTCGTAGTATTTTACGTCATCGGAGGTAAAGCGGTTGGGATAACGTTTCCCGAAGAGTTCATTAAGGTGCTGTCGTGCAAATATTAGGGAGTCGAGCTTAGATGACAATACAGAAAAATCGTTTATAAGTATTATGCTTGAAAGAGACGATAGCATCTCTTCGTTAAGATTTTCCCATACCACGTCGCCAACGAATAGCAACTTTGCCTCACTGTGATTTATTATATTATGTATATTATCTGCTTTAAATTCGTGCAGTATCGGTACCGCAACTGCGCCGTATGTAAGTGTCGCAAATAATGCTACTGCCCAATGGGATGTATTTTTACCGCAAATAGCTACTTTATCACCTTTTTCAATCCCGGCATTTTCGAGTAATATATGTATTTTCGCAATTTTGCGGGCAATATCCTTATACTGATACGTAACACCCTTAAAATCACTAAGCGAGATTGTGTCCCAGTTTTTCTTTATACTATCTTCGATATAGCTGTTGAATCCTTTGTACATGCTTACTGTTTTATTGTTTATGTATTAAATTTCAACTTAATGTCGGAACAAAGGTATAAAAAATATTATGTAAGAAAGTTTATAAAAATGGTCAAAAGTGAGGTAAAAATAATCTTTATTATCTCTATTTGCTATCTGACTTTTATCTATTTTATTAATAATATAGAAGGTATACAGATAGCCTTGTCAATTATTTCTTAAAAATAGAGATAATAAGTTTTTGATCATTATGATTGTAGATAATAATATTTTACAAGAGTGAGAGCCTTGCCATCAGATAGCATGAAGAGGATTCAGCACCTTGATTAAGATTAATATTATTTTCTTCTAATCCATCGTAGCATCCGCCTGTTGCAGGGTTATAGACAATTTGACCGAGATGATTATTCCCAAGAAACCAACTAAAGGCATCTTTTTGTTTTTGTAAATACTCAGGTTCGTTAAAACATTTGTAGAATGTCCCTAATGCAATTACTGTGCCGGCTACATCAATGGGTTGTTCTCCATACGTCAGAGTCCCTTTGTCTTTCTGTAACCAACCTTGATTTGAGACAACTTTTATTTGCCTATTGGCGAACGTCTTTTCTAATAGGAAATCAAATGAATATTTAGCAATCTTTTTGTATGCCTCATTTTCTGTAATTCTGTATGCGTAGATTAAACATTCGGGTAAAACCGCGTTGTCATAAGTCAGGTAAGTTTCAAACCATCTCCATTTTTTATCTGTTGTTGTCAAGTATAGCTTAACTAATTCATCTGCCATTTTTCGGATAAGTATAAGAACTTCCGGTGAAGGTTCTTTTTCGTAAAAGTAAGACAACCCTTTGATGGCAAATGCAAGGCTTCGTGGGGAGTGTATTCGGTGTAGCATAGGAAAGGTAGCCTGAAGTGTCTGTATTGCGTCTACTCCCCATGAGTTGGGAAAACAATCACTATGACGGATGAAATATCCAAGTGCCCATATTGCACGGCCGTTGCTGTCTTCAAGTAATACACTGTCGTTTTGAGATGTGAACTGACCGCTTTTATCAACATAATTCTTTAATGAGCCATCCTCCTGCACACAATAATTGATGAATTTAAGATAGAGTTTAATATATTTATCACAAGTAAGATCCTTTTTATCGACAGATACGTTACATAAGGCTATCAGTGCCCGTGCATTATCATCAAGTGTATATCCGGTATCAATGTCAGGTCGATTTCCTTTTGAAAACTGAATAATTCCGATATTTCGACTCATCCGTTTTATATGCTCCGTATTTACCTCAGGTAATGAGTAATTAAGTATCTCTTTTCGCTTTGTTATCTTTCTGAAAAGGTTGGCATATGATATGGCTGAATTTTCCCATGCAGTAAAAGCTGTTTTTTGCATACCTGTCATTCCCATTTGTACCCTTAATTTTTCGTTGGCAAATAGTTTGTTTGCCGCTTTTCCTAACTGTGAAGAGTTATGAAAGTCAAAAATAAATCCGGTGTTATCTTTCAATAATTCCAGCGCATGAGGAATTGGGGTTGCGATAATAGGACAACCGCAACTCAAGGCATATACAAATGTGCCACTTACAGCCTGATTTGGGTCGGAGGATGTGAAGAGGTAAATATCAGTCATTTGCAGATACTCTAACAGAACGGGGAGGTCTAAGTAAAAATTAACAAACAGTACGTGATTGCTTAAATCAAGTTTCTCTATTTTTGCCATGAGATATTCGCGGTAGGCTTCACCATCGTTTTTGACGATTGTAGGGTGTGTTTTACCTATAATAAGGAACAATACCGCATGGTTTTCTTTTATAATAATTGGCAAAGCATCTAACGTGGTTTCGATACTTTTCCCCGGGCTTAGCAATCCAAATGTAGAGAGAATTTTCCTGCCTGAAAAACCATACTTTTCCTTTAACTTTTTTTTGTTCATTTGTGACACAAGGTGAGTGCCGTGTGGAATTATTGTTATCTTATCAGTCGCTATCTGGTACTCTTCTTGCAAAATAACTGCTGAATTATGTGTCATTACTACTATACCGCAGCAAGCATCAATGAGATTTTGCAAATAGTTGTGTAATACAGTTGTAGTATGTGGCAATACTGTGTGAAAAACAATGACAACTGGTTTTGTTACAGTTTGTACAAACTTAAGAAAATGTTCTTTGTGTTCATTAAAAAGCCCGAATTCATGTTGTATGCACACTAATTCAATGTTTTCGTCTCTGTTTATATTTTCGGTAATTATATTAAACTCTTCTGCTATGGAAGAATTTAATGTGTATTTAACGGTATTATCGTATGTGTGTTTTTCTAAATTTGATTCTACTGCGCACACTTTTACAACGCAACTCTCTTTGAACTTCCGGCAAATTGTTCGTATTAAATCATCTGAAAAAGTTGCTATTCCGCACTCACGCGGTGGATAGGTAGTTATACATAATATTTCTTTCATTTCTTATTTTTTGATTTTTTTGTGGCATAATAATTCCGCCACTAACTCTTTTACTAAAATGGAAGCACAAGCGATACACTTGTCTGCTGCTCCATAATAGATATAGAGCCTATCATCCCAGATGATTGCGCCGGTAGGGAAGCAAACCTTATTTACAACGCCCTTTACTTCGTAGTTGGTCTCTGGGGTAAATAACGGATATGGCAATCGTGCAATTTCAATTCTTGGATCATGCTTGTCAAGTAACGCAGCACTTGCCGAATAGATATATCCTTCGGGGGTGTCACGAACGCTGTGATATATCATTAGCCACCCCTCATCAAGCTCAATTGGAGGACAGCCGGCTCCAATGTAGCTTGACTCATGGCTGTAACGTGGCTCAAAGAAAATATAATGCGTAAAATTAAGATAATAATCACCCCAAAAGTCAGGTGTTAGATCCTCCAGTTTATCTATTGAAGTCCACTGAATGTCAGGCTTGATGCGGTGCATGAAGAAAAGTTTTCCATCTATTCTACGTGGGAAGAACACTAAATTTTTATCAGTCAGGTATAGAGGTTTTCCTGATTGTGTTGTGTCATCCTTGTTGTTATACGAACGGAAATACTTATTCGTGTGTGGATGTTCGTCTTTTTTTAAAAAATCAATAAACTGAGAATAGCTTAATTTGGATGTGATAATGCCTCTCTTGACAAAATGCTTTAAATCTGTTGACGTAGCCAAAGCTCCCAGAGCACTGTTGCCGTCATAAGCTGTGTATGTCATATAAAATAAACCGTCTATTTTAACTATTCTTGGGTCTTCAATACCATGGCTTTCATAGTCAAAAGACGGTGCCAATATTGGCTCTTCATTGCGCTGTACAACTTTTAAAGGACCATCTAATTTGCAGTACCCAATACTTGAAAAATTTCCTTCATGTACGGCCCTATAAAACATATGCACATCATTTCCTTCAATGATTACGGCCGGATTCATTACACTTTCATTTTCAAACTCGCAATTACTAGGCTCTAAAATTACCCCTTCTCTTTTTACGGTTATCATTACTCTTTTTTGATTTATCTCGTTATCTTTCATGGCTATTTTTAATATTTAATTTAAATGTATTATGGAAATATTGATTAGAAAATAAAGGTTAGTTTGTTTGATTATTCTCAAATTTAAGATTTTAATTCGGTTTTCAGCCCAATATGAGTTTTTATTTCTCATGAAGCATGAAAAGTTATATCTTCCTCATTTATAAACATATTACTTAACTTAAAGCTGTCGTTTAATAGAATTGGTTAAATACAGTAAAATTTTATA
>JAVVOY010000050.1:0-13368 GCA_036656055.1 Bacteroidales bacterium
GGCATCTGGTAATGGGGCAGGTAAATATTATGAAAACTTCATACGTCTTGTAATAGACAAAAAGAGAGAGGAATATACACGAGAAATATTTCTTAAGTACCAACAGATTTATCGAAAGAAAAATAATATAGCTCAGGTGCTGATTACCACAGCCATGCAATTGCCAGAGGAGATAATGACAAAGATTAAATCTCTGATGCAGAAAAAAGTGGAACATGAGATAGAGTTTGTGTATAAGATAGACGCGTCTATAATAGGCGGTTTTATACTTAAAGTGGATTCGATGCAGCTTGACGCATCCGTGAACAGAGAGTTAAAAGAAATGCGTTTGAAATTAGTAAACAGCAGCAAAACAGTATGATAAAACCAAATGAAATATCCGACATCCTCAAGCAGCAACTTGAAGAGGTTGACAACCGCATAGATTTTGAGGAGGTTGGGACCGTTCTTGAGGTTGGTGATGGTGTAGCCCACGTTTTTGGGTTGGATAATGTACGTGCAAATGAACTGGTTGAGTTTGAAAACGGCATCCGCGGTGTTGCAATGAATCTTGAGGATAGCAATGTCGGGGTAATATTAATGGGTGATACATCGAAGATTGAGGAGAATATGACAGTGCGTCGCACAGGACAGATAGCTTCAATCCCGGTTGGCGAAGGGTTACTTGGACGTGTTATAAACACCCTTGGTGAACCTATTGACGGTAAAGGACCTATTGATGGGGAGCTAATGTTGCTTCCGTTAGATCGTAAAGCCCCCGGTGTAATCTATCGTCAGCCCGTAAAGGAGCCTTTGCAGACAGGATTGAAAGCCGTAGATGCAATGATCCCTATCGGCCGCGGGCAGCGCGAACTTATTATTGGTGACCGCCAAACGGGTAAATCGACTATTGCCGTTGATACGATTATAAATCAGCGTAGAAATTATGATGCCGGTGACCCTGTATATTGTATATATGTTGCGATAGGACAGAAAGCTTCATCTGTTGCGTCATTGGTTAGTGTATTGCAGGAACATGGTGCGATGGATTATACTGTTATTCTGGCAGCAAATGCCTCTGATCCTGCTTCAATGAGATATTATGCACCTTTTGCCGGAGCTGCAATTGGTGAGTTCTTCAGAGATACCGGACGCCATGCGCTTGTTGTTTATGATGACCTTTCTAAACAGGCCGTATCTTATCGCGAGATATCACTTATTCTTCGCCGCCCTTCTGGACGTGAGGCATATCCGGGCGATATCTTCTATCTGCATTCACGACTGCTTGAGCGTGCAGCCAAGATAATAGAGAACAACGAGGTTGTAAGTACTATGAATGATGTGCCGGTGCCACTTAAGCCCCTTTTAAAGGGAGGCGGTTCGCTTACCGCGTTGCCTATTATAGAGACGCAGGCCGGAGACGTTTCAGCTTATATCCCTACAAACGTTATATCTATAACTGACGGACAGATATTTCTTGATACAAACCTCTTTAACCAAGGACAACGTCCGGCAATTGATGTCGGAATATCTGTTTCGCGTGTTGGAGGTAATGCTCAGGTTAAGGCAATGAAGAAGATTGCCGGTACTTTGAAGATTGATCAGGCACAGTACCGCGAGTTGGAAGCATTCACCAAGTTTGGAAGCGACCTTGATGCTGTAACCGAGATGGTTATTGATAAAGGACGCAAGAACAGCAGACTACTTATACAGCCACAGTATTCTCCTATGCCGGTAGGTGAGGAGATTGCAATAATCTATTGCGGAACAAAAGGGTTGCTTAAGAGTGTCCCACTTAATATGATAAAAGAGTTTGAAAGTACGCTACTGCAACTGTTACGCACTAAATATCAAAAAGATGTACTTGATGAATTGCAGAGAGGTAAACTTGACGAGGAGATAGATAAAAAATTGCGTCAGGCGGCAGAGAGTGTCTCCAGTAGATTCTAATAACAAATAGAGATGTCCACTATCAGGGAGTTAAAAGGGAGAATTGTTTCTACGAAGTCGTCCGAGAAGATAACCGGTGCGATGAAGATGATATCTACGGCAAAACTGCGTAAGGCCGAAGGAGCCTTAAAGCGTATGATGCCTTATAGAGAACAACTTATGGCATCTATAACACATCTTTTGGGGTCTGATGGCGATTTTCCCTCATCATTTACCGAGAAGCGACCTGTATCAGGATTTGCTTTTGTAATTGTTGGATCTGAAGAAGGGCTTTGCGGAGCATTTAACGTCTATCTGATAAAGAGACTTGAACTGAGGATAAATGAAATCCGAAAGATTTACGGTGAGGACCTTAAAATTGTACTATATCCTGTGGGAAGAAGGTTGACTGCGATGATTCGGCATATAGAGGGGGTTGAAATAAACAAATCTTCATACCTAACCTCTAAAAGTGACGGGTCGGTGATACGTAACTTTACTGATGGTATAGTTGCTCGTTTCCTTACAAAGGATATTGATGAGGTAGAGATAATATACCCTTATTATAAAAGTATGGCTTCGCAACCTATCAATATGCGGACTTTACTGCCTGTAAATGCTGAACATCTTGCAGGTGGCACAGAGGATGAATTCCAGAATCCATATATATATGAGCCGTCACGCTGTGATATTTTTGAGTCATTACTTCCTATCTTTGTCCGTGTTAATATGCAAGAGAGCATATATAGCGGGCGCGCTTCGGAGCAAGCAGCAAGAGTTATGTCTATGCAGGCGGCAAGTGATAATGCAAAGAAGTTGCTTGATGAGTTGCAATTAGATTATAATAAACTTCGTCAGCAAGGTATAACAAATGAGTTGTTGGATATAATAGGTGGATCAATGCAATAAACTAAAATAAGAGATGAGTAATTTTGTAAATTATATAATATCAATTTTAAAAGGGCTGTGGTCGCTTTTGATAGGGTTAAAGACAACTTTAAAAGAGTTTTTTACACCTAAGGTAACACAATGTTATCCCGAAAACCGTGCTACGCTGAAAGTATCAGACAGATTCCGTGGAACATTAGTTATGAAGGAGAATTCTTCCGGCGGGACCGATTGTACAGCATGTGGACTGTGTGAAATGAACTGTCCTAATGGTACGATAAGTATTATTAAGAAGGATTTTGAAACAGAGGACGGAAAGATAAAAAAAGTGCTTGACAAATATATTTACGATCTTGGAAGTTGTACTTTTTGTCAGTTGTGCGTGGAGTGTTGTCCGCGTAACGCAATAGAGTTCAGTACGGAATTTGAACATGCCGTATATACGAGAGAAAAGCTTGTCAAGCAGTTGAATAAAAGCAAGAAAGACTAAAAAACAACCAATAACTTATGGAAAATATCGGAAACGAGATAACTTTCTTCATTATTGCCGCGGTAATAGTTGTGTGCTCTATAATGACCGTCACCACAAAACGCTTGCTTCGTTCGGCAACGTATCTTTTGTTTGTACTGTTTGGGACGGCGGCGCTCTATTTTCAGCTCGACTATCATTTTCTGGGAGCTGTACAGATTGCTGTGTATGCAGGTGGTATAATTGTTTTGTTTGTGTTCTCTATACTTTTGACTTCTGGTTTGGGACACAATACAGAAAAGCTTAAGGCTAAGAAGCAAATATTGGGAATTACTGCTGCTGTTGCAGGTGCAGCGGTATGTGGTTATGCAATGTTTACCCAGGTTTTCAGACCATCAAGATTTATGTCGGGTGGTGAGATTGATATGAAAGACGTTGGACACATGCTTCTTGGGTCGGGACGTTATCAATATGTATTGCCGTTTGAATTGATAAGCGTGCTGCTATTGGCATGTATAATAGGAGGCATAATGATTGCCCGTAAAAGATAAATAATATGGAAATACCGTTTATATATTATCTGGTTTTAAGTGCGGTGATGTTTTTTGCCGGAGTCTACGGGTTCATCGCGCGTAAGAATATGTTGGCAATACTCATATCACTTGAGTTGATGCTTAATGCTGTGGACATAAATTTTGTAGTGTTTAACCGTTATTTGTTTCCGGGTGCTCTTGAAGGTTATTTCTTTACATTGTTTGCAATTGGAGTTGCTGCCGCTGAAACGGCCATTGCCATTGCAATCATAATAAACATATACCGTAATATAAAGAACATTCAGGCCGACAATTTGGATAAAATGAAGAATTAAAAGCTTAAGATAAGATGGAATATTCAATAATAATATTAGCATTACCGTTTTTGATGTTTCTGACATTGGCTCTAACGGGTATGAAAATGTCGCAAAGGCTTGCAGGAATATTGGGCACTACCGGATTACTGGTGGTTACAGCTCTCTCTTACATAATAGCATTCAGCTATTTTACGATGCCACGTGTTGACGGTGTGCGTGAGGCTATTATGCCATGGAACTTTGAGTGGCTCTCCTTTACGGATAAACTTAAAATAGATATAGGAATTCTTTTGGATCCGATATCGGTGATGATGCTGGTTGTGATAAGTACCGTATCGCTTATGGTCCATATTTACAGTTTAGGGTACATGCATGGAGAGAAAGGTTTTCAGCGCTATTACGCATTTCTTTCTTTATTTACATTCTCTATGCTTGGATTGGTTGTTGCAACAAATATTTTTCAGATGTATATATTCTGGGAGCTCGTGGGGGTATCTTCGTATCTGCTGATAGGCTTTTACTATACTAAACCTTCGGCTGTTGCGGCATCTAAAAAGGCATTCATTGTTACACGTTTTGCCGATCTCGGTTTTCTGTTAGGAATATTGATTCTTTCATATTATACAGATACATTCTCGTTTAAAGAGCTTACCTCAGATGGTGGTTTCTTCCTGAAGACAACCTCAGGGGCAACATTCTTGGGTTGTTCAGCTGCATCGTGGGCTATGGCACTTATATTTATGGGCGGAGCCGGGAAATCGGCAATGTTTCCACTTCATATATGGCTTCCGGATGCTATGGAGGGACCAACGCCAGTTTCGGCACTTATTCATGCCGCAACTATGGTTGTAGCCGGTGTTTATCTCGTTGCAAGGCTGTTTCCAATTTATATGTCGACGCCTGATGTACTTGAACTTATTACGTGGGTGGGTGCAATAACTGCTCTTTATGCCGCCGTAGTAGCTTGTGTGCAGAGCGATATTAAACGTGTGTTGGCTTTCTCTACCATATCGCAGATAGCATTTATGATGGTAGGGCTCGGCGTATGTACATCGCTTATTCCTACCGAAGGAGGTTTGGGCTATATGGCTTCGATGTTTCATCTCTTTACACATGCAATGTTTAAGGCACTCTTGTTCCTTGGAGCAGGAGCCGTAATACATGCTGTTCACTCTAATGAGATGAGTGATATGGGAGGTTTGCGGAAACATCTCCCAATAACACATATAACATTCCTTATAGCATGTCTGGCAATTGCAGGAATTCCTCCTTTTTCAGGATTTTTCAGTAAGGATGAGATATTGACCGCAGCATTTGAGAAGAGCTCTTTTTGGGGCGTATGGATGACAACGGTTGCCGGACTTACGGCTTTTTATATGTTCCGCCTTTATTATGGTATATTCTGGGGCAAAGAAGCACAACATAAGCATACACCCCACGAATCTCCGATAACTATGACTATTCCATTGATATTTCTTGCCGTTATTACCTGTGTGGCAGGTTTTATCCCTTTTGGAGATTTAGTTTCGTCAAACAATACGGCATATCATATACATATAAATCCGTTAGTGGCTTCTATAAGCATAGCGGTTGCCGTTATAGCCATTGCTATGTCTACTTGGTTATTTGCTAAGCCCGGGACTAAACCCGAACGTATGGCAGCTGCTCTGCCGGCACTTCATCGCTGGGCGTACAATCGCTTTTATATGGACAACGTTTACCAGTTTATAACACACAGGATAATATTCGGATATATCTCAAAACCTATTGCATGGTTCGACCGCCATATCATAGATGCAACAATGAATCTATTGGCAACGGTTACAAACGGGGTGGCATACAGTATACGCGGTTTACAGTCGGGTAGCCTGCAGGCTTATGTCTGGGTATTTATTGTCGGAGCTATGTTTATAGCCGCAACATTGATAATATTAATCTGATAAAAGATAATAGAATAAAGATATGAGTATTTTATCGTTATTTGTACTGATACCGCTTTTGATGATGGGAGGATTGCTCCTTGCCAAGAATATGAATCAGATAAGGACGGTCGCAACTTTAGGATCTGCTTTGCAGCTTATTGCCGCAATTGGCTTGGTGGTACTATTTTGTAAGGAGAGGGGTGCCGGAAATACGGCAGAGATGCTGTTTATGGCAGACCATGTATGGTTTGTTCCGCTTAATATTCATTATGCTGTTGGTGTGGACGGAATCTCTGTTGCAATGATACTCCTATCGGCCATAATTGTCTTTGCCGGAGTCTTTGCATCGTGGAAGATGAATCCTCTACCGAAAGAGTTTTTCTTATGGCTTATACTGCTATCTATTGGGGTGTTCGGTTTTTTTATATCAATCGACCTTTTTACGATGTTCTTGTTCTATGAGGTAGCTCTTATCCCTATGTATTTACTGATTGGAATATGGGGTAGTGGCAACAAATTCTATTCAGCAATGAAACTTACGTTGATGCTTATGGGCGGTTCTGCTCTTTTATTGCTTGGAATACTCGGAATTTACTTCTTCTCGTCTGCCGACGGGAACTGTACAATGAATATTCTTGAGATTGCAAAAAATAATTCGATCCCAATTGGTATGCAATATGTACTCTTTCCGCTGACGTTTGTAGGATTTGGAGTGCTAGGCGCTATGTTTCCTTTTCATACATGGTCGCCCGATGGTCATGCTTCTGCGCCGACCGCAGTATCCATGCTTCATGCCGGAGTACTTATGAAATTAGGTGGTTATGGATGTTTTCGCGTGGCTATGTACCTTATGCCTCAGGCAACAGCAGAACTTTCATGGATATTTCTTATCCTTACCGGAATAAGTGTCGTTTACGGTGCATATAGCGCATGTGTGCAGACCGATCTTAAATATATAAATGCATACTCCTCAGTTAGCCATTGTGGTCTCGTACTGTTTGCTCTGCTTATGTGGAATACTACGGCAATGACCGGAGCTGTTTTACAGATGCTTTCACATGGGCTCATGACAGCCCTCTTCTTTGCTCTTATCGGTATGATATACGGTCGCACCCATACTCGTGATATTCGACAGTTGGGTGGTTTGATGAAGATAATGCCATTCCTTTCCGTTTGTTATGTTATAGCAGGTCTAGCATCGTTAGGTTTACCGGGATTGAGCGGTTTTGTTGCAGAGATGATGATATTCTTCGGTGCATTCCAGTGGAACGATATATTTGACCGTGTCTTTACAGTTATTGCGTGTACGTCAATAGTTATAACCGCTGTATATATTCTGCGTGTTGTTGGTAAAATACTTTATGGACCTGTTCAGGATAAGCACCATGAATCTCTTACGGATGCAGTATGGTATGAAAAACTCTCTACAATAACGCTTATAGTAGCAATAGCCGGTATTGGTATGTTGCCACTATGGATTTCTGATCTTGTACGTGGTGGCGTAGTGATTATTAGCGATAGAATTTTACAATATATATAGAATAGATGAGCGTTTTTATGTAGTGCAGAATTAGCATTGTCGTGGTATTTTAAGAATGTATAAAAGATATTTTCTTAAAAGCACAACAAAGCGCATTGCTTAAAAATTAGCCGAAACATAACGTTAATTTTTTATATTACTTAATATGAATTACTCTGAATTCCTTGGAATGGGTGCCGAACTGTCTATTATGGCAGTTGTAATCCTCCTTTTCTTATACGATACGTTTCTTCCCTCAAAGTTCGGGAAATATCTCCCGCTTGTGGCAATATTATTGCTTGTAGCGCAGACGTTATTTGTCTGTTTTGATAAGAGCGGTCAGGTCTCACTTTTCGGGGGAATGTATCTTAGCCTTGGGATGACAAAGGTTGCTAAGATAATACTCAATATAGGGACTATACTTGTATTTATTCAGTCAGTATCGTGGATAAAGGATGATAATGTTTCTATACGCCGAGGAGAATATTATATACTTACGTTGATAACCCTTTTGGGTATGTATGTAATGATGTCTTCGCAGAACTTCCTCCTGTTTTTCCTTGGGCTGGAGATGGCATCACTGCCTATGACTGCTTTAGTGGCAATTGAGAAATACAAACAGAATTCTTATGAGGCTGCAGCAAAATATCTATTCTTTTCAGTATTTTCGTCTGCACTGATGTTATTAGGTATTTCGTATATATATGGAGTTGGTGGGACACTTTATTATGATGCACTAGCTATAACTATTTCGGTCTCACCGTTGCTTATCGTTGGACTTGTTCTTTTTGTAGCCGGCATGGGTTTCAAACTTTCTTTAGTGCCATTCCATCTTTGGACGGCAGATGTTTATCAAGGTGCTCCAACTACTGTTACTGCATATCTTTCCGTCATATCAAAAGGAGCTGCAGCGTTTGCATTTATGATGGCTTTATTTACGGTGTTTGCTTCTGTGGGGTGGATTTGGTCGTGGACTCTTTATGGGATAATAATAATAACTATAACTGTTGGAAATCTTTTCGCAATACGTCAGCAGAACATTAAACGTTTTCTTGCTTTTTCATCAATTTCACAGGCTGGATATATAATGCTTGGCATTATGGCAGGTACAGCCTTTGGAGCAACATCGCTGCTGTATTACATATTAGTTTATATATTTTCAAATATTGCAGCCTTTACAGTGATTGGAGTTATTGAGAAGCAGAGCGGTAAACTTTGTATTAATGATTACAACGGCTTGTATAAAACAAATCCCAAACTCAGTCTGATAATGATGTTTGCAATGTTCTCACTTGCCGGAATACCGCCTTTTGCCGGTTTCTTCAGTAAATTCTTCATATTTTATGCTGCTGTTGAACAGGGATACTATGTATTGGTGTTTATAGCATTGATAAATACGATAATATCACTCTATTATTATCTATTGGTAGTAAAAGCAATGTTCCTTAATGAGAACGAAGCACCGATAGCGCCTATACGCTCTGATAACTACACGAGGATAGCCCTTGTATTGGCAGTTTCCGGCGTTATATTTATCGGTCTGGCAAGTGTGGTGTATGATAAGATTTACGACATTGTATCTTTAGTGTTTTAAATTAAGTTTAACATCTGATTATTATAGTTTTATGTATCTTTGTATTCTATTCTTTCGGTATCAGTATTTATATTTTTAGTTAGGTAAAAAATGATATATATTATATTTATTGTATTTGCGCTTATAAGTTTTGCTATACAGCAGACACTTAAATCTAAATTTCGTACTTATTCTAAAGTCCCGTTACCTTATGGTATGACAGGCAAAGAGGTTGCAGAGAAGATGTTGCATGACTCAGGGGTAAATGATGTTAAAGTTATATCTGTTGAAGGTCAACTTACTGATCATTATAATCCGCTTACAAAGACTGTTAACCTTAGTACTGATGTCTATTCTAACAATAGCATTGCTGCGGCTGCAGTGGCTGCTCATGAGTGCGGGCATGCTGTTCAGCATGCAGTACACTATCCATTTCTTGCAATGCGTTCAAAGTTGGTACCCGTAGTTGGTTTTGCTTCACAATGGATGCAATGGGTGTTACTTGCCGGAATTTTAATGTTGCAGTCATTTCCGCAACTTATGCTTATAGGAATAATATTGTTTTCTCTTACTACTTTGTTCAGTTTTGTTACGCTTCCAGTGGAGATAAATGCGAGTTCTCGAGCATTAACATGGTTGAGTGCATCGGGAATAACAAATATAGATACATATCCTAAAGCTAAAGATGCTCTTTCGTGGGCAGCGTATACGTATGTTGTTGCCGCATTGGGATCATTGGCAACGTTAGTATATTACATCCTTATATTTACATCGAGACGTGACTGATAGGTTAATTGATATCTTAATAATAAAAATGAAGCCTGAATTTTATAATTCAGGCTTCATTTTTATTAGCTTATATCTGCGTGGTTACCATAATAATTTTGTGTAATAACTATTCAATTTATTGCGGTTAATAATATTTATTTCGCGAACAGAATAATCAAGTATCTCTTCTTGCTTCATTTCGTCCAACATATTTATAAATATTGAACGCTGAACACCGAACCAAGAGTAAAGATCTTTTTGTTTACTTATTATTTTTATATCGCGAGATTTTGGTGAGGAGAAGTATAGTATCCAAAATGCAAATCTCGCCTTTATATTGCTTGATGAAATATTAGTGAATGCTTCAGCACCTTTCTGCGAACGATATGAAATATTATTTATGAAATTTAGAAGTACAATCTTTTCGGCTTGCATAAGTTCTATAAATATCTGTTTGTCCAATTGCATTATTCCGGTGTCTTCTTCTGCAAATACTGACAGAGGGAAAAATGTAGCCTTTCCGAAAAGCCGGTTTGGTACAAGTACATTTGGAGCAGGAAGAGTCTCTATTATTTTTATTTTGCGTGAACTGTTGTTTAACTCAGTTCTGATAGAGCCTGATATAATGAATTTTATATTAGTGTACTCATCATTTTCCCATGCTAATTGTTCACCTGCTGGGTACTTCAGAAAATCAAAGCGTGTGTTACCTATAATCTCTTCAAATCTCTCTTTACTCAATCCTTGAAATACAGGAATTTGTAATAACGTGTCGTATATATTATTCATTTATGTGATTTTTTTGATAGAATGGCACACATTATATTGTGGATAAAAAGTATTCGAATAAAATTTACACGAATCTAATGAAATTTACAAATTAGTTTACATCACGTATGATGCGCTACCACAATTAGTTGTAAGCAAAGTTAATCATAATTATGCGAATAAATATAATTTGTAATGTTTAAAAATGTTATTTATGTCGCTTGTATTATGTAAATATCCTAATATTTATTTGCGTTTATTGTCATATTGTCCTATATTTGTAAAAACGTGTTAATTACATTGTTTCTGGTTTTTTGGCTGTATTGTATATTGTCTTATGTTTTTACAGTATTTGTAATAAAATATGACGGTGCTGTTTTGGCTTATAAAGAAGCTCGTATTTATGAATAGTTTTATCCCTATTTTAATATGTGCTAGAGTTATTAACTCTTTTGTTATTGTGATTGGCAATGTTGTAAGTTGCTTTTATGACAGCTTACGAATAAGAGATTTGCAATTATTTTATCTCTTTTAATATTTTAATTAAAAAAAGAGGACGAAAAATTTGGATAAAATGATAAAAAAATATATTTTCGTCAAAAATAAGATTCCCGGTTAGCGGCTTTCCTACTTGGAACGTTGCCTTACATACTAAAATTCGTATGATATGAGTTATTTAAAGTTTGATAAGAGTTTGATGATAAATTTGGAACAGTCTCTTCCTCGTGAGATATTGAGGACGAATAAATCAGGAGCTTACCATTGTACGACGATAGTTGGATGCAATACGCGCAAACAGCACGGATTGCTTGTAATCCCTATTCCGGAAATGGATGAAGAGAATCATGTTATGCTCTCTTCGCTTGACGAGACCGTTATACAGCATGGAGCACCTTTTAATCTCGGTATTCATAAGTATCAGGGGAATGTGTATAGTCCTAATGGGCATAAATATATAAGAGAGTTTGACTGCGACGAAGTACCAAAGACAGTATTCCGCGTAGGTGGAGTTGTTTTAAGTAAGGAGAAGATATTTATATCACATGAAAATCGTCTGTTAATAAGATACACCCTTATTGATGCCCACTCTGAGACAACATTGCAGTTTCGACCGTTCCTTGCATTTCGCAATGCTAACGACGTATGTGTTGAGAATGGTGATATAAATAAGGATTACCGTGGTGTCGATAATGGTGTGAGTTTTTGCCTTTACGAAGGATACCCATCACTATATATGCAGTTTAACAGAAAAGTTGAATTTGTAAGCGATTCACACTGGTATAATGGGATTGAGTACACAAAAGATCAAGAGCGTGGATACCCTTACCGTGAAGACCTTTATGTTCCTGGTTATTTTCAGATGCCTATAAAGAAAGGTGAAAGTATAATTTTATCGACCGGAACAGGGGAGATTAAGACGCGTACCCTAACATCACTATATGAAAAGGAGTTGTTGAGTCGTACATATCGTATATCGTTTTATAACTGCCTTAAAAATTCAGCACAGCAGTTTTATCTTAAGCGTGATAGTAATTATTATTTGCTTGCCGGTTATCCGTGGTTTAAGGTACGCGCTCGTGACCTTTTTATTTCTACTCCCGGGTGTACACTTTATATTGATGATGAATTTGTCTTTCATAAACTTATGGGAACGGCACTTGGTGCGCTAAGTGCTTTTATTGAAGATGGTACACAGGATAAATTTATAAAAGGAATAGAACAGCCTGATATCCCTTTATGGGCAATATGGGCATTACAGCAATATGCGGCAGCTACCTCTTTGGATGAGTGTATAAAGAAATACGGAGCTGAGATAGAGAAGATAATGCATTATATTATCTCCGGAGGGCATCCTAATCTGTTTGTGCATGAAAATGGGCTGCTGTACAGCGATGGGCGAGATCACTCTATATCGTGGATGACAACATTAGCCGAAGGAGGTCGTCCGGTGACTGCTCGTACCGGTTACCTTGTTGAATTCAATGCTCTTTGGTACAATGCCCTTAAGTTTTATCTTTCAACAATAAGAAAGGCAAATAAAACGGGACTAAAAGATAAGATAAATACTATTATAGATAAGGTAGACATATCTTTCCGAAGGACATTTCTTAACCAGTACGGATACCTATACGATTATGTAGATGGTAGTTATGGCGAGTTAAGTGTTCGCCCTAACATGGTGTTTGCAGTCTCGTTGGAGTATTCTCCATTAGATAGAAAGGAGAAAAAAGGCGTGTTAGACGTTATAACTCGCGAGCTCCTTACGCCTAAAGGTTTAAGAACACTGAGCCCCAAGAGTTACGGTTATCGTCCTGTATATTTCGGGCATCGTTCCGCACGCGAGCAGGCATATTATCAAGGTCCTGTGAGACCGTGGCTGATGGGAGCTTATGCTGAAGCATATCTTAAGATATTCGGTTTGAGCGGAGTTTCGTTTATTGAGCGGATGCTTATAGGTTTTGAGGAGGAGATGTCTAATAACTGTATTGGTACTATTTCTGAACTATTTGACGGTAATCCACCATATACGGCGAGAGGAGGGATCAGTTTCGCCGTTAATGTGGCAGAGATACTGAGAGTTCTTGAATTGCTGAAAAAATACAATAACCATATATGATCATGAGAGCATTAATGTTTGGCTGGGAGTTTCCTCCTCATATATTAGGCGGGCTTGGAACGGCGAGTTACGGGCTTACCAAGGGG
>JAVVOY010000051.1:0-13025 GCA_036656055.1 Bacteroidales bacterium
GTTTATCTCAGGCGATAAGTATAAGATTACCACGGTTCCTAAATGGAAGTACAAAGGAGCTACTCCATCACAGACGAGCGGTAATGGACAAGCAGGTTTTTCAACCGTCACGTATGACGCTCCCGGTATCTACACCGCTACACTAACCTTAGAGAATGGTTGGGGTAGCAGTTCAAAGACTATTAATTACATAGAGATCGCAAAGACCGGTATAGAGGATGTAACAATCGAAGAGATGAACGCATACCCCAATCCATTTGAAAACGATGTTTATGTACGTTTTGCAGAAGAAGGAGTTTATACGGTAGAGATATTTGACAATGCCGGTCGCCAGCTAAACCGCAGTAGTGTAAATGCCACAGTTGGCGAAATGGTCAATATCCCGGTAGACGGAGGATCAGGCATCTACTTTATAAAGGTAAGGAGTAATGATACGTTATTGAAGGTTATGAAGGTTATTAAAAAATAGCAATCATTTATAATATAATTATTCGGGGGGCATATAAAAAATATGCTCCCCGTTTTTGTGTCACTATAAAATAGTCTGTTTTATATGATATTTAAGAATATCCCTAATTATATGAAGGGATTGATAAAGGGTAGAAATTTTATGGATTAATCTTTCTCGATAAGGGTTACGGCGTATGCCGATATTCCCTCTTCACGTCCGGTAAATCCTAGTTTCTCTGTTGTTGTGGCTTTAATTGAAATATCCTCTACCTGAAGCCCTGTTACAGCAGCTAGGCATTGTTTCATTTCCGAGATGTGAGGGTTTATTTTAGGACGTTCAGCACATATAGTTATATCTATATTCCCTATCTTATACCCGTTATCTTTTATTATTTTTACGGTCTTATCCAATAGTATTTTGCTGTCTATCCCTTTGTATTTGATGTCTGTTGGAGGAAAATTGTATCCTATGTCACGTAGAGCAGCAGCTCCGAGAAGTGCATCACAAAGGGCATGTATGGCTACATCGGCATCAGAGTGTCCAAGTAGTCCCTTTTCATGCTCTATTCTTATCCCGCAAAGCCATAATTCCCGCCCTTTTACAAGACAGTGCACGTCATAACCAGAACCAACTCTTATCTTCATCTTTTTATCTTCGCCCTCTTTTGCGTCCTATCATATCCTTTAGTCCTGCCATATCAAAAGCTATGGTAAACCTTAAAGTCTGATCTAATGGGCTGCTTTGCGCCGTAGCAAGGACGTATGCAGCATCGAGGCTAAATACGTTGAGTGAGAACCCTGCACCAAAAGTCATATATTGTCTGTTCCCTTTGTATTTGTTTTCGTAGTAGTAACCAACACGGGCAAAGAATTGCTTATTATATGAGTACTCTAATCCGGTGGACATCTGTATCTCGCGCATCTCTTCCTTAAACCCTCCCGGTGCATCAGAGAAAGATTTGAATATTCCTTTTATTGAGGACGTGTTGTTGTAATCTTCGCGGGCAATATCATACGCTTCAGTGTCCAATTTTCCTTCAGCATTGAGGTAATCAGATTGCCGTGGAGCGGTAGGGACGAGCAGTTTGTTAAGATCGAGGCTTAAAGCCAGCGTATGGTAGTCAGCCACAGGAAATTTGAACGTTGTTCCCAGTCTCAGATTTGACGGCAAGAATGCACTGTGTGCCCCTCCGTCATACGATACCTTTGTCCCTATATTTGAGATATTGAATCCCCATGACCATTGACATTCACTGCGTCCTACTATTGGATAAAACGTCTGGTATCCGGCAATATCGGCTGCAAATGCAGGAGCCCCTTTAGCGCTTGAAGAACCATCTGATGAGTATCCGAGGTCAGAATATATAAAGCGGAATACCACTGCCATAGCAAAATTACTTGAGAGTTTGCGTGAATATCCAAGATCCAATGCGAGCTCGTATGGGTGCACTGAACTTTGCACATTTCCTCCTTCATCTGTATTTTGTATTGTACCTAAAGAGAAGTATCGCATTGTTGCGCTGAGTGCCTGCGGATCAGTCCCGTTGCGACCAAATTTCCAGTAACCTGCCATATAAGCAAGGTTTATATCATTAACTAATTTGCGAAGCCATGGAGTATATGAAACACCTAATCCACCCTTACTTTCGGCAAATGCATATTTTGCCGGGTTCCAGTATTGTGAATTTACGTCAGGATCCGTGGCAACACCAAGGTCTCCTAAGCTACCACCTCTGGCATCTGGAGCAATGTTGAGCGAAGTTACCCCTGTTGTTATGGGGTTGAATTCGCTCTTCTGGGCATATATGGCGCAGCTAAAAAGAATAAATATAATAGAAAGGATTATTTTTAGATCTTTCATCTCCTTGTTGTGTGTGTTTAGTCATAATATAAAACTCCGAGATAGGGTTTTTATTGTGCTAATACAGCTATTTTTTTAGCATCGGTGGAGATGCGGCTTCCTTCTGTATTTATCTCTGCTTTATATATGTATAAGCCCGGTGGAACCCTTTTACCCGATACGTCGGTAAGGTCCCATATAATAGGTTCCGATATCCACATGTCAGATGGTCCTTCAACCTGAGAGCTCCATATTTCTGTGCCCCACAAATTATATACAGACACTTTCATCTGTACGACCATATTTGGGCGATCGTGTTTAAGGTAGAACTGAGCTTGTTCTTTAACCGGATTCTGCTTTGCATAAAGTTGTATTATTTCTGGCTCAAGCCCTTTGCTGACAACAAAAACGGTGCTTTTTTCAGATGAGTTTCCTTCTGTGTCCCATACTTTGAATGTCAGAGTATGTTCCCCTTCGGGTATCTCTTGCATTTGGTACATTATTTTACCACGACCAAACTCTTCAGGCACCGGGTCAAAATAGTTATTTATTACGTACTCCATATTTGCCGAGTCGTCTATCTTAAGCGTTATGTTATGCCCTAACCCTATTCCGGAGAGATTTATTCCTGATTTATCATAAACATTGGCAAAAAACACAGGTGTTTCGTTTACCGTGCTGCCGTATGTATAAGCAGGAGTGTTAAGGTAGAAGTTCTCTATGGTAGGTCCTTCCGTGTCTACTTCAGTATTTGTATCCATGCCGTTTACGATAAAGTCTTTGGAAGATCCTTGCGCTTCAATCTTCCTGCCGGCATCGTACGCATACATATTTAGCAACCCCGGTTCAGCTATGTAATTAAGCTCTTTAGGCATTTTAAATGTAAAAGAGAATTCCCCATTCTTAACCATATCTTTCCCTGTATAAAGTTTGTTCTTGCGCATCAAGAAATCGTACGGTTCGCCACCTTCATCATTGCCATGTGTTGTAATCTTAACATCCGTATCATATAGGCGTTGTTGTATGTACCCATTGAAATTTACATCTTTTCCCCCTTGCTGATCAAGAATTACACCCTTTATTGTCACTTCTGAACGGGCTTTGAGTACAATATCAAAAGGGTTATTTGTAATTGGCCGTCCATTTATTTCAGTTATTTTAACTTTGTGTTCAGGGAACGCCAGTTGCAGAGCCGGATCACCCATCAGTATAAAATTAAGCTTGTTTAGGTCTTCTCCGTATTGAGTTGTTACATCGGTCTTTGCTAACTTTATAACATCGCCGAGGCGGTAACGTTTACCCTCCTCATTGCGGTCGAAGAGGTGTGTTATTAACAGTTTGTTAAAACTCGCATTTTTATCCATATAAACAACGCGAGTTGTAGATATAAGAGCAATTCCTCCTCCTTTACTGTTTAGAAAAAGTTCTTCTCCGGCAGATGTGGTCTGGGCATCAAAGCGGCTGAAATCGCATGTTGCCGCGATGAATAGCGGTAACCGTTTAAGATACATTTTTCTTATATCCTGTATTGTAAGCAATTTTTCTGCTGTCCATCCTATGGCACTTCCATGACCATCGTAATTAAGTATCAGTACGCCGTTGTTAAGGTGGTCGAACATCTCCTTTTTAGCATCAGGATAAGTTCCTCCATTCGAGGAGCTGACCTTGTTATAAGCATCTATATATATTTTAGACGGGAAAAATTCAGGATGTTTTTTATTTATTATATCAACAAGGGCATCAGCTAACTTCATGTGTTCTGAGTGATTGCCATCATCGGCAACAAAACAGAGATCGTTTTTCCATATTCCATAGTCGGTGTTATTGCTGTAATTTATCACTTTATCCACAGCAATTGTTGCTTCTGTCAGGTTGCGTACAGGAAATCTGCCTACCCCTATAACCGGTTTGTCTGCTAATAGTTTATCCCCATCAGTGTCTTTCAGAAATGCAAAATAGTCATCAGTGACATAAGAAGACCTTTCATCTATACTGCTCTCTGACTGAAATGTTAGCAGAAACGGGAAGTTGTACCCCTTCCACTCTTGTGTTATATGGCGATTATCGCATGATCCATCGCCGAACAGAAGCAGATAGCGAGGATAGAGTGATTTGTCTCCGGCGGTTTCTGCGCGGTCGTAAAACATCTTCATGAATCTGCGGTATGCCGTAGCATCTGGCTTTCCCGAAGAGAATTCATTGTATATATACTCCGGAGCAATTATTAGCGCAGACATATCGTCCTTATCGCGATGAAATTCTGCAAGACGTTTGGCCTGAGAATAAAACTGCGTAGGGGCGATTATTACAAGATCTGCCCTTTCAAGCCCATGTAGGTTTTGGTTGGCAACCTCCCCTACAAACTCAGGTGATGGGTACTGAATACTCTCATCGAATGCAATATACTCCCTTACACCCAGATAATGAGGGGTAAAAGAGAGTAAATTGCCCGATATGGACGCTCCAACCTCCTCTGGCAAATGTTGGGTTGTTATATCCCATACATGTGTTGATCTGTACCCGGTTATATCTATATTATAGCGCAGGTATCTGCTTGACGCATTAAAGGCACGAAATTTTACACTGCCACCATAGAGTTTTAGCTGACGTTTCATCTGTAACCTTATAAAGTCGAGGCGCGCCAATTTTACGTTAGTGGCAGCAAACTGCAAAGTTATTACGTTGGCGACCGACGGGTTAGGAGTGAAGGTTTTTTTTATCCTGCTGAGTTTTGCAGCAGTATAATACCAATCATCTCCTAAGCCGAATGCGTCAATGTTTTTGCCGTCGTTCTTTGTCAGGTCGTTTCCATTGTGTTTAATAGTGAGTTTTCCGTTATCGGAAAGTTTGGCGATAAAATCTATTTGCATATTGACATCCCCTATGATTCCCGGGATATCAAAAGCAAAATTCTGTATCGTATTGTAGCAGAAGTCCTCGCCGTATAAGTTACGTCCCATATTTCCAACGTTGCACAGCTCGCTTTCGTGCAGGGTATAATCATCAAAAATAGTAGTAGCCGTAGCTGGCTGAGACGAGTTGTCTTCTACTTTTACGATAGGTGTATCTTGTTTGTCGTCTTGCGAAATAAAGTAGTATCCGGCAGTTGAATAGCAGTTTTGTTTATGAAGCATCATTTTCTCTGATGGCTCCCATGTTACAGTACCCTCACCGTAAAAAAGTATCCTGCCTGCCGAACGAATAATAGGAACTTCGGGTAGATCATCAATATAGGGTTTGAGGAAGTTTTCCGGCAGTATTCCTCCGCCGTATCCGTAAACCTTAGCTTTTGTCGGGTCAAATCCCCATGATTGTAAAACAGAGTAAGGTATCTGATAAATTCCGCTGTTGTATATGCGCAACTTTATCCAACTGCCTGATGCCAGCTTAGAGATCTTTGCATAGCGATTCCCGGCTAAACTTGCCGCTGTCACGGGTACAGCAGCAAGTAAAAGCAGTGTCAGAAATATGTTGCGTAAATAATATCTCATATAGTTTTTTAAGAGATTTTTTATCTATTTGCTGCAAAGCAGTCTTTTACCGTACATGAAAATCAAGTAATTTTCTCTCCCCTATATACCCCTCCATACGATCCCCTATCTTTATGCCACCAACCCCTTCTGGTGTTCCGGTGTATATCAGATCACCTGTCTTGAGAGTGTAAAAACGGCTGACATAAGCTATGATCGTATCAATAGAGAATATCATATCAGCACTGTTTCCTCTTTGCACTTCATGATCGTTTATCTTCAGAGAGAACGGTGTATTATTAATATCTCCCACCTCTTTTACCGGAATAAACGCCCCTACCGTTGCAGAAGAATCAAATCCTTTGCTTAGCTCCCATGGCGAAGACTCCAAGCGTAATCTCTGTTGTATATCACGTGCTGTAAAGTCTATTCCAACAGTTACTGAGTCGTAATACCTATGTGCAAATTTTGCGGCTATGTTTTTGCCAAGCCGACTTATGTGCACAACAAGTTCTGTTTCATACTCGATACGGGACGAGAAATCAGGCAGGAAAAACGGTTTACCGTCTTTCAGAAGTGCTGAGTCAGGTTTGAGAAAGATCACTGGTTCTTTAGATAGTAACGGATTATTTAGCTCTTTATTGTGGTTGAAATAATTCCACGCTACCGCAATTATTTTCATATAATTATTTTGTTTTTCAAATTATATTCGGCAAATATTCAAATAAGGTTGCCTCTGTCAATATTAAGATTGAGGTGAATTTTTTTATCTCCGTTTTTATGTGTTGTTTACCTTCTCGTTAAGCCCGTTAAGCCGATTGAACATTACAGCCAAATGTGCGTACATTGATGTGTTTTGTACAACAATCTCTTTGGTAACTTTTATTCTAAAAGGGGTAAAATTCCATATTGCTTTTATTCCGCCGGCTATCATTGCATCGGCCGTATCTTGTGCTCGCTCTACGGGAACTGTCAGTATCCCTATCTTAATCTTTTTACGTTGTTGTATTTTGGGAAAATTGGCTATGTCGTATATTGTGATGCCGTTTATTTGCGACCCTATTACCTCTTTTCTGATGTCAAATCCTGCCACAAGATTCATTCCGTATTGTGCTAAACCTGAGTCTTGTAATAAAGCACCTCCAAGGCTACCTACACCAAATATACAAGCCTTATGCTGTTTTGTGAAACCCAGAAATTTTTCCAGAGCTAAGACAAGAGATTTTACTTCGTACCCTACGCGTGTTTTTCCTGAAATGCCAATAAACGACAAATCCTTTGCCACTTGCGCGGCATCAACGTTTGTAGCTTTGGCTATCTGTGTCGATGAAACGAATTCCATCCCGTTTTCGCTCATCAATTTCACATGAGCCAGATACCAAGGTAGTCTTCTTAATGACGGTTCTGGAAGTATCATCCTGATAAAAGGTTAGCAGTTAATAATTAGAGTTTTTACTGTGCGAAGATACTAAAAGTTTTTCAGATATTTTTTCCTTGTCGGTTGTACGGCTTACAAATAAGTACTATTTTTGCTGAAAGACGTTTAGAGCCAGATTTTAAAAAAAAAGTATCACTATGAGCAAAGATAACGATTGGAAAAGCCGCCTTAGCATAGTCTATTCCACAAATCCTGACTTCAACTACAATCCCGACTCTGAAAATACAACAGAGCTTCTTCCTAAAGAGAAACAACAGTTGCGTATTAAATTAGATAAGCGTAATCGTGCCGGAAAATCTGTTACACTCATAACCTGTTTCACAGGAAATGCCGATGAACTTGCTGAGTTGGCGCGCATACTTAAAATGCGTCTCGGTGTTGGAGGTTCATCAAAAGATGGCGAGATAATAATTCAAGGCGATTTTAGGACTCGAGCATTAGAGATATTGCAAAAAGAAGGTTATGTTAAATCGCGCATAATATAAATTTGATGCAGCACGGTAAAGCGCTTAAAATATATAAAGCCTCGGCGGGATCAGGGAAAACATATACTCTGACGTTCAACTATTTGACGCTATTGCTGTCAGATGACGAAGAAGGTCTATCCATCTCAGAATATGGGCGAGGTTATCGTCGCATACTTGCCGTTACGTTTACGAACAAAGCCACCGAAGAGATGAAAAGGCGAATCGTCACACAGCTTTTTCTTTTATCGTCCGGTGATGCTGATCCCGGTTATGTAAGAGACCTTATTTCGGCTGGATGTGCAACTGACGGTAAAATGCTGGCTGCCAAGTCGCGTGACGTTTTGTTTACGCTGCTGCATGATTACACAAACTTCAATATATCCACGATAGATACTTTCTTTCAGCGTACAATGCGCGCTTTTGCCAGAGATATAGGGTTGCAAGGCGGGTACAACATAGAAATAGACTCTACGGCAATAACAGAAGAGGCAATAGACCGCATGTATTCATCTCTTGATTTTGGCGAAAAAAAGGCGTTAGCGCATTGGCTGCTGAAATACAATGAAGATACGATTAATGACGGTAATGGGTGGAACTCGTCCGAAGAGAGTATAAAACGCCTCTCTGCCCAACTCTTTAAAGAGGATTATAAGGAGTGGCGAAACTCATTAAGCGAAGAAGCCTTGCCTACAAAAGATGAGATTAATCAGTATAACACACGGTTAAGAGAGGTGATAAAGAGTTTTGAAGATGAGTTGCGTCTTATTTGCGATGGAGCCGTATCTATATTGAAGGACGTAGATATTGAAGAACTATATAAAAAAACGAAATCACCGTTAAATTATTTTTCTAAGGGTGGGCAGAAGGTGGAACCGCCGACGAAGACCTTTTGCGAATTTGCCGAAATAGAAGACAAATGGTTACAGCCGGGCGCGTCGGAGCATGCGGCAGAAGTGATGCGTAAGATAAAAGAGGGTGATTATGTAGGAAGAGTAGTCGCTCTCTTTCGTGACAACTATTCGCTTTATGTGACAGCAAGAAAGATAAGTAAAAACCTTTACTCTTTTGGAATCCTAAGCGATATAGACAATCATGTCCGCGAGATAGAGCGCGAGCGCAATATTATGCTTTTATCCGATACAACAGAGTTGCTCAACAAGATAATAGACGGCAGCGATACCCCTTTTGTTTATGAAAAAAGTGGATCGTACATTAAGCACTACATGATAGACGAGTTTCAAGATACATCGCGTCTGCAATGGAAAAATTTCAGTCCCCTGATAAACGAAAGTATCGCATCAGGAGGCAGTAATCTTATTGTCGGTGATGTAAAGCAGAGCATCTACCGTTGGCGTAACTCTGACTGGCGACTACTTAACGGCTCTCTTGCCACAGAGAAATCGTTACGCTCATCCGATATTGACGAGTGTGGATTGGATACCAATTGGCGCAGCACAAAGAATATAGTAGAATTTAACAACCTGTTTTTCACAAAAGCAGTCGATCTATTAAAAGAAGGGATAGAAGATGCTGCGTTTCAAGAAGAGTTTCAGTCGGCGTACCATGATGTAGTACAAAAGCTACCGACAAATAATAAGCGTGTCGGAAGCGGATACATAGATGCAACTCTTTTTTTATTAGAAAATAAAGATGATTTTAAAGCACAAGCACTTTCCCGTCTTTACGATGATATATGTCGTTTGTTGGAAAACGGAGTTTCTGCCGGAGATATAGCCATATTAGTGCGTGCAAAGAGCGACCTCAGGCTTATTGCCGAATATCTCCTTAAGCGACAGACTGAAAATTCAGGCAGAGAGTTTTACATAATTTCAGATGAAGCCCTTCTGATAAACAATTCAGGTAGCGTGCGTGCAATAATATCCATGCTAAGATATGTACATGATCCAGATAGTCGCAATAACGAACTTATAGCAAAATACGAATATGCTCTTATAAAAGGAAGTATAGCATGTGATGCCCTCAGTGCAGCATTTGGTTATATGTTACACGACAATAGTGAGAAAAACATAGAAAAAGAGTGGCTGAATAAGCTCTCCACAATGACGCTTTTCGAAATGTGTGAAGAAATAATTTCTATGCTTTCAGGCAAAGATGATGAATCGCAGATTCCTTTCATACAGGCATTTCAGGATACAGTATTAAACTATACAGGTCGCTACGGGTCAAATCTGTCTGCGTTTCTCAATTGGTGGGACACGAGCGGGGTTACAGCCGTTATCTCCTCTCCGCCAGGACAGGCTGCAGTACGAATAATGACAGTACATAAATCAAAAGGGTTAGAGTTTGGCAGCGTATTTATTCCATTCTGCGATTGGTCTATGAATATAAGCCCTGATACCGTAATCTGGTGTGAGCCCAGAACCTCCGAAGCCCCATCATGGAAAGTCCCTCTTACCCCCGAATCCAGTATGGTAGACTCGTCATATTCCGATATATACAATCAAGAGAAGATGCTGACACTGACAGATAATCTTAATATTGCGTATGTAGCATTCACTCGTGCTCGAGACAACCTTATAATTTATTCACAACATAAGGCTGTCGCTCAGAAACAGGTGCCGGGAGTTTTTGGCGATTTTTCCAAACTTCTCACATCAGTCCTTTTGCTAATGTCAGAACAAAGTGAGAACGAAGCAGAGTTATCAGAATGCTCAGGTGACGGTTATGTGCGTTACATATCTGGAGAGTTGCAGATTACTACAAAGAAAGAGTCAAGTTCCGGAGTAACCTTGCCGGCATATATATCAGTTCCACCTGGTGAAAGATTAAAAATGAACCTGCGCGGAGCAACATATTTCGATTCTTCATCTATCCGTCGCTATGGAACACTTATGCATGAGATACTTGGACAGATAGTAACAGACGTAGATGTCCCCCGTATCATAAACAAATACCTTTCGATAGGAGAAATAACAGAAGTGGAAGCAATGGAGTTGGAGCATAAAATCTGCGAGCAACTTACTAACCCTGATATCAGAGAGTGGTTTGCTCCCGGGACAAAGGTTTTTAATGAAATATCTATACTTCAGCCGGGAGAAATTGCTGCACGTCCTGATCGCATTGTATTTTCAGGAGACAAGGTGATGATTATTGACTATAAATTCGGACAGAAGAGAGAAGAACATAAAAAACAACTTTCTCATTATGTCTCTTTAATAAAACGAATGGGATATTTCAGAGTGGAGGGCTTTTTGTGGTATGTGGATATATCAGAAGTTGTCAGAATTGATTAAAGCAGCAATATTTGTCGAATTATTTTTTATGTAAATATGATATTGCTGTGAATATCTTACATGTTACGTTAATCTTTAAGGTTGTATTTATCAAGAAGTAAAAAAAAATATTATAATTTATTAGGAGTAAAAGAAAATATTCATAGCTTTGCAGAAACAAATAATAAGATACAGTAATATTTGTTATCTTCTAAGATATTAACCATTATGATCATATTTATCTTTTTTGAGAATAAGATTATAATAAAAGACATTGCATATTTAATTATTAACTAAATTAAAAGGGATATGAAAAAACAATTTCTTTTTACGGTAATGCTTGCAGTTGTAGCATTATTTACCGGTCAGAGCGCTTTTGCAGAATATTGCAAAACGACAGAAACAAATACCCGTAATGATAGGTACTTGACCTCGTTTACAATGGGTGATGGAACAAATACAGTATCGGTTACAGGATTGCAGAACAACAGTACTACTAGTCCATGTTATTTCGATAAAACCGCCTCTGTCCTTACTACCTCAGCAGGTGCTACAATAACTCCTTCTGTAACATGGCAAGGAGAGTGGATGCACGGATATATCTGGATTGATTATAATAAAAATCAGGTATTTGAGAAGGACTTAGAAACCACAGGAGTTCCAAAAGCCAACAGTGAATTGGTTTCGTATACCTTTCTTGAGGTACCCGCTAGAAACAGCAAGGGTCTTATTCCTACTCCTGCGAACCCTAAGCTAATAAGTTATCAGCTGCCGGGTAAACTTAGTGAATTGCCATTTAATATTCCTGCCGGATTAGCCGTCGGCGATTACCGTGCACGTCTTGTTATTGAATGGGCTAGTGATAATCCATGTGGAACATCTGGGATAGGAGGAAATGGAGGTGCGATGGTGGACTTTACTATAAGAGTAGAAGTTCCTATTGCAAGTCGGACAATAACCCTGAAAGCTAATCCTTCCGTTGGTGGGACTGTAACAGGTGGTGGAACGCACGCCGGTGCAATTAGATGTACCGCAGTGCCTAATCCGGGTTATATATTTGTTAACTGGACAAATGAGGCTGGTGGCGCAGAAGTTTCTACATCTTTAACATATACCGACAACACGGAAGGAGATAAAACCTATGTAGCTAACTTTGTACAGAGTTATCCTATAATGAGCTATTATTATACCGGAGATATTAAACAAACCAACCGTTACCTTAAAACCGTAACAGCAACACAGGGAGCAAATATAACAACCGTATTCAATGCAACAAACGAATCAGGACTTCCACGTGCCGATTTTTCAGGAACATTTACGGAGGCAGGAGCCATAAAAACCGGAGCACTTATTGACAAGACCGCAACCCCAATAGTTGTAGATAATGGAGCAACATCTGTTTCAATTAACTTTAAAGCGTGGACAAATAATATGACATTAGGTGGAGCTGCAAAAGCTTCGGAACTAAATTGGTCACAGCAGGCTGTTTTTGTAGATGATGCTTTCACTTCTGCTGCAGGATACACTAAAATCATATCTATCCCGGCAAACCAAGCAGCCGGAACATACCGTATGCGCGTATGTTACAATGACCCACAGTCTAAAGAGGCCGCATGGCAAAACACTTTGTTTACAACCTTAGGAAGCAAAACCCGTAACGGAAAATCATACGATTTTCTAATAAAAATAAAAGCACCGGCAGTGGTTAACTACACCGTTGCAGCCAATGTAACACCGGCTACTAGTGGCACCGTTACAATCAACGATTCAAATTCTCCACAAGAGATAGTATCAGGCTCACCAGCCGTATTCAAAGCCACACCCGCCACGGGATATAATTTTGTCAAATGGACAAAATCCGCAGCTGACGTCAGTACCGCCAACCCCTATACAATAGCATCAGTTACAGAAGCTACGACCTTAACCGCTAACTTTGCCCTCAAAACCTACGCAGTTACGGCAGCAGCCGCACCGGTAGCCGGAGGAAGTGTAACAATAAACGGAGGCACAGCAACCGTTAACGCAAACCACGGTAGCACCGTAGCCCTTACAGCAACCGCAGCAACAGGCTACAACTTCGTTAACTGGACAGTAAACGGCAGCGAAGTAAGTACTAGCGCCACCTTC
>JAVVOY010000052.1:0-12398 GCA_036656055.1 Bacteroidales bacterium
TTTTCCAACATAAACAGATACCACCCATAATATTACCCATTCACAATAAACAGGCACAAAGATAACGCACAAATCATGCAAAGTCAAATTTACTATGTTCATTATTGAAAACAGAGAAGGGCAGCTACAATGCAGCCACCCTTCACTACCCTTAATAATAACGAATATTTATTTTATAATAAACTTCTTCGATTCAGAAATCCCTTTACCGTTTACATTAACGAAATAATATCCCGAAACAGCGTCACAATCAAAAGGAACTTCAATATACTCATTTTCCTTATTTACAGACATCTCTTTAACCTTCTGTCCCAATGCCGAATAAATAGATATATTTATATTTCCGGTTATATCTCCTTTTATCTGTACCGTAAAGTTGCCTTTGTTAGGATTAGGGAAAACATTTACACTCTCTTTTTCTCTGTCTCCCTCAATAACCAACTCCTCAACACCTGTTGTAGTATAACTCAGCCTATTACTAACCCTATCATAAGAGACCTTATAAAAGCCCCCAGCTACTGTCGGAAAAGCAATCTTTTGTCCATTGTAACGTACACGACACTCCTCACCCTTATTTGATTTAACAGTTGCATAATCCAACTTATTACCACTATAATATATTCCCACCTCAAAATTTCCTCTTGCCAGAAGCCCGGTTATATGACCGTTCTTCCAAGCCGATGGGAGTGCCGGAAGCACATACAAAGTATCCATCTGACTCTGAAGGAATAATTCAGAAACACCAGCAGTACCACCGTAGTTTCCATCTATCTGGAAAGGCGGATGCAAATCCCAAAAATTATCAGCCGTACCATCCTTCAATAAATTTTTAAACAAAGTATAAGCATGATCTCCATCTTGCAGACGAGCCCAATGGTTAAGTTTCCAACCCATACTCCAACCCGTAGCAGCATCACCACGCTGGTTTAACGTCTCCTTGCAAGCCTTAGCCAAAGCAGGAGTCGTTATCGGACTTATTGTCGTACCCGGATGCAAGCCGTATAAATGATTAGTATGACGATGCGTATCACCATAAGCATCAATATCCCTATACCACTCCTGAAGTTGTCCATACTTACCCACCTGGTAAGGATACATATTATTCAATTTATCTTTCCATTCAGTAACAGACGACGCATCAATATCAAGTATCTGTGCCGCCTTTATTGCATCAATCAACACCTCACGAGCCACAGAATTAGCATAAGTTGTACCTAAGTCACACGTACCATGTTCAGGAGAATAAGATGGAGCCGAAGTATATGTACCATTTGTCTTATAAAGAATATCAGATATAAAATCGGCACTCGATTTTATAATACCATATCCTACACTTCTCAGCCACTCCTTATCACGAGAAAAATCATAATACTCCCACACCTGCGATGCCAACCAAGGACCAGCCGAAGGGTTGTAGTTCCAATTCATTTGAGTATCAGAAAGCGGGGCAGTAAACCCGAATACATTAGTAGAGATTGGAGCCGTCCATCCACGTGCGCCATAATATGCCTTTGCTGTACGCTCACCCGGTTTTACCAATCCTCTAACATAATCTATAAATGGAACAAAACATTCCATAAGATTAGTACAAGTAGCAGGCCAGTAGTTCATCTGCAGATTTATGTTATTATGATAGTCCACATGCCAAGGTCCATCAATATTACAGTGCCACATACCCTGTAAGTTAGTCGGCATATTTCCACGACGCGAACCAGCTATAAGCAAATATCGTCCATATTGGAAGTATATCTGCTCCAATTCATGATCAAGAGTACCATTCCTATAATTTGCCAATCTCGTAGGCGTTGGCAAATTTTCAAACTTTTCGCTCGGATTAATAGCCAACTCCACCCTATTAAATAACTTAGTATAGTCTTTACGATGACTATCATAAAGTTCATCATAACCCTTCACTTTAGCTACATCCACCATATCATTCACGCTCTTTATAGGATCAACCCCTACAAACGCATTGTTATCCGTTATATTTGGATCGAAATTCATCTTATAATCAGTATCACCCGCAACAATAAACTCAACATCAGAAGAGGCAATAACCTTTATTGTCCTTGCCGAAGCATCAGCCAATACCATACCGCCACCATTAGAACGAACATAAACCCTCAAAGCCCAATTCATTCCATTATTATCCACACTACAATCATATAACAGACCACCGTCAACCTTAGTAACCGATTTCACAATCTGCGCACAGTTAAACGAGAAAGTCAGATTCTGCAGACCACCATCCGAAGTAAAGCGCCATACCATCACACTATCAGGATAAGAGCTAAAGAACTTGCGCTTATAATCCACGCCATTAGCCGAAAATTGCACCACAACCATCGAAGAATCAATATTCATTATCCTTTTATATCCCGTAATAGCTCTTTCATCAATGCCCGTTGACACATAAGCCTCTCCCATTACGGTAAAAGCACCAAACTTATTTTTGTTATAATCTATCTTGCCGTTGAAATTTCTCATGACCAAATTATCAGCATTAGAATTTTGCCCATTCACAAGATAATTACGAATATTATCAAGTACAGAAGACGATACCGTCTTATTCATATCCCAATAAGCAGCAGCACCCGTTCCAGGTCCCCCTTTCCAAAGCGTCTTTTCATTAAGCACAATACGCTCGCGGTTTATAGAACCAAGAATGTTTCCACCAAACGATCCATTTCCTATAGGATAGGAGCGACGTTCCCAATTTTCTTCAATACTAGTATCGTTTGTTTTCCATATCTCTGCGCCAGCAGTAGATGAATTAGGGGTATCAAACCATACAGCATTGCCCTTAGTATAATCAACTACTTTCGAAACAATATATTCTCCCACACCAGGAGGTGTCTCCAACGTATAACTATTATCAGCCACAGTCGCCGAATTAACAGCAACCTGTATTTTATTCCCAACCACAGCAGCATTAGCTACATCTGCAATAAGAATAAAAAAATTATTTCCGAGCGTAAGTTGTTTATTTACAGAAAAAGTCATATTACTTAACGCATTAGCAGCCGAAGAGACAATATCCCCCGTTACATTTCCAGAAGTAGAATACACCCAACGTAAATTATTAATATCACCTGTTGTCGTACCCGAGTATTGCATCTTCAAATCTTTAAGAGCAAGAGGATTAAGCGATCCGGATGTCTTAACATTAACCGAGCCCAATATTATATTCTTATCGCCCGGATTTATTCTTCCGCTATTTTTCGACACAGAAGCCCCAATAATCTTCATATCAGTTGGATCAAGCACCTGAATTATAAAGTCATAGCTAATACCATTACGTATTTCATTGTTTTTCGTAGAAAACAAAGTATTCTGCCACTGCTCAGTATTAGGTGAAGGTTCATAAAACACAACACGCATTCTATAATTACCCGAAGCCTGTCCGACAGGAATATTTATAGTACGAGAATACCCACCAACATTATAAAGAGCAGTATTCTGCTCGGCATCACCACTCTTAGCAGAAATCTCTCCAGCATCAGTAAAACGCCCATTACGATTCCAATCAATAAAATATGCGTTTTGCGTCCAATCAATCTCTTTCAAAGCACTACCAATAGCATTCTGCCAAGCAAAAAATATCATATTAAAAGAGGTAGTCCCTTGATCAATCACGATGGGAGTAGCCGTCTTATCCAAAAGAGCACCGGCCGTCACATAAGTACCACCTGTGGCAGTAAATGCCGTATAAGGAAGTTCGCTCTGAGTAGCACACGAAAACACCGTAGGAGTAGCAGTCCCTGATGTTGTTACACTCTTTATATAGCGATTCTCCTGCATAGCATTACCCGTAAACGTACGTTTCATCACGGGATAAACAATAGAACTAAAGTTAGCCACCAAAGTTATATCCTCATTTCCATTTTGTATAAACCTCGAAGCCGTTGACACAACAGCTCCTCCCACTCCATTTGTCCAATTTACAAAACAAAATCCGCTCTCAGGTGTAGCGATAAGTGTAATAGGACCTGCTTTACGTACCGACAATCCACTTTCACCATCTATCGAAACACTCCCTTTACCTATATCAGAGCTACTTATAGTCACCGTTCGTTCCGATGAAGCAATAATCCGGATCGTAAAGTCCACCATCGCCCCCCCAGTACTTCCCATATTGTTAGTTCCACATGGGTCATCACTAGCCCATTCAATAACAAGACGGGCACGATAGTCGCCGACGGCTAAATCGGCAGGGATATTAAATGGCAATTCACTAAGTTTACTTGGCAACTGATAATCTGGGTTATCGGTAGTAGTAATAAGACCCTTGCTGTTTCTATTGGGTCTTTCAAGATAGGTATACGAAACCAATTCACTGTTGGCTTTTGGAACTCCTGTGGCTTCTAAGTCCTTCTCAAATATCTCATTTTTACTATAATCAACCCAGATATATCCGTGCATCCACTCGCCTACCCATGTTACAGTAGGAGTTATTGTAGCACCTGCTGAGGTAGTAAGGACAGAGGCTGTTTTGTCGTAATAACATGGTGAGCCACCTGAAGACTGCAACCCTGTAACCGATACTGAATTTGTTCCGTCACCCATTGTAAACGAGGTCAAGGACCTATCAGTACGGGTATTTCTTTCTCCAGTTTTGCAATATTCCGCAAAAGCATCCTGATAAGTAAATATCGCCATAAAAAGCGATACAAAAAGTAAAATTCTTTTTTTCATATCAACATTGTTTATAAATTAAATTATATGATTTTAATGCACTCTAATACCCTATTATAATGCAAAGATATATAAATTTATATATTTGCACAATATTATTATGGCTAAAAAAACTTTAAACGCATAAATAAGATGAAAATTTCATAAAGTTTTAATAAGTAAAAATTTCATGTATTTTCGTCAAACATGTTATTAAAGACTCTTTTATTGAAAACATGACGGACAATATACATCCACCAATTTTAAATTATTTTTTTAATGCCGATACTATATGCCCGGCTTTTCGAGGAGTTTAAACATGTTTTTCTTATATGCCTCAACACCCGGCTGATTAAACGGATTAACACCTAATGTATATCCGCTTATGGCGCATGCTGCCTCAAAAAAGTAGATTAATGCACCAAGACAATTCTCTCGGATTGCCGGAATAACTATTCTGATATTCGGAACGCCTCCGTCTACATGAGCCATCTGAGTACCGAGTTCAGCCATCTTATTCACATAATCAATACGTTTTCCTGCAAGATAGTTAAGGGCATCAAGATCATGCCTGTCCGAAGGGATCACAAGTGCATGATTTACTTCTTCTACCGATATCACAGTTTCAAATATAGTTCTCTCTCCCTCCTGAATCCACTGTCCCATCGAATGCAAGTCCGTTGTAAAATCAACAGATGCAGGAAATATCCCTTTCCCATTTTTACCTTCGCTCTCGCCGTAAAGCTGTTTCCACCATTCAGCGAAGTAATGCAGTTTAGGATTGAAATTTGCAAGTATCTCTATCTTCTTTCCCTGACGATAAAGTATATTGCGGGCTGCCGCATAACTGGCAGCTATATTTTTATCCAGACTTTCCGTTTTGCACTGTTGCATCATATTCTGCGCACCGGCAATGAGTACACGTATATCAAATCCGGCAACTGCTATCGGCAACAGCCCAACAGGGGTAAACACCGAGAAACGTCCACCTATGTTATCGGGAATAACAAATGTTTTATATCCTTCATTATCAGCGAGCGTCCGCAACGCACCTCTTTTAGAATCGGTTATAGCTACTATACGGCGTTGCGCCTCCCCTTTGCCGACTTTAGCTTCAAGCTGCTGCTTCAACAGGCGAAATGCAATTGCAGGCTCAGTAGTCATGCCTGATTTTGATATATTTATTAGCCCAAACTCTTTATCAGCCAAAAAACCCTGAAGATCCGCCAAATAATCCTCTCCAATATTATGCCCTGCAAAAAGCACGGTGGTCTTAGCGTCACACTTATACGATGCAAAACTGTTTGACAGTGCATCAATTATAGCCTTAGCACCAAGATAACTCCCTCCGATACCTATTGCTACAACATAACGGCAACGACGACGGAGATTATTGGCTGAGGTCTCAATCTCCGCCAGTATTTCATGATTTATTTCCGCCGGCAGATTAATCCATCCAAGATAATCGCTTCCAACTCCGCTTCCGCTATATAGCATTTTCACGGCATTCTCTATTTCTGGCGCAATCTTTTTAAACTCTTCAGCAAACTCTGCTCCAAGAGCTTTTTCCAATTCGAGCTTTATTGTATTCATGGTTATAATGTATTTTGCTTCAAAAATAGCCATTTAGATTTTAACGGGCAAGGTTTTTTTCCATATCTTCGCATAAATTTTTTCAAGTGCCAATATTGCCGACAAATACACTATGAACGGAATCCCAATTTTAGCCATTTTAGCAGGCTATTTCGCCATGCTGATCATTATAGCACGGCTCACATCAAAAAACGGTAGCAACGAGGCTTTTTTCAGTGGTAACCGACAATCGCCATGGTGGCTTGTTGCGATAGGTATGATAGGGACATCAATATCAGGAGTGACATTTGTCTCTGTTCCGGGGATGACATCGACAATTGGGATGACATATATGCAGATGGTTTTAGGATTCGCCGTTGGATATATAATTATCGCTCGGCTGCTTTTACCTCTTTATTACAAACTAAATCTTATATCAATTTACAAATACTTAGGAGAAAGATTTGGACAAAGGAGTTACAAAACTGGGGCATTATTTTTTATAATTTCAAAAATTACCGGAGCGGCAGCAAGGCTCTTCCTTGTAGTGCTTATTCTACAAACTTTGGTTGCCGATACATGGGGCATTCCATTTTGGGCTACCTCAGTAATTATTGTTGCGCTTATCTGGACATATTCAAGACGTAGCGGAATACAGACCATCGTACGCACCGATGCTCTTCAAGCCGTAATACTAATCACTGCATTGGTACTTATTATCTACGGCGTTATACAAAGCATGGGGACAGGATTTATGGGTAGCATAAAGATGATTGCCGAAAGTCCCGATTCAAGAATATTTGTATTCGATGACTGGCGTTCGACACAAAACTTCTTCAAGCAATTTCTGAGTGGTATATTTATTACCATAGTAATGACCGGTCTCGATCAGGACATGATGCAAAAGAATCTTACGATAAGTACACTTAAAGCGTCACAAAAAAACATGTATATATACGGAAGTGCCTTTATCCCTATAAATCTACTGTTCCTCTCATTAGGCGTATTACTGATGTATTTTGCAGCAAGCAAAGGAATTGTTCTTCCTAAAAATGGTGACGAAATATTACCACTACTGGCAACAAATTATCTAGGTGTTACCGTACTCTTTCTTTTCTGCATTGGGATAATTGCCGCTGCTTTTTCAAGTGCCGACTCTGCACTTACATCTCTTACTACATCTTTCTGCATAGACATACTTGATGTAGGTAAAATGCCTGAACAAAAAAGCCTCAATACACGTAAAACCGTACACCTCGCAATGTGTGCAGCTTTTGTCTCCATTGTACTGATAATCCACGGGCTTAACAATACAAGCGTCATTGATGCCATATACACAATGGCCGGGTATACATACGGACCTCTTTTGGGGCTCTTTGCATATGGTCTCTTTACCAAAGGGGTTCCAAATGACAAAACCGTACCATATATTACAATAGCTTCACCTATATTATGTGCCATTATCAGCTACCTTTTCGTGTCACTCTTTAACTATAAATTAGGTTACGAACTACTGATATTAAACGGAGTACTTACTTTTACACTTCTTGCGTTTAGTGCTAGAAACAAAAGCTGCAAGTCTCTTACCCCATAGCATATACGTAAAAACAGACAAAAAGAGATGGGAGGAAACTTAAGTTTCCTCCCATCTCTTTTAAACAATTTATGTACTCACCTAATTATATTTCATTTTCGTTGCGTCCATGACAACTTTTATATTTCTTACCGCTTCCACACGGGCATGGATCATTACGTCCTATTTTAGGTCCAACCTTTAAAGGTGTATGTCCAACTGAACCATCTGCTCCTCCGGCAGCCTCTGCCCCTTCATGTTGCTCTGACAAAGAATCTTTCTGAGTACGGTATCTGCTGAAATCCTGACGTTTCTCAGGCAAAGCCTCACGAAGTTGCTCCGGCTCACGCACAGGTATGCTTCCACGCATAAGTATTGCGACACACTTACGGTTAGTAGAATCAAGCATATCACGGAAAAGCCCGAACGACTCTATCTTGAATATTAAAAGTGGATCTTTCTGCTCATAACTTGCTGCCTGTACTGATTGGCGTAACTGGTCGAGATCACGTAAGTGCTCCTTCCACGCGTCATCTATCGTGTACAGAAGCACCGTTTTCTGAAATGCTTTATTTATAGATTTACCTCCACTCTCGTATGCCTCTTTAAGATTGCATGTTATGTTGTAGAACCGCTTGCCATCGGTAACAGGGACCATTATATTGTCATAGCGGTCTCCTTGTTGTTCGTAAACCTGTTTTATCACAGGATATGCCGTAGTGGCAAGATTTTCAGATTTACGATTAAAGGCCTCAATTACAGCTTCATAAAGTTTATCTATAAGTAACTGTTTATCTCCACGCATCTCATCATTAGAGAATGGCATCTCTATTGCAAATGTTTTAAGTACACTCTCTTGAAGCCCATCATAATCTGACGAAGAGAGATTATTCTCAACCATGGTTGCTGCCGAGTCGTACATCATATTCATTATATCCAAACCTATACGCTCCCCCATAAGGGCATGATGACGTTTGGAGTAAACCAATTCGCGCTGAGAATTCATAACATCGTCATATTCCAAAAGGCGCTTACGAATACCGAAGTTGTTCTCCTCAACCTTTCGCTGAGCTTTCTCGATAGAGCGAGAGACCATGCTGTGTTCTATCATCTCCCCCTCCTTGAAGCCGAGGCGATCCATTACCTTTGCAATGCGATCTGAGCTGAAAAGACGCATAAGATTATCCTCAAGCGATACAAAGAAAACCGAAGAACCCGGATCACCTTGACGCCCGGAACGTCCGCGCAACTGCCTGTCAACACGGCGTGATTCATGTCTCTCTGTTCCTATAATAGTTAAACCTCCTGCGGCACGTACAGAATCGGACAACTTGATATCCGTTCCGCGACCGGCCATATTAGTTGCTATCGTCACTATTCCACGCTGTCCGGCCTGTGCCACAATTTCAGCCTCACGCTGGTGTAGCTTAGCGTTAAGAACATTATGTTCTATCTTGCGTAATTTAAGCATCCTGCTCAGCAACTCCGATATCTCAACCGAGGTTGTTCCGACAAGTACCGGACGACCTGCCTCAACAATCCCTGCTATCTCATCAATTACGGCATTATATTTTTCGCGTTTGGTTTTGTAAACGCGGTCGTTCATATCATTACGTATAACCGGCTTATTAGTTGGTATTGTAACAACATCCAATTTGTATATGTCCCAAAGCTCACCAGCCTCTGTTTCAGCTGTTCCGGTCATACCAGCCAGTTTGTGGTACATGCGGAAATAGTTTTGTAATGTAATTGTTGCAAATGTTTGCGTCGCAGCTTCAACCTTAACCCTCTCTTTTGCCTCAATTGCCTGATGTAGTCCATCGGAATAACGACGTCCCTCCATTATACGACCTGTCTGTTCGTCTACAATCTTTACCTTATTATCAATAACCACATATTCCTCATCGTTATTAAATAATGTATAAGCCTTTAGTAATTGGTGAACAGTATGTGTACGTTCTTGTTTTATAGCATACTCCTGTAAAAGGGCATCCTTTTTTTCCTGTTTCTCAGCCGCGGTTATATTCTCATTTTCGAGTTCTGAAAGTTGTGCACCTATATCAGGCATGACAAAGAAGTTTGGATCTTCCATATGCTTTGATATAATGTCAAGCCCTTTATCGGTAAGATCTACACCATTATTTTTCTCATCTATTACAAAAAACAACGGATCGGTCACTACATGCATCTGGCGATTATTGTCTTGCATGTATAATGATTCTGTCTCAAGCATCAATGCCTTTATACCCGGTTCACTGAGATATTTTATAAGCGGAGTATTCTTGGGAAGCCCTTTAAAACAACGGAAAAGCAACAACGCACCCTCTTTTCGTTCATCTTTGTTGTCGGAAGCTATTTTTCTCTTCGCATCAGCCAAAAATTGTGTTGTCAGACTCCTCTGCGCCTTATAAAGTTCTTCAACCTTGGGGCAGAACTCTTCAAATAGTTGGTCATCTCCTTTCGGTATAGGACCCGATATTATCAAAGGTGTACGTGCATCATCTATAAGGACAGAGTCTACCTCATCTACTATTGCATAGTTATGCGTACGCTGCACGAGATCCTGAGGCGATACAGCCATATTATCACGAAGATAATCAAAGCCGAATTCATTGTTGGTACCAAAAGTTATATCGGCATTATATGCCTTACGACGTGCATCTGAATTTGGCTGATGACGGTCAATACAATCAACCGAAAGACCATGGAACATATATAAAGGTCCCATCCACTCTGAGTCGCGCTTTGCAAGGTAATCATTCACTGTTACAATATGTACACCGTTACGGGTAAGTGCATTAAGAAAGACAGGAAGTGTAGCTACTAAGGTTTTACCTTCACCGGTAGCCATTTCAGAAATCTTACCTTTATGGAGCACAACTCCTCCGAAAAGCTGCACGTCATAGTGAATCATATTCCACGTAATCTCATTTCCACCAGCATTCCAATGGTTTTGATAAATCGCCTTATCCCCTTCAATACGTACAAAATCGTGCGTTATAGCAAGTTCACGGTCAAAATCATTTGCCGTTACAGTAATTTCAGTATTTTCCGTAAAGCGTCGGGCTGTATCTTTTACAACAGAAAATACAACAGGCATAACCTCATCAAGAACCTTTTCGTAATTGTCAAGTATCTCTTTTTCAAGTTTATCTATTTCGTTCCAAGCACTTTCACGCTTTTCATAAGGGAGTGTTTCTATTTCGGTTTTAAGTTCAGCCACACGAGTTTTATCGGTAGCAACAACATCTTGCACGTGCGCTTTAACCTCATCTATTTTAGCACGTAAAGCATCGTCATCTAAATTTTTTATCTCTTCGTATGCCTTTTTTATAGTATCCACATAAGGCTGTGTCTCACGCATATCACGTTGCGACTTATTGCCAAAAAGGCTCTTTAATATCTCATTAAATGTCATCTTTTATTTTATTTTTTAGTAGTTCACGCCGTACACACGGCAAATGCAGTAATTTATACATAAAGCCCCGAAGTAACCTATTTTATCTCGGGAAGTGCCAGAGATGAAGAAGCACTCGGAGCACGTATTCTCACTGCCCTTGATACCGTTGGCGCTATCTGCGTAGCTGATACCGGACGCGCTATATGCGCAGGTGTTATGTTTTTCCCAAAGAATATAAGAGTTGCCGGGACAGCGTTGTAATGCACATATTCATGAGAGTCGCTTTTATCTTCATACAAGACCTCCCATCCCGGCGGTATTGTTAGTACAAGGTCGCCAGAGAGTTTGCGGTGATATTTGCGACGTAAAGCTGCAACACACGACAGATCGCCATGCAGTATCTGACGCGATGTAATTACATCCTGAACCCCCTCCATTTGTGCCAAAAACTCGGCACTTTTCACAAGAAATTCATCACGGTCTAATCCTTTTTTTTCTATAAGCTCACGGTCGAGGTATATCTCTCCGTTATTATACCCCAACACCCAATCTTCATGGCCATAAAGTGCCATAAGATAATAATTAAGCAGTGCCGTAGAGCGCTTCGGGAAAAACTCTCCTGAAGGGACACCGTATATCCCATGTGGACGCCCCTCTGCCTTAGTATAACCTGTGGATGTTATAAAGATAAGCGAATTTTGCAATCCTACGTTTTTATCGATATAGGACAGAAGAGACTCAATATTCTTGTCTAACCGTATATAAGTATCCTGCAACTCAGCTCCATACTCCTGCGTTGTGTGTTCAGGATAATTACCGCCATAGTAACCTATATTAAGAAGATCAGGTATTCCATCTTTACCTAACTGTCCTTTTACGATAAGCTCTTCAGCTATACGTGTAATTTCATTATTTACAAGCGGCGTATGCTTGAAATTACGATATTTGTCCTTACCGTCTTTCGCAAAAGTATAACCAAACAAAAAATCAGGCGTATCGTATGGTATACCGGTATAATCCTTAACTTTAAGTAACGGATTCCATTTCATCGTGTCAATTCTGACATCCAGTCCGTTATTTATATTGAAGTCAGTTATATAGGGAGGTAGATTTCTGTAATAAGTTGTCGTAGCCCATTTGCCATTATCATCGTCTAACCAGAATGCGGCATCACCAGCA
>JAVVOY010000053.1:0-11199 GCA_036656055.1 Bacteroidales bacterium
TGGACATCAGATACAGCTGTTGAGGATCCTGAAACATTGCCTTATACTCCAGCCGGAACAAAATATAAAAATGGAGACCTTGTTCCATTCGGAGGAAACATGTATCTCTTTGTCTTCCCATACAACGGTAATAAATTAGAGAGCCTTAAAGTAGACGGAGTAGTTCCTGATAATATGCCTGACTTAGAAGGATATGGCGATTTAGAACTTCAGGTCGGTGCCAGTATGAGAATAGAGGTCGTGTTTAGCGGAGTCTCCACAGGATTGGAGGCGTCAGAAGCTTCCACCTCAGGCATAAAAGTTTACGGTGTTCAGGGAGGTATTACAATTAACAGCGAAGCCGCCGTTACAGCAGATGTATACACAGCCGGCGGAGAACTTATCGCTACCCCTTCAGTATCCGGAAGCACAACCGTATCAATCTCATCAGGTTTCTATATTGTTCGTGTAAACGGAGCGGCTTATAAGGTTATGGTAAAATAGCTGAAAGTTAAAACTATTTATAAAGCCTGCGGATTTTTAAAGTCCGCAGGCTTTTATTTTGTGAAATAGTTAGTGATAGTTTTATTTATATCATAAACTGCGGTAATGATGACTTTTTATATCTTCGGTAAATTTAAATAGTGGCTGTTTATTTAAGACGAAAATATATTAAAAAGCTATTCTTCTTTTTATTGAATAAAAAATAAAGAAGGTTCTTATCTCCTTACGATATTTTATTTAACTTTGCTTTTGTTTGGTTGAGGTGAGTGGATATTAATTAGACTTTAATTTTCTCTACTCTTAAACAGATACTTCTTTTGGCTTTTACTTACTACATGATATATTATGATACTTATTGCAGACAGCGGATCGACTAAGACAGATTGGTGTCTTACTGATGGGGTTAAAACAGCATTTTTTAAAACAGGTGGGATAAATCCGTTTTTTCAAAATGAGGAAGATGTGCGCAAAATACTTATAGATGGTCTTCTTAAAAAACTTCCAATAGAACCTATTACTGATGTCTTCTTTTATGGGGCAGGGTGTGCTTCGTCGATTGAATGTGCCCGTATAAGGAAATTGTTTAAGAAGATAGTGGGTGCTGAAAAAGTGGAGGTTTATAGCGATCTTATTGGTGCTGCCCGTAGTTTGTGTGGCCGTTCGCCGGGAATTGTCTGTATTCTTGGAACGGGTTCAAACTCGTGTTATTGGAACGGCACATCGGTGGTAAAGCATACTCCTGCTCTCGGATTTATACTGGGCGATGAGGGGAGTGGGGCATATATTGGACGAAGACTTATTTCGGATTGTTTGAAGGGACTTTTACCGGCATCTCTTGTTGAAAGTTTTTACAAACAATTTCCTTATAAGGAGAGCGAAATATTGAAAAAGGTTTATTCTGAACCTTTCCCTAACAGGTTTTTGGCATCGTTTGCTCCGTTTGTTGCAGAGCATATAAATGAGCCGGAAATGCGCAAATTGGCTGAAGATGCTTTTGCTGATTTTATGGAGAGGAATATAATGTCTTACCCTTATCAAACGGAGCGAGTTTATATGGTTGGTTCGGTTGCCGTAGTGTTCAGAAATGTGATAGCAAAGGTTGCTCTTGAGCATGGTATAATGCTTGGAAATGTAACTGATGCACCGATAAAAGGGTTGGCTGAGTACCATACGGTAAAGATATAGGTGACAAAACGTAATAATTGAATTATTAGCATGGCTTTTGACAGAATAACAGAACAATCGTCCCTCTATGATAATCTTCAGGATATGTCTGCGGAGGAACTTCTGTGCAATATAAATGCGGAGGACAGAAAGGTTGCCACAGCAGTAGAGCGTACTATTCCGCAGATAACAACTCTTGTGGAAGGAATAATTGTGAGAATGAAACAGGGTGGAAGAATATTTTACCTTGGAGCAGGGACAAGCGGTAGGCTCGGAGTGCTGGATGCGTCTGAAATACCGCCTACATATGGTATGCCTCCTACGTACGTTGTAGGTATTATTGCCGGAGGATATGATGCTTTGCGGCGTTCGATAGAGGGAGCTGAGGATGATTATGAGAAAGGATGGAATGAGCTATTGGGGTATAATGTAACTTCTTTGGATACTGTTATAGGACTTGCAGCATCAGGCACTACGCCTTATGTTATTGGAGCTCTGAGGCATTGTCGCGAAAAGGGTATTCTTACGGCTGCTGTTTGCTGTAACCCTGAATCACCGGTGGCTGATGCGGCCGATATAGCTATTGAGGCTGTTACTGGCCCGGAATTTGTAACGGGTAGTACGCGAATGAAGGCCGGTACGGCAGAAAAGATGATACTTAATATGATTACTACATCGGTAATGATTAAAATAGGACGTGTTAAGGGAAATAGAATGATTAATATGCAACTTACTAATAAAAAACTTGTGGAGAGAGGTGTGCGGATGATTATTGAGGAGACAGGGTTTGATTATGAAAAGGCAGAGCGTCTTTTGTTGCTTCACGGTTCTGTGAAATCGGCACTTGATTCGCTAAAAATGAGAGGAACAGTTTTATGAGATTTCCGGTGCATGCGTTTGTAATGAATGGACAATCTGCCGAACAGACGGTAGGTATATTAAGGTGTAGCGGTGTTGAGAAGATTGATGTGATTAATGCTTCTGCATCGTCATCTGTTACGGTTAGAAGTATTGTTTCTAAAGCGGATGAACCTTATATTTTGTTTATAAATTCTCCCGGTGTTGTAGCAATTGACCGGACATCTATTTTGAGGTTGTTGTCTGTGGCTGTGGATACAGGTGCCGTGATGCTATATTCTGATAGTTTTGAGGAGAGAGATGGGGTATTATGCAGTATTCCGAGGATTGAGTGCCGGAAAGGGGCTCTCAGGGATGATTTTGATTTTGGACAATTGGTACTATATAAGACTTTTGCGTTAAGGGATGCTGCAAATGAGTCTGATAAGGATTATAGTTTTGCCGGATGGTACGATATGCGATTGAAGTTGTCGCGGCGCGGAGTGTTATTTTATCTTGCAGAGAAGATATATACGGTAATGCAGTGTTATACTGATAATTCTGTGGAACAGCATTTTGCTTATGTAGACCCTCGGAACAGAGAGGTGCAGGAGGAGATGGAGGAGGCATGTACGTCTCATCTTAAGGTAATTGGTGCATGGCTACCGCCACGCGATGGCGCTTACCGAGTGGATGAGGGTAGGTATCCGGTTACGGCTTCTGTAATTATTCCTGTGTATAATAGAGAAAAGACTATTGCAGAGGCTGTGGCTTCGGCACTTTCGCAGAGGACGGATTTTAGATATAATGTAATTGTGACGGATAACCATTCAACTGACAGAACTACGGAGATATTACGGGATATGGGACGTGACGGGAGACTATTACATCTGATCCCTGATTCCATGAATCTTTCGATAGGAGGGTGCTGGAATTATGCCGTAAACAACTCGGAATGCGGAGCTTATGCCGTCCAACTTGATAGTGACGATTTGTATTTGTCGGACAATGTTTTGCAGACTATTGTGGATGCTTTTCGTAAAGATAGTTGTGCTATGATAGTGGGCTCTTATGTCGTAACTGATTTTGACGGTAATAGATTGCCGCTCGGTATAATAGATCACCGAGAATGGAGTGATGAAAATGGACATAATAATCTTTTGCGCGTTAACGGGGTTGGTGCCCCACGTGCTTTTGCTACGCAATTGTTAAGGGAAAATCCGTTCCCTAATACAGGATATGGAGAGGATTATGCTTTGGGATTGCGCTTATCGCGTAATTATAGGTTAGGAAGGATATTTTCGCCACTGTATGGTTGTCGACGTTGGGAGGGGAACAGTGATGCCTCGCTGTCAGTAGAGAAGACTAATGCCAATAATCTTTATAAGGATATGTTGCGCACGGTGGAACTTGAGGCGCGGATAAAACTTTGATAGATTTTAATTATTATGGATCATCATATTGAAACAATAGATAATTTCAGGCTTGAGGAACTTTTTAAAAGCCAAATAAGTTGCTGGGATCTTGCTGCACAAAATTATCGTATTTTACAGAGTGCTGATATGCGCACATTGCCTGTCGGCGGGATTACGGTAGAATTGCAGCATAATGGAGGCAGGATAAACTCTGTTGCTGCAAATATTACGTCAGTGCAAAAGGGTAGTGGTTGTATCCTTTGCTTAGTTAACCGCCCTGAAGAGCAGTTGAGGATTGGTTTCGGTGGCAGATATGAGGTGCTTGTGAATCCATATCCTGTGTTTAACAGGCATTTCACGATAGTTTCTAATGTTCATACACCGCAGGCTATTGAGGGGAGGCTGACAGATATGCTGCTTTTTGCCCGTAATGCTAGTGGATATGTGACTTTTTATAACGGTGCCGGATGTGGTGCTTCTGTGCCTGGACATCTTCATTTTCAGGCGGGAGAAAAAGGAATTCTTCCTTTAGAGCGTGATTGGTGCGTACTAAAGAGGTTGTATGGCAGGGAGATATTCTCAGCTGATGGCCTGTCTGTGATGAATCTAACTGGGTGTAGTACAAAGCCGGTGGTTTTTGAGTGCTGTGACCCTGATATAATTATCCGTGCGGTAATGAATTTTATACATATCATTCCGCAAAAAGAGGTTATGGTGAATATTGTGGTTTCTTATGATAATGGTAAATATCTGATCTGGGTATATCCAAGAAGAGCTCATCGCCCTTTGTGCTATTATCGTGAAGGAGATGATAAACGGCTAATATCTCCCGGTGCAATAGAGATGTCGGGATTGTTTATCCTGCCACGAATATGTGATTATGAGAATGTTAGCGCAAGTGAAATTTCTGAGATATTTGAGGAGATATCTTTGTTGGATGAAGATATGGAAATAATATGCACAAAATGGGTGGAAACGATAAGTTAGCGCAGGTTCGTGGGCGTAATCCGTGGAGGTGGATACCAACCTTATATTTTGCTGAAGGGTTACCTTATGTTGTTGTGATGACGCTTTCGGTGATAATGTATAAGAGATTGCAGATATCAAATACTGATATTGCATTTTATACGAGTTTGTTGTATCTCCCATGGGTTGTAAAACCGCTATGGAGTCCTGTGGTTGATATCTTTGCAACGGGACGCCGTTGGATAACGTCGATGCAGTTCATAATTGGAATCTTGTTTTTTGTAGTAGCTTTTCTGCTCCCTGCTCCATTTTTCTTTAAGGCTACGTTGGGGATATTTTGGATTGCAGCGTTTGCATCGGCTACGCACGATATAGCGGCAGACGGATTTTATATTCAGGCTCTTGATAATGAGAAACAGGCATTTTTTGTAGGGATTCGGAGCACATTTTACCGTTTGGCTATGATTATTGTGCAGGGGGTGGCTGTTATGGTTGCGGGTTGGCTTGAGTTGCGTACAGGCAATGTTGTCGGGGCGTGGCGTTATGTGATGTTAGGGCTTTCTGTAATGCTTATTTGCATGGCTGTTTATCATTTTATAGTATTGCCTTCTCCCGTGACCGATAAAAAGAGAAAGATTATATCGTTGCGTAGTGTATTAAGGGAATTTGCAAATACGTTCATTACGTTTTTTCAAAAAAAAGGGGCTTTTGCAGGGATTCTTTTTTTGATGACTTTCCGATTATCTGAGGCGCAATTGCTTAAAATAGCTGCTCCGTTTATGCTTGATTCTGCACAAAGTGGTGGGCTTGACCTATCGACTGGTGTTGTGGGGTTTACTTATGGTACTGTTGGCGTTGTGGCTTTGGTGGCCGGGGGTATTCTCGGTGGAGTTGCAATTGCTCGCCGTGGCTTAAGGTTCTGGTTGTGGCCTATGGTAATTGCGGTAAATCTCCCAAATTTACTGTATGTCTGGTTGGCTTATGTTCAACCTGAGACGATGCTGCCGGTAAATATGGCGGTAATAATAGAACAGTTTGGATATGGTTTCGGCTTTACTGCTTATATGGTGTATATGATAAGGTTCTCGGAGGGTAAATATAGTGCGTCGCATTATTCGTTATGTACTGCATTTATGGCAATAGGAATGATGATCCCTGGTATGTTTGCCGGATGGATAGCTGATAAAATAGGTTATATAGGGTTTTTTTGGTGGGTGTTTTTTTCGGCACTACCGGTATTTGCAATACTACCTTTTGTTAAGATAAAAGATTGATATATATTCAAAAGGTATGATAATAAATCAAATTAGAACGTCTATTGAACGATTTTGTAATAAACAGTATGCAATACCTTTGACGCTCGCAATAATATTTGTGTATCTGTGTTTTATCTCCTTTTGGGGATTAGATGTATCTGATACGGGTTTTGTGTTGTCTTTCTATCAACAAATTTTTAATGATCCGAGTTGTTGTGAATTAAATTTTCTGTACTATTTCTCAGGTATAATAGGCGGTCTTTTTTATTTGTGCTTTCCCAATGGCGGTCTTTTTTATTTTAATATAATTGGATCTTTGTTTTTTGTTTCAACTCTATTACTTATTTATTTTTTATTGAGAGACCATGTTGCTAAAAAATATCTGATAGCCTCTTTTATTTTGTCGGTTGCATGCAGAGCAATGTTTATTACGTTGTATCATAATATGATCTCTGTTTTTTTGTTGACATCGGCTATTTTATTGTTAATCAATGGGCTAAAAAACAAGAATCTGTATTATATATTTGTTGCCGGGCTATTAATTGGAATCAACAGTTTTACAAGATTGCCTAATATAGTGTTGTCGCTACTTGCTTTATTGCCTATTGTAGATTGCCTTTATAAGAGGATAGACTTAAGAGATGGAATTAAAAGGGCTTTAATCGTTTTTGCCGGATGTTGTGTCGGTATATTATTTGTCTTTATATTAATGCTGATTTTAGGGCATACGAAGATATTTTTTAATAGCTTTTTATCTGGTATAGATTTGACAGAAGGGGGTCATAGTACGCATAGCTTAGGAAATATGTTATGGAATTACTGTGGCTCATATTATTATATACTGTTATCACTCCTTATTTTTGCTGTATCGTATATTTATTATGCTGTTATTGGAAGATGTTGTAGGGTTTGGCTTAAATATGTTTTCGGATATATATATATAATACTGATACCTATATTATGTTATTTCTTATTGGGGGGATTTTTAAGTATGATAGCGGCATCTTATTATGCGTTGACATTTATTGCCTCGTATGCCCTTTTGAAGAGCAAGAATGTCAATAGTGATTTAAAATTAATTGTGATAGGGTGTTTGTCTGTAATTGTCCTTTTACCTTTAGGAACTGATGGATATTTTAATTTGACTGTTGATACTACAATATTGTCTTGCCCTATTATTCTCTGTTTTGCAGAAGAGGCGCGAAAAGAGAATAAGAGTCTTATTTTTAATGTCAATCGCCTAAACTTTTTATGGCTAAATTCTGGCAAGTTAATGTTAAATGTCGTTTTTGTATCTCTGGTTTGTCTCTTTCTTCTATCTTCATTTTATTGGGTAAGGCAAACACATGGTGATTTAAGTTGGATATGGAATAAAAAGTACAAGATAGATAACGTATTGGTTGGTGGAATTTATACATCTAAAAAGAATGCCGATATGATTATAAAAGGGATGGCGATTTCAGATAAATATGTTAATGAGAATGACTATCTTATCATATATCCGTACCCTCCTATATTGCATTATCTGACAAAGACAAGACCGTATATACCCTGTTCGTGGCTTTGGTGCTATAAGGACGAGGAGCTGTTAAAAGTCAAAATTGCTGAATCGGAAAATAGAATAGATGGTTTGCCGGTAGTAATGATGCCTAGTGTGGTAAATATTGATGGTAATATATATAAACAATTTACATGGCGTAAAAACTGGCAGGCAATGCGCAACTTCTTAATGCGCCACAATTATGGATTGATTGACCGGAATGAATATTTTGTTATTCTGCTGCCTAATAGTTCTGACCCTATAAAGTTTTCTGAATAATAAATGTTGGCGTATTTGATTTGTAAAAATAATTTTATATTGTACTTTTGTAGTTTTACAACTAATTAACAATAGCTCTTTTTATGGGGTATATATATGTAGCGGGAACAATCGTTTTTACTGTTTTAGGACAGATACTCCTTAAATGGAGATTAAGTCAGTTGGGTTTTGTCCTTCCTGATAGTTCTGTTGTTGACAAAGTTTTGGCGATGCTAAAAGTAATATTTGATCCTGTTATTTTGATTGGCTTTGTATCGGCATTTATTGCATCTATTTTTTGGTTGGGGGCAATGTCTAAATTTGAGATAACACATGTATATCCTTTTATGAGCATCTCGCCGGCACTGGTTTTTATTGTAGGGGTTTTTGTTATGGGAGAAACATTTACTATTGGAAAGCTGCTGGGACTTATCATAATAATTATAGGTATTATTGTTACTGTAAAATTGTAGTATGAAAGAATCTGAAGTTCATATATCTGTTGTGTCGCCTGTTTATCGGGGGGAAGGAATAATCTCGGAGTTGGTTAGAAGGGTAGGGCTTAATGTAGAGCAGATAACTGATAGTTATGAGATTATTTTAGTTAATGATGCCTCTCCGGATAACTCATGGAGTGAGATAACAATGGCGTGCGACAAGGATAATAGGATTAAAGGGTTGAATCTTAGCCGCAATTTTGGGCAACACTATGCCATTACCGCGGGGCTGAACTACGCTAAAGGTGAGTGGATTGTGGTGATGGATTGCGATTTGCAGGATCGTCCTGAGGAGATACCTAATTTGTACAATAAAGCCAAGGAGGGATATGATTCTGTATTTGCTCAGAGGATGAACCGCTCTGATGGCTATTTTAAACGGACTGCATCTAAACTGTTTTATGTCCTGTTCAGTTATTTAACGGAGACTAAACAGGATGCTTCTATTGCAAATTTCGGTATATATAATAGGAAGGTTATTGATGCTATATTATCTATGAATGATCATATCCGTTATTTTCCCACTATGGCACAATGGGTAGGATATAGAAAGGCTTATCTGCCCATAATACATGATGTCCGTCAGATAGGAAAGTCGAGCTATTCGTTTGGTCGTCTTATTCGTTTGGCTGTGAATACAATAATTGCATTTTCAGATAAACCGTTGAGAATTGCCACCAAAATAGGATTTTCCATCTCGGTTATTGCATTAATTGTCGGAATAATATATGTTGTGAGATATGAGATGGGGCTTATTGATGTGATGGGTTATTCGAGCCTTATAATATCATTGTGGTTTATTGGGGGCGTAATTATATCTTTAATCGGCATATTAGGCATATATGTTGGTAAGGTATTTGAAAGGGTAAAGCATCGCCCCGTTTTTATTATCTCTGATTCTCTCAATATTGAAGATAAGGATATTAAGTAATTTTATTGTAGGGTAATTTTGGTGATAAACAGGATGAGAGAAGTATTCTTTTGTTAAATAAATAATTAAATATTATGATACCATTTAATAAACCGTATTTAACCGGAAACGAGATATTGTATATGACTCAGGCTGTAAAATCGGGAAAAATATCAGGGAATGGAGGCTTTACTAAAAAATGCCAATCGTTTTTTGAAAATAGATACAAGTTTAAGAAAACTCTTCTGACGACAAGCTGCACTGATGCTTTGGAGATGGCTGCTATATTATGCGATATTAAGCCAGGTGATGAGGTTATTGTGCCAAGCTACACATTTGTATCGTCGGCTTTGGCTTTTGTCAGACAGGGCGCCAAGATTGTCTTTGCTGACAGTTACTTTGATAACCCTAATATAGATGCCTCTAAGATAGAGATGCTTGTAACTTCACGTACAAAGGTTATTGTTCCTGTGCATTATGCCGGCGTTGCATGTGATATGGATATGATAATGGATATAGCACGGCGATATAATCTTTTTGTTGTGGAGGATGCAGCACAAGCTGTTGATTCATATTACAAAGGGAGACCATTAGGGAGTATAGGTCATCTTGCTACATTTTCATTTCACGAAACAAAGAATATCATATCAGGCGAAGGGGGAATGCTGGCTATAAATGATGACAGATTTATTAGACGTTCGGAAATTATATGGGAAAAAGGGACAAACAGGGCTGAATTCTTTCGTGGGGAGGTTAATAAATACGGTTGGGTAGATACCGGCAGTTCATTCCTACCGTCAGAACTTACATCGGCTTTTTTGTTCGCCCAATTAGAAAATATTGATAAAATACAGTCGCACCGTAAAGAGTTGTGGCAAACGTATTATAAGTTATTGAAACCAATTTCGGCAGATAAGCAAATTCATCTTCCTGTAATTCCGGAGTATGCAACTAATAATGCACATATGTTTTATATTTGGTTTGATAATATAGAGAAACGAACGGATTTGATAAATAAGCTGAAAGGAAATGAAATTCTTTCGGTTTTTCATTATCTGAGTCTGCATACCAGCCCATATTACAGTGATAAGCATGATGGGCGGAAATTACCTAATTGCGACAAGTTTGCTGATGGACTTATGCGCTTTCCGCTCTATTATGAGTTAAGTTGTGAGCAGGTGAAGCAAATTTGCACCCTGGTTGCGAGCGTATAGGGAAGTTGTATCCGTTTCCGTTAATGCTAATTGTGTTGTTAGTTTATGTTTTTATATATAAATGAGCTTCACAGTGATCGAGACTCTATAATGCCTTGATGTTTATTTGGTCGGCATAAATTTAAACCGGCTCATATTGATACTCTTCATTAAAAAATGTATCTTCGCAGAATTAAATTTAATTGAAAAAGTGGAGATTGCGGAGCTATATAAAATATTTTTATCGCATCCTGAAATAACTACCGATACGAGGTTATGTAAATCGGATTCGATTTTTTTTGCCCTTAAGGGAGAGACGTTTAACGGTAATAAATTTGTGTCTGCTGCTTTGAATGCGGGGTGTGCTTATGCCGTAACGGATGAACTAACTGATATTGATGATGACCGTGTGATACGTGTCGACAATACACTGCTAACATTACAATTGTTGGCTAGGTACCATCGTCGCGCAATGAATATTCCGGTTGTTGCTATAACGGGTACTAATGGAAAGACTACTACTAAGGAGCTTACGGCTGCAGCATTGGCGCGTAAATACCGTGTTCTTGCAACAGAGGGTAATCTAAATAATCATATAGGCGTACCACTTACGTTGCTTAAACTAAGAGATACTCATCAAATTGCAATAATAGAGATGGGTGCCAGTCACCCTGGTGATA
>JAVVOY010000054.1:0-10628 GCA_036656055.1 Bacteroidales bacterium
AATATCTGTGATTTGTTATTTATCCGAAAATGGGAGATGTATAAGGTGACCATCAGTTGCTGCTTAAAATTTAATCAACTGTATAATAGTTAATGTGAAATTTTTTGCGAACTAGGCTTTATTGTTTATATCCAATTCTTTCGTGCCAGGAATAAGATAAATTTGTTAATCTTGTGTTACAATTTAATCGTAATTTTGGTACAATAGGATAGAACAAAGTTTGCTCTTATCTGCTCTCGCTGCTAAAAAACTTTGTATCTTTGTGGCTTAATATGTTGTATAGATATTATAGTATAATGATAAAAAGTGGAGGAGTGATATTTGCTCTGTTTTTTGCAGTGTTTGTAGCAAATGCGGCTACGCTTACGGTAAATGGCGGAATGGCGTACAAATATGAACCTAATGTATTGCGTACTGGTTTGAATATGGGCGTTTATGTTGTTTCTACCACAACTCCTCTGACAATATCGCTTACTTCGGGATCGCCGGCAACAATGAGGATGTATCGTTTCCCGTCATCAGGCTATCTGACGAAAGAGCCGGTAGCTGAGGCTGTGCAATCTGGAAATACTATAACATTGTCTGGAGGAGACAGAGATTATGGCTACTGTATTGAGCAGGGGTCTGACAGCTATTATTTTTGGATATCTAAGTATGTCAAAGTAACTTCGCTTGAGAATGATTATTCATATACAAATTTATGTGAATCGGCAAGGGTAACCGGTACGGGAATTACAATTCCGTATTATTCTATATATGGGACTCAGGGAGCCATTCCAAGAAAAATAAGTTACTATACGTGGGAGTGGAATGACCAGACAAAGATGCCGAATATGGATGTTGAGATTCAGGAAGAGATTGTTCCTGGTAATGATGATAAAATAGTAGTGAACTCTCCTTATGAGAAGACGCTCTTTACGATTATAGACGATATACCTACGCGTTGGGGTGGCAAAGCAAGTAAAATATCTACTTCTGATGAATATATTCCTAAGGCTATATTTATGCATGGTGTTGTTACTCAAACTGAACGGAATGTCCCTAATGAGATTAAGGTAAATGTAGATGGCGTGTACGGTGGATCGGCTCCGGTAATAATGGAATTTAAGGCCTATGTGAATGAGGATAATTATTTGGCATGGCAGTTTTTCCATAGCGCAATAGGTGCTGATGACCCTGATCCGGTGATTGAAGCCATATATGCTGTGCCAACGCTTAACTACTCGTTTAAGGATGCGGGGACTGTATATGTGCGGCTTCATAGCGAGAACTCTTCGTGTAGCAAAGATATTACTTATACAATAGTGGTAGGGGAGTCGTCACTTGATGCGCCTAATGCATTCTCGCCAGGTGCATCGCCCGGCGTCAATGATGAGTGGAGAGTTGCTTATAAATCAATAATAGAGTTTAATTGTGTAATTTTTGATAGATGGGGTGTAGAGGTTTGTCGCTTCAGTGATCCTTCGATAGGATGGGATGGATATTATCATGGCAAATTAGCCCCTCCTGGTGTGTATTTCTATATCATAAAAGCCAAAGGATCTGATGGCAAGGAGTATCAATTGAAGGGTGATATAAATATAATAAGAGGCAAGAACTAAACAATATCGGAAAGTTTTAATCAAAATATATAGGAGTCTGTTTTATGATAATTAAATTAAGAATATTTGTTGTGATATGTGCATTGGCTATGCCGACTGTTATTCTTTCGCAGAGTGATGCAAGAGGACATATTTCTGCATTTTCAGTTACACCTGACGTCCCTGATACATATAAATGGGGTGGTGAGACTGTTACTCTCGACCGCTTTGATATGCGTGAGCGGTTTGACCGCGAATTGACCGGCTTCTGTTTTAATCATACCAATACGCTGCTTGTCATTAAAAGGGCTAACCGATACTTCCCGATACTTAAACCTATTTTGGAAGAGATGGGGTTGCCTACTGATTTTATTTATCTTGCGGTAATAGAGAGTTTTCTTAATCCGCGTGCTGTATCATCGGCCAAAGCTGCCGGTATGTGGCAAATAATGCCTTCGACTGCTGCGGGACTTGCTTTGGAGATTAATGATTATGTGGATGAGCGTTATAATATAATAAAATCAACGCGTGCTGCTTGTAAGTATCTAAAATCGGCGTATGCTAAATATGGTAGCTGGATTACTGCGGCGGCATCTTATAATGCCGGACAAGGGCGTATCTCGTCGGAATTGGATAAGCAACTTCAAAGTCATGCTTTTGATCTTTGGCTTAATGATGAGACTTCGCGGTATATTTTTCGCCTTATGGCTATTAAGAGCATAATGGAAAATCCTGTTCTATACGGATTTGTTCTACGGAAAGAACAGTTGTATCCGCAGATTAGGTTCAAGGAGTTTGAAGTGACGGAGAGTATTGATGATCTATCTTATTTTGCAAATAAACAAGGTATATCCTATTCACAACTTAAAGAGTTTAATCCGTGGTTGCGTGCTCGTAAGCTACCTGTTAATGATACCTATTATATGATACTGATTCCTTACACTGAGGATATGTATTACAGCACTAACAAGCAGGCGGTATATGATAGACATTGGGTAATAGATTAACAATTAAATGGATATCAAAAATAATATTGAGGTTCTTGGTGCACGGGTTAATAACCTTAAAAATATTGATGTAACAATACCGAGAAACAAACTTACAGTTATAACTGGACTTAGCGGAAGCGGAAAATCGTCTCTGGCTTTTGATACTATATTTGCCGAGGGTCAACGCCGTTATATTGAGACGTTCTCTTCGTATGCACGTAATTTTTTAGGGACATTGGAACGTCCGGATGTTGATAAAATAACAGGATTATCGCCTGTAATTGCAATAGAGCAGAAAACTACAAATAAAAATCCACGGTCGACGGTAGGCACAACAACAGAGGTTTATGACTTTCTACGACTGCTTTATGCAAGGGCAGGGGAGGCGTATTCATACCTTTCGGGCGAGAAAATGGTAAAATATGGTGAGGAGCAGATTTTATCACTTGTACTGGAAAAATATGAAGGGAAACGCATAAATATACTTGCCCCTATAATAAGAAACAGAAAGGGACATTATAAGGAGATATTTGAGCAGATGCGTAAGAAGGGATACCTTTATATGCGTGTGGATGGTGAGATACGCGAAATATTGCCGGGGATGAAACTCGACCGTTATAAAAACCATAGCATAGAACTTGTCGTGGATAAACTTATTGTCTCTTCTAAAGATGAACGCCGTCTCAGGGAGAGTCTCCAGAACGCTATGCGAAGAGGGGAGGGGCTTGTAATGATACTTAATTTGGAAAACAACTCGTTGCGTCATTATAGCCGTATGCTTATGGATCCTAAAACAGGATTATCTTATAGCGAACCGGCTCCTCATAATTTCTCTTTTAATTCGCCTAATGGTGCGTGTCAGAAGTGCAAAGGGTTGGGTTATGTAAATAATATTGATAGAGAGAAGATAATACCTGATGCTGAGGTGTCTATCTATAATGGAGGGATTGCTCCGTTGGGTAAATACAAAAACACGCTTATATTCTGGCAAATAGATGCTATCTGTGATAAATATGGGGTGACTTCAAAAACTCCGCTTAAAGATGTCCCGGATGAGGCTTTAGATGAAATTCTGAATGGGACGGATGACCGCCTTGTTATTAAAGACCATATGTTGGGTGCTTCGTCTAATTATTTTACGGCTTATGACGGGCTGATAAAGTATATTGAGATGCAACAGCAGTCTGATGCTCCTTCGCAGGCGCAAAAGTGGGCTGAACAGTTTGTGTCTGTAACTAAATGCGACGAGTGTGATGGAATGCGTCTTAATAAGGAGGCTCTGCATTATAGGATAGGAGGGAAGAATATTGCCGAACTTGCTAATATGGATATTGTACAACTTTATGAGTGGTTTGGAAATATTGACTCGGTATTTTCCGATAAGCAGAAGTCTATTGCGGCGGAGATTGTTAAAGAGATACGCACAAGACTGAAATTTTTGATAGATGTGGGGTTAGATTATCTTAGTCTTAATCGTGGATCGGCAACTATGTCGGGTGGTGAAAGCCAGCGTATAAGGCTTGCTACACAGATGGGGTCGCGCCTTGTTAATGTACTGTACATACTTGATGAGCCGAGTATTGGATTGCATCAGAGGGATAATGTAAAACTTATAGATTCTTTAAAAAAGTTACGTGATACCGGAAACTCTTGAATAGTAGGCGAGCATGATAGGGAGATGATGCTTGCTGCTGATTATATAATTGATATGGGCCCAGGGGCAGGTCGCTTGGGTGGCGATGTGGTATTTGCCGGAACACCTGAAGAGATGCTTAAATCAAGTACTATGACGGCAAAGTATCTTAATGGTGAGACGGAGATTCCTATCCCGTTGGCTCGTCGCAAGGGAAATGGGGAAAAGTTAGTGCTTAAAGGTGCTTCGGGAAATAATCTAAAGGGTGTTAATATGACCATACCGATAGGTACGTTTATTTGTGTTACGGGGGTGTCGGGTAGTGGCAAGTCTTCGCTTATAAATTCAACTTTACAGCCAATAATAAGCTCTAATTTTTACAGATCTTTACGGTCACCATTGCCATACGACTCTATTAATGGAATAGAGAATATAGACAAGCTTGTCACGGTAGATCAATCGCCTCTTGGACGGACACCGCGTTCAAATCCGGCAACTTATACCGGAGTCTTCTCCGATATAAGATCGTTGTTTACATTACTTCCTGAATCAAAGATAAGAGGATATAAATCAGGTCGTTTTTCTTTTAATATTTCCGGGGGCAGGTGTGAGGCTTGTAGCGGAAACGGATACAAAAATATTGAGATGAACTTTTTACCGGATGTTATGGTCCCATGTGAGGTTTGCCACGGGAAACGATATAACAGGGAGACTTTGGAGGTAAGGTATAAGGGAAAATCAATAGCTGATGTTTTGAATATGACGATAAACCGTGCTGTTGAGTTTTTTGAGAATGTTCCGTCGATATTAGGCAAAATAAAGGTTTTACAAGAGGTGGGATTAGGATATATAAAATTAGGACAGTCGTCAACAACTCTTTCTGGCGGTGAAAGTCAGCGCGTAAAACTTGCCTGTGAACTTGCTAAACGTGATACCGGAAATACACTTTATCTGCTTGATGAGCCTACGACAGGGCTGCATTTCGAGGATATACGTGTATTGCTTAATGTGCTAAATCGTTTGACGGATAAGGGCAATACTATTTTGGTTATTGAACATAACCTTGATGTCATAAAGTCGGCAGATTATATTATAGATATTGGACCTGAAGGTGGTGCTAAAGGCGGAGAAATATTATGCTGCGGTACTCCTGAATATATATGTGAGAATTATGATACATATACAACGCAATATCTTAAGCATGAACTTAAGTAATTCTCAACATGATTCTGTTTATCATCCTCTCCTCTTAATACACTCTTGTAAGCACAACTCTGCTCTCGATGTTATAAACGATTTAGAGTAATCACAATTATTTAATTATGAAATTTAAGTGCCCCTTTACAAAGGGTGGCATTATATAATACTTTCTTACTCTGTGGTTTTGCTTATGAAATCAAGAGCTTCGTCCAGACCCTCCCTGAATTTATCGAAATCCTCTTTGTAGAGGAACAATTTGTGTTTCTCATATCGTGGAACTTCTTCCTCTTTTGACGAGATACGCTTACTTTCTGTAATTGTGATGTAGTAGTCTTCTTTACGGCTTTTCTTTACATCTATGTAGTAAATCCTACTGCCTGCTTTCAATACTCTTGAGAATTCTATCTCTTTTTCATGAATATCTTCAGTACCTGTTTTTAAATCGGTCATAATTTCAACTATGAAATGAATAATATTTAAACAATTCCTCAAAACTTTTTTATACAGAACAAATTTAATAATAAATATTTGTTTTTCAAAACACATATATGTTATTTGCGAATAAACTCATAATATAATTTACTTTCTTTGCTATTTAAAATCTAAAACAGCTCTATAAACTGCTGACATTAATGAAAAAATGACTACATTTGCAGACATTTTGCAATAATGATTGCTATTTATTCGCATTTAAACAGCACCTTGAAATGACAAACCGCGTTCTTATACGCAATAAGATACTTCAGATAGTATTTTCGGCGTTTATTGACAGAGATAAAACTATTCCACAATCTGAATCGGAATATGTATACAGTATGCAAAAGACATACGACCTGTACGTCCTTTTGTTGTTCCTAATGACAAAAATAACAGATGAATATGGCGAGAGGATGGATAGGCATCGTACGCGTCATATAAATCCTTTGCAGGATAAAGATATAAATAAACGTCTTGTAAATAATAGATTTATTGCGCAACTGAGCACTAATAAAATTGTTAATTCTTATATTGCCAAGCATGGGGAGATAAATGACATACTGTTGCCAACATTAATAAAGTCGCTTTTGGACAAGATAATTGAAAGTGACACATACAGCAGTTATATTGAAAATCCTAAGGATGATTACGAAACGGATAAAAGTTTTTGGAAAAAGGTAGTCAGGGAGTGGGGTGATGAAACGGAGATTGATGAGGCTCTTGAGGATGGATCGTTATACTGGAATAACGATATAGGTATAATAGTAACATTTGTTGAGAAGACAATAAAGGCGTTTGCCATTGAAAATGGTGCTGAACAGAAGATTATCCCAACATTTGATGCTGAGCCTGATGCCGATTTTCCCGGAACTCTTTTGCGCGATACGATAATTGATTTTAACGCTAATATGCAGCTCATCGGGTCATGTGCAAACAATTGGGAGATAGAACGCATAGCAAACATGGATTTTGTGATAATGTGCATGGCGCTTACTGAGGCCAAGTTATTCCCGTCAATACCTATAAATGTTACATTAAGCGAGTATATTGAACTTGCAAAGTCTTACAGTACTGATAAAAGTGCTACTTTTATAAACGGTGTGCTTGACACGCTGATGAAGAATTTAAAAAAAGAGGGTAAACTAACAAAAGAATAATAAATTTGTTGTATTTTAGTACCCTCAAAACAAGAATAAAAAAACCATTTAAATTAAATTGATATGAATACTATTTTAGCAGTTATGCTTCAGGCTGGTTCTGTAACAGGCGGACAGGGTGGAGCATGGGGTAACATCATCTTTATTGTGGCTTTAGTTGCCATATTCTATTTCTTTATGATACGCCCACAGTCGAAACGCCAGAAAGAGACACGCAGATTCAGAGAATCGCTTAAAGTTGGCGATAAAGTTATATCTGCCGGAGGTATACACGGTAAAATTAAAGAGGTTAAAGACGATACCGTAACACTCGAAATAGCAGAAAATGTTCGTGTGAAGGTTGAGAAAGCTTCAATCTACGCTAATTCTCCAGAAGTAGCTCAGGAGTTACAAAAGTAGAAAGTCTTCCGGTTTATACCGTGTAGAGAATAAAAAGATAAGGTTTTATACGGCTGAGAGCCATAGAAAACCTTATCTTTGTTTTTTTAAGTATAACTCTTAAGGGGTTAGTTAATTACTACGGATTATGAAAACAGACAGAATATCGGGATATTCCGTGTTTATTGCAAACAACAATTTGTCTCGTCTAATTTGTAGCTAAGTAACGAAAAAATGTTATCATGAAAACCAAAACGTGTATATTTAAACAGGTATCAGAATTTTTTTATTTTCTGGTTAAGATATTACGTAACGAAAAATATAAGCAGATACTTATATTTTTGTTGTTTATGATTATATCTATAATGTTCTGGATTTTACAATCGCTTAATGATAAGGAAGAGATAGCAGTGGATATACCGCTGAGTTATATAAATGTTCCAAGGAATATCATTTTAACAAATGATCCACCGCAAAGTGTTTCTGTCGTTATTGCAGATAAAGGGATAAATCTTATCAATTATACTTTTTGGCGTGCGACACCTATTAAAATTGATTTTGAAAATTATCAAAGGCATAATGGGAAGATTGTTATCTCTCGGTCTCAGCTATTGTCGGCTGTGCATGATGAAATGAAGTCTTCTTCAGAACTTATTGCAATGCATCTTGACTCGGTAGTGATAATGTATGCTGAGCGCAAGGGGTATATGATAAATGTAAAGCTAAATTCCAATATATCTGCGGCTCCTAATTTTATACAGACAAGCCATGCTATAATAACACCAAATAAGGTGAAAATATTTGCCAATAAAGATGTTGTATCATCACTTGGGTATATTGAGACAAAACATCTTACATTGTCTGATTTAAAGGATACAACAGTAGTTACAGTGCACCTTAAACATATTAAGGGTGCAAAAATAGTACCTGAAACTGTAACTGTTACAATTCCGGTGGAGGAGCTGATTGCAAAAAAGATTACGTTACCAATATATAGCATGAACTTTCCTGAAGGAATATCTGTAATAACTTTTCCTGCAAATGTCAATCTGGAATTTATGGTTCCTTTGAGCCGCTTCCCATGTGCGGATACGTCAAAATTTCGCGTTACGGTGGACTATTTGCAATTGAATAAAAAGCATACAAACAAGTTATTATTGAATATTTCTCGGTTTCCGGAATATGTTAGGCGTATGGATCTAGAGCCTGATAGTGTAGAGTATATATTAGAGGCTGATTTATAATGAAAACAATTGCTATAACAGGTGGAATTGGAAGCGGAAAGAGTGTTGTAAGCAAAATTATGCTTGCATCTGGTTATCCTGTTTATGATAGTGACAGTCGTGCAAAAGAACTTACAGACCTGATACCTGCTATAAAAGAAAAACTTACTGCACTTATTGGTATGGATGCTTATAAGAACGGACTACTTAATCGCAAATTACTTTCCGGATATATATTTGCGTCTGCCCAAAATAGGGAGGTAGTAGATTCGATAATTCATCCTGAGGTTAAGTCTGATTTTATCAGATGGCGCTCAGTGCAAAAAAGCGATATTATTTTTATGGAATCTGCAATACTATTTGAATCTGGATTTGATAATCTTGCCGATGAAATATGGTGTGTTACGGCTCCTTTAGAGCTAAGGATTGAAAGGATAGTTAAACGTAACGGTATTATGCCGGTGGAGGCTAAAAAGAGAATATCTGCGCAAATGGACGATGAGACGAGAAATAGATTGTCAGAATACATTATAGTAAATGACGGTAACGTCGCTATGCTTCCACAGTTGAAGAAAATATTTCAGGACTTTTGAGAATTATATCTATCCAATAATATGTTAATCTCATGGAATATATATAATATTTCGCATCTATATATTTGAATGTACCAACATTTGTAGGCTCTAACAAACTCTCTTTATTTTTCATTGCAATTCATTGCAAATTAATAGTGCATGTAGTATTATATACATATATCAAATTAATGTATAAGTATCTTAAAACTGGAGGCTAAGGCTTAGGAACAATTCAAAATAATTAGTATAGTTATCTTGGATATTTCCAAAATCCCCATACATTACGATAGTGAGCTAACACTATCTGTCTTTTACCGTTTCTAAAACGGCAATAAGATTTAACGTATGTCTTTCTCATTCAATAATATTGATTAAAAATCAAAACGCATCTATTAGATGCTTTGCTATTGATTTTACGATTTTAACCAGATTATTAAAGAAGCTGACAGCCTCCAGTTTTTACAAAGATACTACATATCTCAAAAATAAAAGAGTCTAAACCATATTTTTGGCTTAGACTCTTTTCAACAATACTTATTTTCAATAATGCAAAAATCTTATTGACTACTGTATGGCAGCAGACAATAGTTTTTCTTGCAACTTCATATATCTCTTTAATTGCGTACCTGACATACCGCCTTTCGCATTCTCCAATTTACTGCCTAATGATTCAGCACTTTCCATCAAATTTGCACTTTCTGTTATAGCTGACGTATCACCATTCTTAGCTTGTTTCAACAATTTTACATAGCTGTCAATATACTCTTCATACTCATTTAACACTTCGTCCCAATCAGATACGTCTTCATAACTGCTTGCAGAACTTGAATCATTGACAGAACATTCTTCAAATGCCTTATCAATAAGCTCAAACGAAACTGATTTAGTTAGTATTGCATTCCCAAGTTCCTCATATTGTGCAAAATACTGCCACTTAAACGAAACATTTTTAGTATCGCCAACATTCCCATTCAATAAATCACTTACTTTCTGCAACTCATTATCTTGTGCGTCAAATCCATATATGCCAGTATCATATATTTCATTACCATCACCAATAGGGTTTAGCCTTATTCTAGGCCAAGAGGTTTCGCAATAATTAGTTGGTTTGTTTACAAGTTCTAATTTAACAGTTATAGAAGCCTCTCCACCTGTAACAGTAAACTTATAACTTCCATCTACTACTTTAATGTAGTCTTTTAAGAATCCTGCAATCTCAACATCAGACACAGTTACTTCCTTTTCTTTAGGTGTTCCAGAGCATGAATAAAGCAAACATACACCTACGATTAAATACAAAACATTTCTCATAAAAATTGATTTTTTGTTTCCTTCCAGTCTCAAAAAGGAATTTTCTTAAATAAGAAAGGCGCAAGACTGTTAACTTACGCCATTGATAGGTTCTGGACAAACCTC
>JAVVOY010000055.1:0-10357 GCA_036656055.1 Bacteroidales bacterium
ACTTTAGAAAATTGTTTAATAGAGGGGGGATATAATGGTGTAAGAATAGGTGGCACCTCTTACGTCAATTTACCACATGAAAAGGGTGCCCGCATACTGAATAATATATTTAGTAATCAGGGTGCTAAAAGTATTTATATTCCTACCGAAGCATGTATAGAAATTAAAGGGAATATGATATCCAATACTAAGACGGATAAGGGTGATTTTAACGCAATAGATGTTACCGCAGACGAAGGACTGACAATTGCAAACAATATTATAAGTTTAGCAACAAAGAATTATGCTTCAGGAATATATTTGCGTAATGTAAAAGGGACATTTGATAAGCCTGGGTTTATGTATAACAATGAAATAAACCTTGCGTGTGCCGGGAATTCTGCTTCATACGGCATTAAAGCTGCTTCTCCATCTTCATATCTGAATATTGTATATAATACGGTGAAGATAACCGGAACATTGGCATCTTCAGCAGCTATGTTTGTAAATGATGTGATGAGCAATACTGTAATTAAAAATAATATCTTTCAGAATGAAGCCGGCGGAAATACATATCGTATTGGTAAGACTACATATTTTCCGGGAACAGTTTATTTAAATAATATACTTTATACTACCAATACAGGCACCTTTGCTTATGCAGGGGGTAATGTAGCTGATTTTGAGGTGTGGAAAACCTTGTCGAGTGAGACAAATAGCTTTGTAGAAAAAGTTGCGTTCTTTTCAGAAACTGTTCTTGAACCTAAATCTTCGGTGAATCTTAAGAATGCAGCTCCGATAGAATGGATAAAGTCAGATATTAACGGTAATACGCGTAATGCTTTAACCCCGACAATAGGGGCTTATGAATATGCTGATGTATCGGCAACTCCAACATTGGCAACTGGCTATCCGCTTATGTTAAATATCTCGCATGACGGGTGCTCATTTGCGGTTAAAACAGCATTCAATGGGAAAGTTTTTGCTATGATAAAGCCGGCTAATGATGTAGCTCCGGCTCAGAGTGAAATGCTGATATCCGGAAAAAGTATTGAAACGCGGAAAGATTATGAGACGGTAATCACGATAGGTGAATTGAACAGCCAGAGCGAATATAAACTGTATGTTGTACTTCAGGATCTTCGCGGACAAAGGTCGGAGGTATTGACTTGCGAGACTTTTACTACCACATATTCTCCTAACGAAATATCTACATTTGAGAATGTTACAATAACCGAAGGTGGATTTTTGAATGGTACAGCTTCGTTCAATGGATTTGAGCCGATGGCAATTACTGACGGTGTAGGCACTAATAATACTAAGGCTGCAAAGATAAAAGGCGTAGGCGTCGTTACTTTGACTAACTCAGTAAAAGGGCTAGATTTGACGGGATTTTATATTAAATCAGATGCCGCAATCTCCGTAACTGCTTATGATGCTGCACATAATGAAAAGCATAAAACGGTTTCAGCAACTAACGATAAATGGATATTTTGCAACTTGAGGGATATGGGTAAGATTGTATCTGTAAAATTAGAATCAACAGGGGTTGCTTATATCGACAACTTCAGCGGGCAACCGCAGCCTATCTTCTTTGCCATCGACGGAAAATCAGCAAATGAAGGGGAGAGCGTTTCTTTATCTACTCAGATAAATGGAGGAGTTCCTCCATATACATATAGATGGACTAATGCCAAAAAGACAGTGTTATCTACAACTGCTGATTATACATTTGTCGCACAGCATACAGGAGAATACTCTCTGACAGTTACAGATGTATGGAGTAATTCATTAACACAAAAAACTGTTGTAAAAGTTGATGGACGCGCATATGTTGCGACATTTGAAGATCTTTATCTCGAAACTGAGAGCCACTGGAGAGGCGATGAGACAGGAGTGAATATGAACTCGACATTTTATAGCGGATCATATGAATTCAATAACTATCTGATGAAGGATTATGATACATGGGAATATTTTGGCTATTCTAATGAAACATCAGTAGGTTATGCTACCTTAAACGATCAATTCCATTCTGCAGTAGGAAGCGGAACAAATAGCTCAGAAACCTATGCAGTAGTTTATGCAATGGATGCTGGATTGAAGATGACTGTTACCAACAAAACAGAAGGAGATCTTATACAGGGATGTTATGTTACTAATACTGCATGGGTAAAAGATGCTATACTGAATGGAGATGGTATCTCTACTGTTGCAGGGGGATTTGTGAGTGGCGATTATTTTGTTTTGACAGCCAAAGGGAAGAGAGGTGATGGCACTACCGTTTCGGTGGATTATTATTTGGCGGATTACCGTTCTGAAAATATTGCCGATCACTTTTGCCTTGATACATGGGAATGGTTTGATTTACGTCCATTAGGGAAAGTAAAAGAGGTAACATTCTCCATGAACAGCACAAAACAGAATAAGTTAGGTATGACAACTCCGGCATATTTCTGTATTGATGATATGAACGGATTGCGTAATATTACGGAAGGAAAACCACAGATAGTGGGAGTAGGAGAGTACAGTATAGAACTTACCAAGTTTTTTATAAAAGATAATGCGTTAGCCAATGTAACATATAAAATAGAAGATGACTGTGATAAGTTGGCGATAGATGCTTCAGTATCGGGTACAGATCTAATACTTACAACCAAACAAGAAGGCACTTATTATTTAGTAATAAGTGCTACACAAAAAGGGAAAAAGCAGTTTGTAAGAATACCCATTACAGTAGATGTAAATCTGAATGTTGAGAGCATACCAGCTAGCACATTATTTACAATATATCCAACTATTGCTAAAGATAAACTTAATATTGTTACTGATATGGAGAAATATGCGATAGAAGTTATATCAATAAACGGAGTAAAGGTTATAGTTCAAGAGAATAACTATGGCAATGCCGTTATAAATGTCGGTAATCTGAAGAGCGGTGTTTATATATTGAATGTTTGTGACCGTCAACAGACAAAAGTAAAGAGATTTACAAAGGTAGACTGATTAATCGTAGTTAACGATAAGTAGCAGAAGTCTGACCACAATAATAGTCAGGCTTCTGCTTTCGTTATATACAGGATTGTTAATTAATTATGATTGAAGAATGCCGATAACGTATTAAGTAGTATTTATTTTATATTTTTGTACAAACGATACCAAGTGCAGCGAAATTAGTTTTTTCCTGACGGAATATCATAAAAACCGAGACGATTAAATTGATGCAACCTCTATAATAAATGGTAAGGGTGAATATAAATTTATAATTTTATGTATGAGATTACGCATAATGCCGATGAGGGCATTTTTATAACTGTGATTGACGGCGTAACTGCCTATGTTGAGTATGTTATTGAGGATGGGGCGTTGTGTATTACACATACTATTGTTCCTGATGAGATAGGCGGACGCGGAATTGCCTCTGCCCTTGTATCTGAGTCTTATGCCTATGCTGATGCCGTAGGCTTGAAGCGTAAGGCCTCTTGTACTTATGCTGCTGCATGGTTAAAGAGAAAAGGGTATAATGCTTAGGCTGTTTAGTGAAACTTTAATAAACTTATTTGTATATAGAATATTTTGGTAAACAAATAATGAGTGAACGGTATCTTAAATATTCATTTACTCCGGTTGCTGGCAGCGGTGCAGTGACGCTTATTTTAGGATCTATCCCAGGCGACCGTTCTATTTTGGAGTGTGAGTATTATGCGCATCCTCAAAATCGTTTCTGGCGTGTTATTGCTTTTATAACAGATAGTAATGTCCCGTGCAATTATGAAGAGAAGAAGCGGATGTTGACAGATAATGGAATAGCACTCTGGGATATTGCTGGTGAGGCTGTGCGTAAGGGGAGCATGGATAATGCCATACGTGATGCTGTGCCTAATGATATTTTGACGTTTTTGCATGATAATGCAACTATTAAAAAGGTTCTGTTTAATGGGAAGATGGCGGAGAAACTTTATGATAAGTATTTTGAGCGACTTGCCGATATTATATATTCGTCTGTGCCAAGTACAAGTCCGGCAAATGCGGCATTTTCTTTTGACAGGCTTTGCCGCGAATGGAAGATAGTTTTATAATCGTCCATTTCTTGTTTTGGAATGATGTTTGTGTGATGGTTATAATATCACCGATATGGAGATTCTTAAAATAATACTTTTGTATTTTACAGACAAAAAACGTACTTTAGCGTAGTGTAAAAATTTATAGCTATGAAAAGATTAATTAATCCGTGGTTGAGGGAACCTGGATATTTTTGTTTTGGTTGCGCTCCGGAAAACAAGGCTGGTGTAAGGATGAAATTTTATTCTGACGGTGATGATGTTGTCAGTATATGGCACCCTGAGCAACAGTTTCAGGGTTGGATAGATACTTTGCACGGAGGGATACAATCGGTATTGCTTGATGAAATATGTGCATGGGTTGTAATGGTGAAATATAACATAACAGGTGTTACGTCTAAGATGGAGACGCGCTTTATGAAACCTATCTCCACTAAAGAGCCTTATCTTGTAATAAGGGCTTCGGAGGTTGAAAAACGGCGTAATTTGGTGACTATAAATGCTGTTATAATGAATCCAGCCGGTGAGATATGTTCTAAAGCTCAATGTCTCTATTTCACCTTTCCTTCAGATAAAGGGATGGCTGATAGCGTACCTGAGATAGGAGAGGAGATAACTTTGGATGAGGTAATTGCGGCTAATGAATAGCTCGTGTATATTTATTTAATCATGAAAAAAATAATATCGGCGTTATTTCTTGTTGTTTTATCTCTTTCTGTATCTATGGCAGGGGATGTTATGTCTCCTTATACTAAGGATATTTTAAAGCAGAGATCTGAGCATGTTAGAATGAAATCTTTAGCTGGATATCCAACTGAAAAGGAGCTGATATCATGTTATGTTACTGTGGATAGTGATGACGTAATAGAACGATTGATTGATTATGGTGTAGGTGTAAATAGTGTTATAGGAAATATTATAACGGCAATGATTCCGTTGGATGTTATTGATAATATTGCAATAATGGCAGGAGTGATACGTATTGAGGCCGGTGACGTAGTTTCGCTTACACTTGATAAAGGACGTGATGATACCGGCGTTAATAAGATGCTTGATGGGATTGAGATAACATCGGGTTATAATGGCACCGGTGTTGTTGTTGGTATTATTGATGAGGGGTTACAGTTTGATCATATTAACTTTTATGATACGTCAAGTAACCTCCGTATAAAACGGGTATGGTTGCAAGATAACGAAGTTGGAACACCTCCTGCCGGTTTTACATACGGCAGCGAATATAAAACACAAGCCGAGATTGAGTCTGTTAAATACGATACTCCCGGTGGCACTCATGCTACGCACGTTACGGGTATTGCAGCCGGTGGTTATATGAAGTCCGGATTTTATGGCGTGGCCACTGGGGCGGATATAGTTTTTGTCTCTTATTCAAACCGTTCTACATCTGTTTCTGATGCCTTGTCATACATTTATAATTATGCGCGTGAGGTTGACAAGCCTGTGGTTGTAAATATGAGTCTCGGAAATTTTATAGGACCTCGCGATGGTAACTCTACATTTGATAAAATTGCAGATAAATTGCAGGGAAGCGGTCGGTTGCTTGTTGGGGCTGCTGGTAATGAGGGCGATTCTTACAAACATATCTCTAAAACTTTTACTACCCAACCTGATACGTTGCAGAGTTTTGTAACTGGTGATTATAAACTTGCCGATACTGATTATATCGAGATTTATGGGGAGGTTAATTCTCCTGTTTCTGTTAAGGTAGCACTTTATGATATTGTAAATAATAGGATTTTAATTGAATCGCCTTTGCTTTCTACGCGCAGTTATATGTCATATACTTTACCTCTTACATTTGGCATTAATGGGAGTGTAAATATGTATGCTGAGGTTGAACCGTCATCTAATCGCCCACATGTGTTGCTTGTTAAAAATATTACTAAAGTTACAAGCGGTTATGCAATTGCCGTAAAGATAACCTCTCTGGCAGGAAAAACCATTAATGCGTGGGATTATAAGGAGAATTTTACTGATTGTGGGTTGTCAGGTTGGACTTACGGTGATAATAATAGCACGATGTTGGAAATTGGTGGTACGGGTAAACGTATAATAACAGTAGGATCGTATGTTACAAAACTTTTCAATCCTGTTACGCTTAACGATATATCGCCTATGTCTAGCAGGGGTCCTACGCTTGACGGGCGGCGTAAACCGGATGTAACAGCTCCGGGTGATGTCCTTGTATCATCGTATTCTGATTCCCCTAATATTATAAACAGTAACTATTATAAACCTTTAATTGAGGCAGGTAAAACGATAGTTGTTAATGGTGTTAAATATTATTACGGAGTTATGGCAGGAACATCTATGGCAGCACCTATGGTAACCGGTACGCTTGCGGCTTGGATGCAGGCGCGTCCTTCTCTTACTCCTGAAGAGACCCGTGATATTATACGAAAAACATCGCGTACTGATGAATTTACAGGCGATGTTAACGTAACAGGAAATACATGGGGCTGGGGGAAATTAGATGCTTGGAATGGTATAAAGGAGTGCCTTGTAATTAATGGAGTTGAAGGTATTGAGACTGGGGATGTAGATGATATCTTGTTTTACTATTCTCAGTCTGACGGCAATATCAGATTATTGTTTTCTCGTGATTGCACCGATGCCGTATTGTCTGTATATAATACTTCGGGGAGTGCTGTTATTCAGAAAAAATATTCTTATACCACTACTGGTGATGAAATATATGTATCGCTTGCTGGACTGCAAAGAGGTATTTATGTTGTAAATATTAGTACTTCAGGTTTTGTTAAGAGTCTGAAGATTATAATATAAATGCTGTAAAAGAGCCACACATATTAAATTTAACAGACTGATAAGTCCTAAATTTTATGAAAAGTGTCAATTAATTTTGGCTTGTGAAACTGTCATTTTTAAACTTTTACATTTTTTGTAATGTCGAACAAGATGGGATTAATATCTGTTATAATTTTAAAGAATGAATATATATTGTAGAACTGGTGAAAGTTGTATTGTAAACCTATATACTTATCTTAACATGATGTTTTAGCCACATCCAAATAATGATTTAAAAGATCCATTTAGATGGATTAAAAAACGCCGTAAATAAATATTTTACGGTGTTTTTTGTTTTTCTCTCCTCGTTGTCTGAGTATTTTTGCGGAAGGAGAGGATACTGAATCCAGTCGCTTAAATGCCTATAAATAAATAAGCTTGTTGCTTTCCAATATTTAAAATAGGAGACGAAACAGTAACGATTTTTACCGAGTTATTTGTCCGGCTTTTTCCGCTGTTTGTCTGCCTATCTAACCGGTTCAATGATACAACACAATTATGAATTACGCAAATATTTGATTATTAATGTATAAACATAGATGCAAGCTATATATAGAGAGATACTTGCACCTAAAAAATGTTTAATCTAAAAAATATTATCTGTTTTATTTCATAAATTTAAAAATAGTTCGTAGTTTTGCGAACAACAAACAAGAAGGGAGATAAAAAAGTGAAAACTAAGCAGTACACAGAGGAACAGGAACAGATAGCTCGTTTTGCTAAAGCGATGGGGCATCCGGCACGGATGGCAATTCTTAGTTTCTTAGCTAAACAAGATAGTTGTTTCTTCGGAGATATTCACGAAGTATTACCCATTGCTAAAGCAACCGTTTCGCAGCATTTAAAAGAACTAAAAGATGCAGGGTTAATTCAGGGGGAAATAGAAACACCAAAAGTTCGGTATTGTATCAACCGAGAAAATTGGGAACTTGCCCGTAAATTATTTGCTGCATTTTTGGGTGATTGTAAATGTACGGGTACATCGTGCTGTGGATAACAGCACCTTTTTTTGAGAACAATGTTCGTAGTTCTACGAATTACGATTAGTATATTAACTTTATAATTGAATAAAAAATGGAAATCAAAGTATTAGGAACAGGGTGCTCAAGCTGTAAGGCATTGTACGAAACCACAAAACAAGCTATTTCAGAACTGGATTGCGATGCAACTCTAATCAAGGAAGAAGATTTATTAAAAATCATGGAGTATAATATTTTAAGTCTCCCGGCATTGGTTATTGACGGTAAAGTCATATCTGCTGGAAAAAGATTGTCTTTATCAGAAGTGAAAGAATTGATAACTAAATAAATTATTTGCTATGACGAAGTTATTTTATCTACTGATTGCAACAGTCGTTTTAATTTCCTGTGGTAATGGTTCAAAGAATAAAACAGAAATTAGTACGGCAAAAGAAAATCAACCTAACCGTGTTGAAGTTCTATATTTTCACAGTTCGCAACGTTGCATAACTTGTCGGGCAATAGAAGCCAATACGGTAGCTCTTTTAGATAGCCTTTATTCTAAAGAACAGGCAGACGGTAAAATCATCTACAATGTGATAGATATTTCAAAAAATGAAAATGAACAAATCGCAGATAAGTACGAAGTAACATGGTCGTCTTTGTTTGTGAATGGCTGGAAAGACGGTAAAGAGAATGTAAACAACATGACGGAGTTTAGTTTCTCCAATGCAAGAAATGAGCCGAATAAATTTAAAGAGGGAATTAAAAACAAGATTGACGAATTACTAAAAAAATTGTAAGATGGACTTTCTTCAATCACTATTAGACAATAGTTCTATTCCTGCTATTACAGCATTTATCTTAGGGATTTTAACGGCAATTAGTCCGTGCCCTTTGGCTACCAATATAACAGCAATCGGTTTTATCAGTAAGGATATAGAAAACCATCATCGTATATTCATAAACGGCTTGCTTTATACATTTGGTAGAATAGTAACTTATACCGCGCTCGGATTTATTCTTATTCCTATTCTTCGTGAAGGGGCAAGTATGTTTATGGTTCAAAAGGCAGTAAGTAAATACGGTGAAATGTTGATTTCTCCGATATTAATTATTATCGGAATATTCATGCTTGATATTATAAAACTGAATATACCAAAAATCAATATTGGCGGAGAGAGTTTAAAGAAAAAAACTAAAGGTAGTTGGGGAGCTTTGCTATTAGGAATTTTATTTGCACTCGCCTTTTGTCCTACAAGTGGAGTTTTCTATTTCGGCATGCTTATGCCTTTGGCAGCAGCAGAAACAGGCGGGTATCTTTTACCGGTAATATATGCTATCGCAACAGGATTACCTGTAATCCTTGTTGCTTGGGTGTTAGCGTATAGTGTTGCCGGATTAGGTAAATTCTATAACAGAATACAGGCTTTTGAAAAATGGTTTCGTAAAGTAGTCGCTATCCTCTTTATCGTGGTGGGGATTTATTACGCAGTCATTTATTATCTATAAGTGAGTTTTAACAATCAAATCAAAAGTAAAAATGAAAAAGATAGAGATTTTCGACCCGGCGATGTGTTGTCCTACGGGTTTGTGTGGAACAAACATCAATCCAGAACTAATGCGGATTGCAGTTGTTGTAGAAACATTGAAAAGACAAGGAATTACAGTTATCCGTCACAATTTAAGGGATGAACCTCAATGCTATGTTAGCAATCAGACTGTAAATGATTATCTCCAAAAATACGGTGCAGAAGCATTACCCATTACCTTAGTAGATGGCGAAGTGGCAGTTTCTAAAATTTATCCGACCACCCAACAAATGAGTGAGTGGACAGGTATAAATTTAGATTTTATGCCCGCAAAATAATATTCAAAATAAACAAGTATAACATCACAATGAAAGCATTTAATTTATCAGATATCGACCTAACAAAATACCTCTTTTTCACAGGAAAAGGGGGAGTAGGAAAAACTTCTATCGCTTGTGCTACGGCAGTAGGTTTGGCTGATAAGGGAGAGAAAATTCTTCTTATCAGTACAGACCCGGCTTCCAACCTGCAAGATGTTTTCAATCAAACTCTGAACGGACACGGTACGGCTATTTCGGAAGTACCAGGGCTGACGGTCGTAAACCTTGACCCTGAGCAGGCAGCAGCAGAGTACAGGGAAAGTGTGATTGCACCTTTTAGTGGACAATTACCTGAAAGCGTTATTCAAAATATGGAAGAACAACTTTCAGGCTCTTGTACGGTTGAAATTGCCGCTTTTAATGAGTTTTCAGACTTTATTACTGATACTAAAAAACAATTAGAGTTCGACCATATAATCTTTGATACCGCACCAACAGGGCACACTCTACGGATGTTACAACTACCATCGGCATGGAGTACATTCATTAGTGAAAGCACACATGGCGCATCTTGTTTAGGTCAGTTGTCAGGATTGGAAGAACGAAAAGAAGTTTATAAAAAAGCAGTTGAAACACTTTCCGATGCAAACACTACTCGGCTTATACTGGTTAGTAGTCCTGAA
>JAVVOY010000056.1:0-9459 GCA_036656055.1 Bacteroidales bacterium
GTTGTATTTGCCAACTTCTGCCATTGTTTTATGTTTATTTCAGGTGTATTTTATCTCCCTTCAGTTTGCATCAGCAAAGGTAGAATTTTTTGGCATATCTTTATCTTATTAGCAAAACTTTAAATTAGATAGGCTGTTATTCTATTTTTATGGAATAGGTAATTTACAATGGGTAGCATAAAGGAGACATAAATGATAGGGAATAATAAAAAACAGACCGATATCTTACACAGATTGACTTAGTTTTATATAACTTCGTGGCAAATTATAGAATTACTTAATAAGAAAAAAAAACAAAATAATTATATGAAAAAGATCATTATTTTTGCCATTGTCACCATAGTATTAGGAGTGGCATCTACTTCGTGTTTGAAAAGGTCTAAAAAAAGTATTGATTCTCTGTGTGAAACATCTGATAGCATAACTTTAGCTACTTATACCGACTCTATAAACCACTATATTTTGGGCGATACAAGCCGTCCGGCTTTCAAAATAAATATATCTCTGCAATATCCGTGTCCTAACGACACATCAAAAAATGCCCGTAAAATTCAGGAATATTTCATTGCAAATATCTTTGGTCAGGAATATGCTCAATTTTCGCCTAAAGTTGCCGTAAATAATTATATAGGCAACAACATAAACCAATACAAAAATGAGATTGAGAGCCAATTTGTAAAAAAGCCGAAAACTAAATCGGAAGTGTGGATGAATTATAATACGATAATATCTACTCAGACAGGATATAATCAAAAAGGGATATGGAGTTATTCTTGCTTAACGTATATTTATACCGGTGGTGCACACGGTTTAGAGACTAAAACTTGCTTTGTGTACGATATTTATGAAAATTCTCCGATAACTCTCAATGATATTTTTGCAACAGATAACCTGCCGAAAATATTAGAATTGATAAAAACTGATATAAAACAAAAAGAGAATTCTGACGTTTATTGGGTAGATCAGGTAACGGTATCTGAAAACTTTATGGTGGATGCAAAAGGGATAACATGGTGTTATAATCCTTATGAGATAGCTCCTTACTACATAGGTAGAACAAGTGTTACGCTACCCTACTCTACGATATCGGAATACATAATAGACGAAAGCCCTATCAGATCAATATTCAAATAATGATAGATATTATTACAAAATACTTTAGTAAACTTACAGAGGCACAGATTGGACAGTTTACAGTTCTTGGGGATATGTACAGGGATTGGAACGAAAAGATAAATGTAATCTCACGCAAGGATATAGACAATATATACTTGCATCATATTTTGCATTCGCTGGGCATAGCAAAGATTATTAATTTTGCTTCTAAAAGCCAGATAATGGATGTAGGGACAGGTGGTGGTTTTCCAGGAATACCTCTTGCTATAATGTTCCCCGAATGTTCTTTCCTTCTGATAGACCGTGTTGGAAAAAAAATAAAGGTTGCTGCTGATATTGCCGAAAAGTTGGGTCTGCGGAATGTTATATTAAAACAATGTGGAGTTGAGGAGGAGAAAGGAACTTTCGATTTTATAGTGAGCCGCGCAACAATGTCTCTGCCTGATTTGTTGAAACTATGTCGCAAGAATGTCGCAATACATCAGCAAAATGCTCTTCCTAACGGTGTAATAGCTCTAAAAGGTGGAGAATTGCAAAATGAAATAGCCACTGTAAAAAGAATTGCTGTGACCTATGAACTTAGCAGTTTCTTTGACGAGGAGTATTTTTCTACTAAAAAAGGAATTTATGTACCTATAATAAAAAAATAGTATGCTTAATACAAAAATATTTTCATTTAATCCGTTTTCAGAAAATACTTATATTGTCTGGGATGAAGAGACTAAAGAGTGTGCTGTTATTGATCCGGGGTGCTTCTATACTGAAGAGGAAACCGATATTAAACAATATATTGATAGCTATAAACTTACTGTTAAATATCTGCTCGCAACACATCTTCATCTCGACCACTGCTTCGGCTGCAAATTCATAGCCGAACATTATAATGTAAAACTTAGCGCATGCAGTAACGACAGTAAACTCCTTATCCTTATGCCCGAACAAGCCAAAATGTTTGGCATACAGACAAACGTCAGTGTTCCAACGATTGAAAATGATGTGAAAGAGGGTGATGAATTTAAAATAGGAGAATACACATTTGTGGCAATAAGCGTTCCCGGACACTCTCCGGGTAGTATCGTATATTACTGTAAACTGGCTTCCATAGCTTTTGTTGGAGATGTAATATTCAAGGAAGGTATTGGTCGCTGCGATTTACCCGGAGGTAATTACAAAATACTTGCTGAAGGGATACGTAGTAAACTCTTTACACTTCCGGATAATACGATTGTATACAGCGGACACGGTCCTACAACAACAATTGGTTACGAACGTGAATACAATCCGTATATATAATACTATTACTTTGCCAAAGATATTACTACTCAATTGTTAATCAAGATATTAACAATTATTATTCGCATAACTTCCTGAATTATCAAAGCATAGAGTCTGTTTGGCTTAGCTTAAAGCGGGTCTGAACAATTGAATGCTGCTCTTTTCCGGGTTTTATCTTTATGTATGTAATTGCAATGATAGTCCCGTCGGGCAATATTTCCAGCCCGGGATAACCGCAATCAGATCCGGCATTACTATGCAACAATTTAATTTTATACTGACCTGAGGTAGATTCTAAGATATCTTTATAATTTCCAATCCACGCTACAAAATGTCCTTTTGTAGGGCTGTTTTCTGCCATATCGCGGAAGACAGCAACTAATCTACCGTCTGGAGCATATTTTATTATGTGGCGGTCACCGGTAATTCCCCAAGGAGTATCTTTCAGGTCAGACCATGTAGTCCCTTCGTCATCAGAAAACATCATTAACGAATTTCCTTTTCTACTGTTATCACGCACAACGCATACGATACGGTTTCCATCTGGTGAGCGAAACATACATGGCTCGCACGGTGAACGCCCTTCAATAGAGGCTGAATTAACTGACTCTTCCCATGTCAATCCACCGTCATGCGATATTGACTGCCAAAGCGTCAGTGGTGGTCTATCTTGATCGTTATATCCCCTATGGTACATACCGAGATAATCACCGTTTTTTAATTTTATGATGCTTGCAAATGCCATTACACATGGTTTATGCAGGCTAATTACCTGGCTCCATGATTCACCTCCGTCCTCACTGCAAGTTTGAGCCATCTCAGGCTCTCCGCAAAAAACGAAAAGACGCTCCTTTCCATTCTTGTCTTCAAGTTTGTATATGCTCGGACAGTTACGCATCTCTTGCCAATCAGGATTAACTGTTGATCTCTTCCAACTATTTCCACCATTCACACTCTTTGCCATATAAGCTGCTCGTCCGCCATGTCCGTCACTCCAAACACAAATTATTGTCTTATTATCATTCAGCATAACAGTAGTCGGGTGACCGTTATATAAATCTACTTTACCTGAAGATATAATATGTTGCCTCTCTTTTTGGGCTGAAATATCTATCCATGGCAAATTAGGTTTTACTTGCTGTCCCATAATTGGAGCAGACAAAAACAGTAATAATTGAAATAATGCTACATATATTTTCATCTGTTTTTTTTTGTGTCAATTAATTTATTGGTTAAATAATGAAGATATACGACGAAATACAAAAATAGCAATAATCAATGAAATTAAAAAACTGGCACCACTGCCTATTGTGATAAACAGTGATGCCAATAATAAATATATATTATATTAAACAGCGACGTGCATAAAATTAGAGTGCCGCGTTAAATTACTTCTTATTTTTACCTGTAAGAAACCACTTCACGTATGCAAAATCCTGACGATGAGGAAGTAGAGAATTTTTAGGGAAAAGCCTGAAGGCATACTTGTAAATTCCGGCACGGGACACTTGATAATCATATCTGTATGTGGTCAGATCTCCATCGGTTTTAACAATTTCCAACTCATGTACCAAAGAGGCTGCCTTTTGTTCATCGCCTTCAATTGTTACAACTATCTCTACGCCGAAACAGTTAGGCAATCCTTTACGGTCTATTGTTACCTCTATTGGATATACGGCACCTATTTGTGGCCCGGTAACAAACTCTTCAGGAAGGTTTACATCAATAATCTCTATTTTATCCCACTTTTCTGCAATCATAATCTTCCATGCCGCAATCTCCTTAGCCAGTTTGTAATTGTCAGTTTTGAGAAGAGTATTACGTTTAGCCTCTTTAATATAGAAACGATTTATGTAATCATTGATCATACGATTCATCGTAAAATCAGGAGCAATTTTGGCAATAGAGTTCTTAATGTATTGTATCCATTCGGGGGAATACCCTTTGCTATTCTTTGCAAAATAGAGGGGTACAATCTTATTCTCAAACATTGAGTATATTGTTGCTGCGTCCAATTTGTCCTGATGTCCTTGATCTTGGAAGGTACGTTTATCGGTAAGTGCCCAACCTGCGCCTTCTTTATAACCTTCATACCACCAACCGTCAAGTACTGAAAGGTTCAATACTCCGTTCATCTCCGCCTTTTCGCCAGATGTTCCTGATGCCTCAAGTGGACGTGTAGGTGTATTAAGCCATATATCAACTCCTGAAACAAGACGTTTTGCTACCTTCATATCATAATTTTCGAGGAAAATTATCTTACCGAGAAACTCGGGAAGGCGTGAAACTTCAACTATTCTCTTTATGAGATCTTGACCTGCACCGTCTGCCGGATGTGCTTTGCCGGAAAATATAAACTGCACGGGATACATAGGGTTATTTACAATCTTGGAAAGGCGTTCAAGATCTGTAAAGAGTAAATGGGCTCGTTTGTATGTAGCAAAACGACGGGCAAAACCAATCATAAGGGCATTTGGGTTTATCCTCTCGAGAACCGACACTATACGTGACGGATCGCCTTGATTTTTAAGCCAATTTTCGTGAAAATCATCTCTTACGAAATTAACAAACTTACGTTTCATTATCTGACGAAGCTCCCATATCTGTTCGTCTGGAACATCATATATTTTCGACCACATACGACGGTCGTCTTGATGCATAAGAAAATCTTTTCCTAACTTCTCTTCATAAAAAACTTTCCATTCCGAGGCTGTCCATGTAGGTAAATGCACTCCGTTGGTAACATAACTTACATTAAGCTCTTCTGCCGAATATCCTTTCCAGATAGGCTGGAACATACGCTGCGAAACTTTTCCATGCAACTTGCTAACACCATTTACCTCTTGGCAGGTGTTGCATGCAAAAACGCTCATAGAGAATTTCTCATTGGTCCCCGGATTCTCTCGTCCAAGATCCATCAAGTCTCCAAAAGAGATATTTAATTTTTCAGGGAATTCGTACATATATTTACCGAAGAGCTGCTCGTCAAAACTATCATGTCCGGCAGGGACAGGGGTATGTACTGTGTATAATGCCGAAGAACGCACAACTTCAAGTGCTGCTTCAAAAGAGAGTTTCTCATTCTGGACATAATATACTAATCGCTGAACATTTATTAGCGCTGCATGCCCTTCATTACAATGATAAATATCCTTTTTTATGCCAAGTCTTTCAAGCATCAGAATACCTCCTATACCGAGCATATATTCCTGCTTCATACGGTGCTCCCAATCTCCTCCGTAAAGTTGATATGTTATTGGACGGTCATATTCACTGTTAAGCGCAATATCGGTATCCATAAGATACAATGGAACACGACCTACGTTTACACGCCAAATATTGGAATATACTATTCTGCCTGGAAATGGGACTTCAAGTATTATTGGGTGTCCTGATTGATCTGTTACCTGTTCTACCGGCAACTGGCTGAAATTCTGAGGTTCGTAGTTAGCAAGTTGCTGTCCGTCCATAGAGAGCGATTGAGTAAAATACCCGTAACGGTAAAGAAAACCTACTCCAACCATATCCACATTGCAATCACTGGCTTCTTTAAGGTAGTCTCCTGCTAAAACGCCAAGCCCACCAGAATATATTTTCAATATATTTGATAATCCGTATTCCATGCTGAAATAAGCAACGGAAGGAATATCTATACGCTTAGGCGTATCTACATATTTCCGAAATTCTTCATATAGCATTTCAATTCTGTGCATCATGGCTTTGTCATCGGATATAGCAGCCAACTGCTCATAACTAAGCTGCTGAAGCATAAGTACAGCATTACCACCGGTAGAACGCCAGAGATCATGATCAATATCTTTAAATAATGATGTTTGGGCACTTGTCCATGTCCAAAATATATTGCGAGACATCTCCTGTAATATCTCTAATTTAGCCGGGACCTTGGATTTTACAGTTACATTACGCCATTCAGGCATATTAGTCTCACTTACTTTTATTTTCATATTTCAAACCGGTATTTATTAAATATAATCGTTATCTATTTTTTTTGTTTGTCTTGATCGCTTTTTGATATACATCCAAATAAGCCTGAATAAAATTACTCCAAAGAGCCTTTTGTGAGGTTTTTTTGGCTCCTTCACTCAGTGTTTTGTATCCCTTCGGCTTCATATCGGCTATTCCAATAAGAATATCTGCAATTTTAGACGCAACTTCATTATAGTTTGTATCATTACGCTCCAAAACGTAAACTCCGCTATTTTTAGGATCGCGACTTACTTCATCGGTAACCCACATCCCAAAACCGGACAATGATGTCGTTATTGTTGGAACCCCCATTGCAATGCTTTCAAGCGGAGTGTAACCCCACGGCTCATAATATGAAGGAAAGACTGTTATATCTAATCCTGGAAGCAAATCATAATAATCTATATTTACTACTCCGTCATTACCTTTAAGATATGATGGTATATATATAACCTTAACCTTATCTTCAGGGGAATTTTCAAAATTAAGATCGCGTATTTTATTTACAATTTTATCTTCGTTGTAATTATACAAATAATGTGTTATGAATGGGTCATTAAGCGAAGAGGCATTATTTACACCCTTTTTCATACGGACTGTAAGGTCTTCTCTTGCTTCCCCTGCCCATGCCGGAACAAGAACGAATGCTATTATATTACGGGTTCCATCATATTGTCCGGCTACACGTTTAAGTGAATCTAGATAAAGATCTAATCCTTTGTTTCTATACTCATTGCGACCAGATGTTGCTACAAGCAGTGAATCATCGGCTGGCTTTTTGCCGGTCAGTGCAGTAACAATCTGTAAAAGTCGCTTACGAGCAGATATACGGCATGTTGCATATTTTTCATCGGTAGGCACAATCTCTTCTTCAAAGCCGTTAGGGGTGACATCTGGTTCTCGTCCGAGCAATTGGTTACTCTCTTTGGCTGTTATACTACTGACAGTTGTAAAAGCATCGGCATTTACGGCTGCTGCCTTCTCTATGGAGTGTTTCGACTCCATATTTAGCTCACGAGCCATCTGATCACCAATATATTTATGCAAAAAGTCGTACAAAGGTTTGTTGTTTGCGGCTATGGAACGTCCGATGGATGTTGCATGTGTTGTAAAGACAGTTGTAACAGCCGGAAGATTCTTTTTTATGTATAGTAGCCCCATACCGGTAGTCCACTCGTCAAAATGAGCTACGACTTCATGTTTTTCTCCGTCTATAAATTTATAAAAGTTCTCTATAATCTTTGCCGATGCAATGGCAAACATACATGATTCGTCGTAATCGCCATAACCGTGAAGTGAATCCACTTTAAAGTCTTTCCACATCTGTCCGTAAATAGATTCACGCACAGTATACAAGCATTTAAAATCAACAAGTATTGCTATCGGTTTTCCGGGAACGTTCCATCTTCCAACGCGTACTTTAAGCCCAGCTTCTTCTGCTTTACTTTTCCAACGCTTAAGTAGCGTAGCATTCTCTTTGAAATATTGATTGTTTTGCACCAAATCAGGTCCAATGAATATAGTATGGTCCTTATTGATCTTCTGTAATGTTTTGGCTTTTGTTGAGAGTACCGTATATATTCCACCTATAAAATTACAAACTTCCCAGCTTACTTCAAAAACATAATCAGGATTTTTCTGTTCTTTCATACTTCTTTTATTTTTTTTATTACAGGTGGTGCAAAGGTACTGATTTTTTGTCTTAAATAAAACAAGCTGCCTAATATCCTCATAAAAAATGAGCTAAACAACAATGCTTCTTACATATCTCTTAATATACAACTTTAAAATTACTCCTTTGTCCATCTTTTTGTATGTTGATAATATAAGCACCTTTCGCGGGCAACTCATAACATTCGGATGCGGATAATGCTTTTCTTCTTATAATAGATCTACCTGATAAATCCATAATATCTATGTTACTTCCATTTTCAAGATTATTAAGATAAAGGGTGTTATTGAAAACGTATGCAACAATTATGGGATTGTTGTTGCTATTCTCTATACCGCCTGGTAATCCTATATTGATGTTAAACTCATAAACATTTCCATGTCTTACGCTACCGTCCTTAAGCATTTCGGCAGGCCAAGTTAAAGAATTTATGTCAGCTGGTTCTCCATACATAACATACATACGGTATATGTCAGATTTCTGTCCTGACGGTACGGTTATGGTTCGGCTATAACCTGATGCTAAGCCGAATGGATGACTTGAAATAGAACTTCCCGGAAATGTCGTAGGGGCATATATTTCTGATGATGAAAATACAAAGTCTTTGTTCCAATCTATCATAACAACCTGATTACACCACCCTAACTCATTATTAAGTTCGCCAATCGTGCCATGGGTGGAAAAACATGTGAAAGGAAACGATGTTGTACCATATGGTAAAATAATCTCCGGATTTAAATAACTTACCATAGCCGTTCCGTTAATTTCGGTATTTACAGGTATAACTGAAAATGAGGTTCCCAGATCAAAGAGTGTATTAGTTACTCCAGTAACAGTATAAACAGCTTTATTAATAAATCTGTTCGCCTGACGACTGGATATATAATAGTGCGTCAATTTTGGATAACTCTTCTTTTCAAAATTTGCTTTATATATGACATCTTGCGTCAATTTAAATGTAAATTCAGCTTTTGAAGATACTATATTCCCATCTCCGTCCGTCCAGTTTACAAAGCAATGGCTATCGTCCAAAGGTATAGCTTTCAATGTAATTTCTTTAAAGGCATCGTATTTCCCATCCAAAGTATTAGTCTCTACCCTGCCGTCAACTCCTGCTAACGATGCAAAAGAGAATTTTGCGCCGTCTTCTATTATATTCAAAATTATTTCAACTGATAGCCCACTAGCTATTGTGCTACATGCTGTATGAGTTACTCCTGTTGTTGTTCCATATCCAACATCACTTGACCAACCATCTGTATAGTTTAATCTAAAGTGTGTTTTTCCGAGTTTTGCATCGGTTGGTACAGCAAATGTTTTGTTGAGATTAACTACTGCCATAGCATCGGCATCCGTCTGAGACGAGTTTGCCGCGCGACCTATCATGGGCAATGATTCATTGGTATCTC
>JAVVOY010000057.1:0-8893 GCA_036656055.1 Bacteroidales bacterium
ATAAACTGTTATGCGTGATTGCTTTTTGACATTAAAAATGGACACTAATATTTCGCAATTATTCTAAATATCACTTTTTATATATATCTTTGTCATGTAATTTACCTATAAGAACATAATGAAGAATATTCGCAATTTTTGTATAATTGCCCATATAGATCACGGAAAGAGCACTCTTGCCGACAGATTATTAGAATATACTAATACTGTTTTTGGAAAAGATCTTCAGGAGCAGGTGCTTGATAATATGGATCTTGAACGCGAACGCGGTATAACTATCAAGAGCCATGCCATACAGATGGAATACTTACAGGATGGTAATAAATATAAGTTCAACCTTATTGATACTCCCGGACATGTCGATTTTTCATATGAGGTATCGCGATCAATAGCCGCTTGTGAGGGTGCACTGTTAATAGTGGATGCATCTCAAGGTATTCAGGCTCAGACTATTTCCAATCTTTATATGGCTATCGAAAACGATCTTGAGATAATCCCTGTAATAAATAAGATTGATTTGCCGAGCGCTCAACCCGAGGAAGTTGAAGACCAGATAGTTTCGCTTTTGGGATGTAAACCGACAGATATAATACGTGCCAGTGGAAAGACAGGAGAAGGGGTTAATGATATATTAAAAGCTATTGTAGAGCGGATTCCTGCACCCAAAGGAGATGCAGATGCACCTTTGCAATGCCTTATTTTCGACTCTGTCTTTAATTCTTTCAGAGGAATTATCGCATATTTCAAAATAGTCAACGGAGCTATTCATAGCGGAGATAATGTTAAATTTGTCTCTACCGGGAAAGAGTATGAAGCCGACGAAATAGGTATTCTTAAACTTGAGATGTCTCCACGTAAAGAGCTCTCAGCTGGAGATGTAGGGTATATAATATCAGGGATAAAAAGTTCGCGCGAGGTAAAGGTGGGAGATACAATCACCCATGTTACCCGTCCTTGTGAAAAGGCCATTGACGGTTTTGAAGAGGTTAAACCCATGGTATTTGCAGGGGTTTATCCTATTGATAACGAAGATTTTGAAGATCTTCGTAGCTCTCTCGAGAAGTTGCAACTTAATGATGCTTCACTGACGTTTCAGCCCGAGTCATCTGTTGCCCTCGGCTTCGGATTTCGTTGCGGTTTCCTCGGTCTGCTGCATATGGAGATCATACAGGAGCGTCTGGACAGGGAGTTTGATATGGATGTTATAACAACTGTCCCTAATGTATCATATAATGTTTTTGATAAAAAGGGGGAGATGATAGAGGTTCATAATCCATCAGGGCTTCCTGATATCACTCTCATAGAACATATTGAAGAGCCTTTTATTAGGGCATCCATTATAACTACTACCGATTATATTGGTTCAATAATGACACTTTGTCTTGGTAAACGCGGAGAACTTGTAAAACAGGAATATATATCAGGTAACAGGATTGAACTTATATATGACCTTCCTCTTGGGGAGATAGTCATAGATTTTTATGATAAACTTAAAAGTATATCAAAAGGGTATGCCTCGTTTGATTATCATCTGAATGATTTTCGCCAATCTAAGCTTGTTAGATTAGACATCCTGCTTAACGGCGAACCGGTAGACGCACTCTCTACTTTGACACATTCTGATAATGCCGAGCCTTTTGGTCGCCGTATGTGCGAAAAGCTAAAAGAACTTATTCCTCGTCAGCAGTTTGATATAGCGATACAGGCAGCAATAGGTGCCAAAATAATTGCGCGTGAAACCGTTAAGGCTGTTCGTAAGGATGTAACCGCCAAATGTTACGGCGGAGATATAAGCCGTAAACGAAAACTACTTGAAAAGCAGAAAAAGGGAAAAAAGAAGATGAAGCAGATTGGTTCTGTCGAAGTTCCTCAAAAGGCTTTTTTAGCTGTATTGAAATTAGATTAAAGCATATATTTGTAATGACATTTCAGAAGATTTCGAAACTAAAAGAGATGCTTAGCAAACCATCTGTTATCTTTACTGTATGGCTTATTATAGTAGTATGTGCATGGGCATCGAAATATTTTCACGGCAGTTATAATAATTTTCTCATATTCCGTGGTGTATTCTTTCATGCCGTGGATGGATTATCACTTTACGGATTTTATCCCGGAGAATACAAAGACCTTAATCATTACGGACCATTTTTCAGCATCGTAATAGCCCCGTTTGCCCTAATGCCCTTATGGCTCTCGCTTCTGAGTTGGCTTATGGCTCTCGCTTTTACTCTGTTCTATGCAATTAAGACACTTCCATTGAAGCAGTGCGGATATACATTATTATATTGGTTCTGCGCCCATGAATTGCTGACGGCACTATTTTATTCGCAATTTAATATTGTAATTGCAGCAATATTAGTGCTCTCTTTTACTTTTATAAAAAAAGAGAAAGATATATGGGCGGCATTATTTATTATGCTAGGAACTTTTGTGAAATTATACGGTGTAGTAGGTCTTGCATTTTTCTTTTTTTCAAAACACAAAACAAAGTTGCTGCTTTCGTGCATAGGGTGGGGCGTAGTGATGTTTGCTGCCCCTATGCTTTTTACATCACCTGAATATATAATAAACCAATATGGTTTATGGATAACCGATATTATTCAGAAAAACAATGATAATGCACTTGCTCTGTATCAAAATGTATCGTTGTTGGGTATCATAAGAAAAACGACACATAATATCTATTTCTCAGACCTTTGGATACTAATTCCCGGTTGCATCATTTTTATTATGCCTTACCTCAGGATAAAACAGTACGCATATTTGCCGTTCAGGCTTATGATACTTGCATCGGCACTTATATTCACTGTTATATTCAGCTCCGGGAGCGAATCATGTTCATACATAATAGCTTTTGTCGGCATAGCTTTATGGTATTATTGTGTTCCGTGGAGGCGAACCAGATGGGATATTGCATTGATGATATTCGCATTCATCCTTACAAGTATGTCCCCGTCCGACTTATTCCCTAAATATTTACGTGAAGAATATATACGCCCTTATGCGCTGAAAGCTCTACCATGTGTTATAATCTGGTTTAAACTTACTTACGAATTGCTTACTAAAAACTACAAATATGATGGCGAAAGAATTTGACGTTATATTACCATGTTATAACCCTTCGAAAGGTTGGGAGAAGGTAGTTGTGGATAATTATATGGATATATCCCAACGTCTGCCTGAAGTAAAGATTAATCTGATACTTGTCAATGACGGTTCTTTGCGTGGATTTACAGAAGAATCAGTCTGTTATATAAAAGAAAAAACCGGAAACGTAAAAGTAGTCTCCTATGCCGTCAATCGCGGGAAAGGATATGCAGTAAGAGAGGGGGTAAAGAACAGCACATCTGATGATATAATATATTCTGATTACGACTTTCCATATACAACGGATTCTTTCGTTAAGGTTGTAAAGGCACTCTCTGGCGGAGCTGACGTTGTTATCGCCATCAGAGGAGTGTTGTCATATCAGTATCGACTTCCGCTGTTTCGCAAGATATTGTCATTTGGCTCACATCTTATCAATATAATTGTATTCAGAATAAAAGTACGCGATACACAGGGTGGGCTTAAAGGGATAGGAAAAGCGAGCAAACCTATATTTTTATCAACCACGATAGATACTTTTCTTTTCGATACACAATTTATATATAAAGCCACACATGCCAAAAATATTCGTATAGAGACAGTAAAAGCGTCGATAAAACCCGGAATAACAATCTCTTCAATGGGATTTAAGACAATGACACGTGAGTTTAAGAATGTATTTAAGATATTGACAGATCATGCCTAAATTGTTGCTTAGTTTTGATATAGAAGAGTTTGATCTTCCTCTTGAAAATGGAGTTGATATACCGTTTGAAGAACAGATGCGCCGTTCAGTAGAAGGAGCTGAAAAGATATTGGAGATATTAAAGCGCAATAAAGTTGTTGCAACACTATTCTGCACTGCCAACTTTGCCGAAAACGCACCTGATATAATAAAGAGGGCAGTAAACGAAGGGCATGAAATAGCATCGCACGGTTTACGCCACTCCCAGTTTTATAATGCTGATTTGTTGCGTTCAAAAGAGATACTTGAAGAGATAACACAAGTTACGGTACGTGGTTTCAGAATGGCACGAATGATGTCTGTATCCTCAAAAGAGATACGTAAAGCAGGATATATATACAACTCATCCATTAATCCCACAATAATTCCGGGACGTTATAACAATCTTGGCTATCCCAGACTATATTTTAACGATGATGGGTTAATACAACTCCCTACCGGGGTTACCCCTAAATTTAGATTCCCGCTATTCTGGCTAACTCTTCATAATTTGCCACTTTATTTGTATAACTATCTTTTGACAAAGACTTTAAGTCATGACGGATATACTATATTATATTTTCATCCGTGGGAATTTACAGACCTCAAATCAGTAAAACGTAAATATAGGTTATCTCCCCTTATTACCAATAATAGTGGAGATGAGATGTTAAGTAAATTAGAAAACGTAATAAATCACCAAAAAGAGAAAGGGACACTATTTTTTACTATATCAGGTTTTTTAAAGACTCTGGACTCTCCTGCAAAACCATAATAGCTCTGTTGTTGTTGTTAGTAAGAGTTTTAATTTCAGAATTAAATAGCTAAGATTATATGAAAGATACTATTTTTGCAATACGCAGGACATTAGAGCACTATGCAAATAGTGGTTATCTTTTAATAATAGTCACGGTGTTGGCCTTTGTAGCGGCAAATTCGCCACTATCTGAAATCTATTTTTCTCTCTGGAACAAATCTATATCTTTGCAGATAGGTGGCTTTAACCTTTTGGCACATCATGGCAAACCCATGTCTGTTATGCAGTTTATTAATGATGCATTAATGGCCATATTTTTCTTCTCCGTAGGGTTAGAGATAAAGCGTGAGGTTCTTGTAGGAGAACTATCATCGGTGAAGAAAGCTATCTTGCCTGTAATTGCAGCATTAGGAGGAATAATAATACCTATTGCAATCTTTTCTGTTGTGGCTAACGGTGCTGATGAGATGCGTGGCGTAGCCATTCCAATGGCGACAGATATTGCTTTTTCTCTCGGAATATTATCTCTTTTCGGCAAACGAGTACCTATTGGACTTAAGATATTCCTTGCCACACTTGCGGTAGCAGATGATCTTTTCGGAATACTTGCAATAGCCCTTTTTTATACCGAAACTGTTCATTATGAATATTTGCTATACTCTTTCGGACTGTTGGCAATAATGATTTTAGGGATGAAATTTTATATAAACAGTAAGATGTTTTATATTGCAATCGGTATTGTAATATGGTTCTTATTTCTTAATTCCGGAATACATCCTACTATATCAGGCGTTTTAATCGCTTTCTGTATTCCGGCGCACCCGCTTATAAAGACAAACCGTTATATAAAAGATATAAAGGATATAATGACGGACTTTCCGGTAGCTTCAGAGCAGAAAAGAGGAGCAAGTTATATCCTGACACACGAGCAGATGAACATGTTGAAAAGTGTAGAATCGGCCTCCGACAAGGTAATATCGCCTCTGCAAGGTCTTGAAGATTCACTTCATCCGTTAGTAAACTATATAATAATCCCGCTATTTGCATTTGCAAATGCCGGAATAGCTTTTAGCGGAATTACCATCCATAACTTTACCCAAGGTATTGCCCCGGCAATTATATCAGGATTATTTATAGGTAAGTTTTTGGGAATAATAATATTTACGGCATTTGCCGTGAAATTTAAACTTTCGTCTTTGCCGGCAGGAGTATCATGGCGTACATTAGCCGGTGTGGCTGCTTTGGGAGGTATAGGCTTTACCGTCTCGCTATTTATAGCATCGCTATCCTATGGAGAGGCGTTCCCAAATTTGCTTACCGATGCAAAAATAGGAATTGTGGCAGGATCGCTGTTATCCGGCATAGTTGGTTATGTCCTTCTTAAAAAGTTTTTACCGGAAGGGAAGATAGAAAACGAAGAGTTATATTGATAAAGAAAAAAAACGTATGAATGCAAAGATGAAATTAGTAACACTACTTTTGTTGGTAACAATGGTTGGTTGTGGAATGGGCAGAAAAGTGTTGCCTGAAGATATTATGGGAAAAGAATGGACGCTCCAAAAGTGTGAAGTATCCGGTAAAGAGGTTGCTATGGGACATGAAGCACCGGTATTAATGTTTAATGATACGGTGAAGATAGCTGGTTCGACAGGATGTAATCGTATAATAGGAGATTACAAATTACACGGCGACAGTTTAACAGTAAACATAATCGGAACAACCCGCATGGCATGTCCTGATATGGATTTTGAGTATAATTACCTCAATGTTATGAAATTCCCAATGAAGATAATAGTGACAGATAAAGGAACTGTTATGGAGCTTGAGAATAACGAGCAACTTATAAAGCTCATATATAAAGTTTCTGAAAAGAGATAGTGACCTGTTGTGGTTAAGATACCGGATAGATGATTGCAAATGGACAGCTATTTTTTATTCTTCATAAGGTAAGGACGCAGCCGTTCTGTCCTCTCTAAAGCTTGTTCATGTTGCCAATCGTCTATTTTTCTCTGATGCCCTGAGAGTAATATTTCAGGTACACGCCACCCTTTATATTCAGCAGGTCGCGTGTAAACAGGGGGAGCAAGCAGATTGTCCTGAAAAGAGTCGGAGAGGGCAGACTGTTCGTCCCCGATTGCACCAGGAATAAGTCTTACAACTGAATCACATATAATAGCTGCGGCAAGCTCCCCGCCCGTAAGGACATAATCACCTACGGATATCTCTTTCGTTATAAGATACTCACGTATCCTGTAATCAACACCTTTGTAGTGACCGCATAATATTATCAGGTTTTGCGTCATTGAGAGGGTATTTGCCATGGGTTGATCATACATCTCTCCGTCCGGAGAGGTGTATATCACCTCATCGTAATTGCGTTCGGCTTTAAGTGCAGTGATAGCCCTGTCAACAGGCTCTATCTGCATCACCATCCCTGCCGTTCCGCCGAACGGATAATCATCCACCCGGTGATGGCGTTGGTCGGTGGAATAATCGCGTAAGTTATGTACTACTATCTCTACTAGCCCTTTATCTTTAGCCCTTTTTACTATTGAATAATTAAGAGGACTCTCTAATAGTTCCGGAAGAACGGTAATAATATCTATACGCATTAACAATAATTTTATTGATATAATAGAAGCGAAATAAATCATATTCCCTTCTTGTACAAAAGTATGATTTTAGAGTTTATGCTGCAACCTTTTCCTCTGAATTATTGCGTTTGACTTATAAAATAGCACAGATTCTAAATATCTTTGACTTTAGGAATAGGCGTTTTGTCATAGCCGTCAATATTATTGTCCCATAGATATTTGCGGCTTTCGCTGACTAATACCCCGCTTAGTAAAAGCAGGGAGATAAGGTTTGGAATTGCCATCAGGGCATTCATTGAGTCAGCAATGTTCCATACTAATTCAAGATTCAATACCGATCCCATAAACACGGCGATAACCCACATTATGCGATAGTAGATTATCAGTTTATCACCTCCAAGATATTCCACAGCTTTCTCTCCGTAATATGGCCATCCAAGAATTGTGGAAAAAGAGAATGTTATTAAACTTATCATCAGTACATATTGCCCTACGTATGGAATCTTGTCAAAAGCGGCATAAGTAAGAACAGCGCCTTGTGTATAGTCAATATCATGATATGCAACTATGCTGCTTACAATAACTAAGCCTGTAATAGCGCATACAACAACCGTATCCCAGAAAGTGCCGGTAGATGTAACTAAAGCCTGTCTTACAGGATTACGAGTCTGAGCTGCGGCAGAAATAATAGGGGCTGAACCCATTCCTGATTCGTTTGAGAATAGTCCGCGGGCAATTCCGTAGCGCATAGTCATTATTATGGTTGTACCAACAAAGCCTCCACCGACAGCTTTGGTGGAGAATGCCGATTTGGCAATAAGCACAATGCTTTGCCAAAGAACCTCACTGTTCATTATCAATATAACTGTGCATCCGAGTATGTAAAATATGGCCATAAAAGGGACAAATGCCGAACATACCTTTGCAATTGTTTTAATTCCGAATAGAATAACCATTGCCGTAAGAATAGATAGAGTGCCTCCAACCCAATAAGGTGATGCCCCCAATGTATGACTGCATATTTGAGCTATTGAGTTTGCTTGAATTGAGTTTCCGATTCCAAATGCAGCCATTGCCGTAAAGATGCAGAAAAGCACCCCTAACCACTTCATTTTTAAGCCTCGTTCAAGTGCATACATTGGACCTCCTATCATCTGCCCATGTACGTTCATTACTCTGTATTTCACAGCCAATAAACCCTCCCCATATTTAGTGGCTATACCAAGTACGCCTGTAAGCCAGCACCAGAATACAGCACCTGGACCACCAAGTGCTACGGCGGTAGCCACCCCTATAATGTTACCAGTACCCAAAGTGGCTGCCAGTGAAGTAACTACACTGCCGAATGGTGAAATATCACCAGAGGTATTCTTGTCTGGGGTTACAGAGAGTTTTATTGCTTTGAAGATATAGCGTTGTGGAAAATGGAGGCGTATTGTCAGGAAAATATGAGTCCCGATAAGAAGTGTTATCATTGGTACTCCCCATAAAAAACCGCTTATTGCAGATGCAGCCGATTCAATCTGTTCCATACTTACAACAATAAAAATTTAATAAACGCAAAAAAACGCACAAATTTAATTTAAAAAATTGTACTTATGTAATAAGTTGCAGTTTTTACACTTCTGTTAAAATTATAATTTTTGATTCTATACAGTAATCCTTTCCGTAGAATTGTTATATCTTTACAGAGCTAAGTAATGCGGTAAATACTGCATGTTTGTTTCACCC
>JAVVOY010000058.1:0-8877 GCA_036656055.1 Bacteroidales bacterium
AATTTATAAGTTGGAAAAGATAGTCAAAAGCATGGCCAAAGCAGCCAAAGAGGGCGGTATTATGATTGTTACCGGAGACACAAAGGTGGTAGAACGAGGAAAGTGTGACGGAATTTATATCTCAACAAGCGGAATAGGGTCTATCCTCCCCAACCTGAATCTATCGCCTAAAAACATACAACATGGCGATACAATAATAGTTACAGCTCCTATTGCAGAACATGGCATTGCAATCCTTACTTCACGCGAGAAACTTGGATTTGAAGGCAAAGTAAAAAGCGATACCGCCCCGTTAAGAAATATGATTATAAATCTTTTGTCTAAAGTGCAGCATATAAGTGCTATACGCGATGCAACTCGCGGCGGTGTAGCCACAGTCCTTAACGAGATAGCTTCAATTTCTAAAAAGGCAATCATTATAGATGAGAATATACTTCCTATAAGCAAACATGTTGCTGCCGCCTCTGCACTCTTGGGGCTTGATCCTTTATATATTGCAAATGAAGGCGTAATGGTTGTATTTGTACCTGAAGAATATGCCTCAACTGCCCTATCCGTAATAAGAGAGGATAAATATGGGAAAAACGCTGTAATAATAGGCAAAGTTATAAAGGGAGAACCGGGTGAGGTTTACCTCAAAACCATAGTCGGAACAGAAAGGAATCTCCCACCGCTATTAAGAGAACAACTTCCACGTATATGCTAAAAATACGTAGGAAAAAAAGAGAAAAAATACTATGAGCGAAGAGAATAGTTTTTATAAAAATTTGATAGCAAAAGGTATCTCACGCAGAGATTTCCTTAAGTTCTGTGCTATTATAGGCGGAATGTTCGGATTGGAGAGCAGCGGAGTAGCACAAATCGTTAATGCCCTTGAAAACAAACCGATGAAGCATGTATTATGGTATCATTTTCAGGAGTGTACCTGTTGCAGCGAATCGTTTCTCAGGGCATCGCACCCAGTAGTTGAACAGATACTGTTAGAGATGATATCTCTCGATTATTCAGATACACTCATGGCTGCCGCCGGAGCACAGGCCGAAGAGGCGCGAAAGAAATCAATACATGACAACTATGGCAAATATATTATGATAGTAGAAGGGGCTATTCCGACAGGAAGTCCCGGATATTGCACTATCGGAGGCGCAGATGCACTACAAGTATTCAAAGAGGGCGCAGACGGCGCAGAAGCTATCATTGCATGGGGTAATTGCGCCTCATCAGGGTGCATTCAAGCTGCTTATCCCAATCCTACAAAAGCTAAGCCGGTACATAAAATATACTCAGGGAAACCTATTATAAATGTACAGGGATGTCCACCTATTGCCGATGTAATGGCAGGAGTGATAACATATATAGTTACGTTCGGACGACTGCCTGAGTTGGACAATATGGGACGACCTGCAAACTTTTACTCAAGACGCGTACACGATAGTTGTTATCGTCGGCCGGCATACGATGCCGGTTTATTCGTACAAAGTTTTGACGACGAAAATGCGAAAAAGGGTTACTGTCTCTACTATATGGGATGCAAAGGACCTAATACATACAACTCGTGCGCCATAATAAAATGGAACGAAGGAGTTAGTTACCCAATACAGTCTGGACACGGGTGTATTGGGTGTGCCGAACCGGGATTCTGGGATTACGAGCCGTTATACACACACCTGTCTGATATTCACGGAATAGGGATTGAAGCAACTGCCGATCAGGTCGGAGGGATACTTACCGGAATAGCTTTAGGCGGTGTCGCCGCACATGCAATAGCCACTAATATACAAAAACACAAACTGATAAAAAATCAGATGGATGATATATCGCTGAATATAGAGAGCTATAAAGCCGACAAAGCCGACATATTAGAAAACGATGAAAAGGCGGATAACGAAATAGATACTCTGCTTAAAGAAGATAAAAACAAGAACTAATTTTTCGACACAATATGATTAAAAGAGTTGTTGTAGATCCGGTAACACGTATCGAAGGGCATCTAAGAATAGAGGCCGAGATTGAAAATGGGATAATAACTGATGCATTCAGCACAGGCACAATGGTACGTGGCATAGAAATTATAGCCCGCGACCGGGATCCACGAGATATATGGGCTTATGTGGGAAGAGTCTGTGGTGTATGTACATCCATTCACTCATTATGTTCTGTAAGGAGTGTGGAAAATGCTCTCGGAATAATTATACCACCTAATGCCGAGAGAGTACGTTCACTGATGCAGATAGCCATTACAATACAGGATCACGTAACACATTTTTATCAGTTACAGGCTTTTGACTGGGTAGATGTACTGTCAGCTCTGAAAGCTGATCCAAAAGAGAGTGCGGCAATAGCCCAATCATCATCTGATTGGGAGAAAAACTCAATAGGTTACTTCAAAGATATACAACGCAGGATAAAAGATTTTGTAGAAGCCGGAAGGTTGGGAATCTTTGCCAATGGATATTGGGGAAGTCCTGTATACAAACTGCCTCCTGCTGTAAATCTAATAGGCGTTGCTCACTATCTCGAAGCACTCGACATACAAAAGGAGATAGTAAAGGTACAAACAATATTCGGCGGTAAAAATCCTCATCCCAATTATTTAGTAGGCGGAATGGCATGTGCTATTAATACCAACGGACCTAATGCCATTAACATGGAGCGACTGAGCTTTGTTGAGGAGATAATTGGAGTTACAAACAGATTCGTGGAAAAGGTGTATTTGCCCGATGTGCTTCTAATAGCCTCTTATTATCCGGAGTGGACAAAATATGGCGGAGGGGTAACAAATTATCTGGCTTACGGCGACTATCCTACCGGCAACTATGGCGAGTTATCTACTTACAAATCTCCACGAGGAGCTGTTGTTGGGCGTAATATGGAGAATGTAATGGAGTTTGACCCCTATGCAATGGATGGCCTACAAGAGTTTATAAACAACTCATGGTACACTTATACCGAAGGAGACAATACAGGGCTGCATCCATCAGTAGGAGAAACTAACCTCAATTATACAGGACCTACTCCACCCTTCTCTTGGTTGGGTGGCGACAAGCCATATAGCTGGATCAAAACGCCTCGTTATAAAGGGATGCCTATGGAGACTGGTCCTCTGGCAAGATTTGTTGTCGGGTTAGGTGCAAAAAAAGAAGAGTATTGGGATATTACAAATCGTTGTCTTAAAAAGTTAGATTTACCTATCAATGCGCTATACTCTACGATAGGGAGAATTTTGGCACGTTCGATGGAAGCTAATTTGCTTTCAAAATGGCAAAAAGAATTTTATATACAGTTAGTACAAAACATAAAATCAGGAGATGAAAGAATGTTCAACGGTGTATATTGGGAACCTAATAGCTGGCCACATTCGGCGCATGGCATAGGGTTAACTGAAGCACCAAGGGGTGGACTTGCCCACTACGTTAATATAGAGAAAAAGAAGATTAAAAATTATCAGATGGTAGTACCTACCACATGGAACGCTTCACCACGCGATACAAAAGGTCAAAAGTCTCCGTTCGAGGCTTCGCTTATAGGAACACCTGTGAATAACCCGGATGTCCCCCTTGAAATTTTACGAACAATACATTCGTTTGATCCATGTATGGCTTGTGCTGTACATATTTATGATGAAAATGGAGAACACATACATCGTACATCGGTAATATAAGCGAACTGTTATGATAACAAAAAAAGCAAATCTACAAGAAGTTTATGTATGGCAATTGCCGGTACGCATTTTTCATTGGGTAAATGCTTTTTGCATCATTGTACTTTGTGTAACAGGATACATAATAGGCGATCCCCCCGCAATAATGCACGGCACACAACCTGAGCAAAACTATTGGTTCGGGTGGATAAGATTAGCTCATTTTATTGCTGCATTCATATTTATGACAAACTTTATTGTACGTATTTATTGGATGTTTGCCGGCAACACGTTTGCACAGTGGCATAACTATATACCTCTAACAAAGAAACAGTGGCGCGGAATTACTGAAACTGTAAATGTTGACGTACTATTACTCTCACCTAAACCTATTTATGATATAGGGCACAACAGCCTTGCCGCCTTCACTTATTTTGGGATATTCGTCATTATGGCAATACAGTCACTGACAGGCTTGGGGATGTTTTATGCCTCGTCAGATAGCATTGTAGCTCCACCGTTCGAAGCCGGGTTGCAAATGTCTGGGGGCTTTTTCACTATACGCTATATTCACCATATACTTATGTGGACTTTCATCTTATTTTCAATAGCACATATTTATCTTGTATTTTATCACGACTATATTGAACGCAACGGTATAGCATCATCAATAATCGGAGGATGGAAATTCATAGACACACGCCTTGTGAACCTTTATCGCAAAGAGATTAATGAACACAGCAAATTAAAAACCAAACGAGAAGAGGATAAAAAAGCTAAAAAACAGAAGATAAAATGAAAAAGGATATACTTGTTCTCGGGATAGGAAATCTTATTCTGTCGGACGAAGGCGTAGGAATACATACGGTAAACTATTTTGCCGAAAACAATCCGTATGATAATGTCGATTCTCTGGACGGTGGAACCGGAGGGCTCTCATTGATAGGAATACTTCAATCATACGACCATGTAATTATGGTAGATGCCACACTCGACACTCTCCCAACCGGAACCGTAAGGCGTATAACACCTCATTACTCATCAGATTACCCTATACTTATGAGTGCTCATGAAATAGGAATAAAAGAGATGGTAGATGCAATGATATTACAGGATTGTATTCCACATATAGAATTAATTGTTATGAGCGTAACGAACATACAAGAAATAGGCATGACTATGTCTGAGGAGGTAAAATTTGCTATTCCGCAGATGCTTGATGCAATACACTCTGCCATTGCCGAAATAAAAAACAATCACAACTATACTCAATATAAATTTAAATAGCCAATAATTAATATAATTTACGGCATATTTTAACAATATTCTATTCTCCATCCCTTTAATAAAACATATATTTGCACAGCATAAGCAATAACAATCCGTATAACATATTATAGCAGAACCGGTGATTATATACGGAAGAGATTGAGGGAAACACTAAAACTTTATTTTTAGACAAAAAAGTTTATTATGAACGATTATTTTACGTTACATGATAATAAAAATATATGCTGTGGCATTTCTAAAAAAGCAACTATTTTAAATGGTTTCTGCATAGATAAATTGGCAGAGAATAATTATCTACTGAAAGATATGCCTTTTCAGGCAAACATCTTTGCCATAGTACTTTGTACTCAAGGTGAGACAAATATATTAGTAAACGAGAAAGATTATAATGTAAAAAAGGGAACGATGATTATTGTTATCCCAAATAACATAATCAGTACAAAAACAAACAAAACAGAAATATCAGGATATTACTTTGCTTCATCAACAGAATTTATAAATCAGATACGGATAGAGACAGAAAATGTCATCCCTATATTAATGCAGTTTTTTAATAACCCTGTAATAAACCTTAATGATGACGAGTTTGAATTGATAAAAAAATACTTTGAACTCTTATATAACGAGGATAACTCAGTCCACACCACACACAGATCAAACATATGCGCAGGAATAATGACATCATTTATATACAAAATATCTGATTTACTTACATGCCGGCAAAACGAGAACAGGGAGAACAATAATAAAAGCGGAGTTAAATTATTTAGGGCATTCATAAACCTTGTCATGAAGAAATACCAAAAACACAGGGAAGTGAACTGGTATGCCGAACAACTATGTGTTACTCCTAAATACCTATCTACGGTAGTAAAAGATATAAGCAAACAAAGAGCATCTAAATGGATTGGATCATGTGTTATAATGGAAGCCAAAAGCCTTCTTAAATATTCCGACAAAACAATTCAGGAGATATCATATCAACTTAACTTCCCTAATCCCTCTTTTTTTGGAGCATATTTTAGAAAATATGGAGGTATGACTCCCGGAGCTTACCGTAAAAACTAAGAGGTGATTTAATTTTTATAATAAATCCATATTCACTACCGTATAAGATCTAAGCATGGCTCTCTTTCTTGTCAAAAGAGACGATATGAATAAAAGCCTGATTTAATATACCAACCCATAGCACAAGATATGATACAGATATATTTTTGACGTATCAAGTAACAATGCTTGTAAGGATGTAAATAATTTTTACCGAAAAGGATAAGTTTCAGGCAAAGGATTTTTTTGTACTGCAATGTGCAGCACAATTACTACAACTAAATAATAAATAGTCCTCCCGCGATCTTGTGATGAAAATATAAAGTGATATATTTACTATGAAATAAAATAGACATATGAAGACAGAAAAAGAAAAAATGTTGACGGGCGAAGCATATAACTGTTCCGATCCTGAACTTTTAAATCGTTGGCACAAAGCAAAACAACTCCAACAAGAATACAATAATACCATTTCTACTGATACAGCAAAGATAGATACGTTATTGAAAGAATTAATCGGGTCGAGAGGTGATAATGTATGGATATCTGCTCCTTTCTTTACCGATTACGGAGAAAACATTCATATAGGCAGCAATGTAGAGATAAATATGAATTGTCTATTTTTAGATTGTAATATGATAACAATAGGTGATTACTCAGGTATAGGTCCGGGCGTACATATTTATACAGTCTTCCATTCCACTAATCCATCAGAAAGATTATTAGAAAAAGGCTCTTTCTGGAAATCTCTTACAGCTCCAGTTAACATAGGAAAAAATGTATGGATAGGTGGCGGAACAATTATTCTACCCGGAGTAACGATTGGTAACGGTACAACTATTGGGGCAGGAAGCGTTGTTACAAAATCCATTCCAGACAATGTAATAGCTGTTGGGAACCCTTGCCGAATTATAAAACGGCTGTAAATTAAGTCACGCTAAAATTTGCATCTTTGAGTTACTAAATACATTTTTGTTATCTTTGGTTGGCACTAAACCTTTTGCAGGGTTTAATGTCAAAATTAAAATACATTATCATGAAACATCTTGTAATACTCTTAATGCTACTATGCTTGTCCATCGGCAACACCATTGCCGGGGATGCGGTAATCAATAAGGATAATTGCACCATAACCAAGGATGGCGAGACTTATCCCCTACATGGCAAGGTGTACCTGACAGATGTAAGTGGCATGGCGGATATTACAGTATATCTTACATATACCAGTCGTACTGCGGACGTAACGGTATATCTTACCGATGCCAGAGGCACTACATCTAACTGCGGAGTTGTATATCTTGTCGACTCCAGCGGCATGGCGGATATTACAGTATATATTACCCATGTTAGTGGCGTGGCGGATATTTCAGTATATCTTACCGATGCTCGGGGCACTTCCGGGATCAGATAAAAAACTCTACGGGTTTTATCGATGTAGCATTAATAATATAAGTTATAGTATCCGGATAGCCCTCCATTATCTCAAAGCGATCAAGATTATAAAAATAGGAACTAATCCCTGTTTTTTGTTTCCTGTACTCATCCTCTATAGATTTACCACCGGCAGCCACCAGTTGGTGCATGGTCGTCAATTAGTGTTTCGCTTAATATTTTCGGATCTATTTTCGGATATACTTGATGATAGATTATGTAAGATGTACTTGGTATTCTTGCACGCTATACCAAAGATAGCCTTGTTTATATAGTCTCTATCGGTGGATAGTATACCTATTTGCTCTTTGTCTTTTAATGTCTCTGCTTGCCTTTTTCCAGCCATTTATAACACTCATAGCCTCTAATGCAGGTAGACCTTTTACGGATGGCTTAGACGGCTCCCGGTTAAGCTGCTCGTTTAATTCGTCCATTGACCGGGTAGAGGGGATTAATGCACCGTCTTTGATTAACTCTTCAGCATCGCGAAACCGAATGTTTTCTTCAATTTCATTGCGAAATATAATTTTTTTTAGTATATTTGCAATGTCTCCTTTATGGGAATCCGCTTTAGTGTCGGTCTTGAAGTTCCTGTATTGGAGATTTTCTTTTAGTATTACCTCGTGTAGATAGTATTTGTTTTCTTTTGTGCCTAAGGTTTTCTTTATTATAACACATCCGATGTAGTCGGTTTCTCCTATTTTCAGTGGGGCAGCTATAGTAAATGAATCATACCCTCTACCTTTCCAATTATCTTGCTCGTCTATTATTATGCCTGATTGTATTATGTCTGGAACTGCCGCAAATGCAGCACTTTTGTTACGTCCTATTCCATGAGCAATACTGTCTTTTATTCCTCTTCTGTCAAGTAATATTTTACCTATTTCTTGCCTTTCTACAGCTCCACCGTATTTTTCATTGTAGAATTTGGTAACTTTTTCGGTAAGTGGTATTTCGTCTTTCTGAAATTCATTTCCAGTTAATTCTGCTACTGGTTTCCCATTCAATAGATACTCACGCTGTCTGTGGAGTGGTAATATTTTTTCTCCATCTCTGCCGCTTTCCGCCTGAACTCTTTCTGCTTCTTGATTAGCTCGTCGTAGTCTATCGGAGATTTCTTCCATTCTTCCATCTTCTCTAAGCACCTCTCCGTGCTTTCCTTGTGGAATTGGTTTAGATATTTCATTGTCCGTGTTTTTTACAAAGTTACTATTATTTTCTGATTTTCGGTATTTTAATTCATTTGAGAGTGTTGGGTTCTCAAAATTTTCTATTATATTTGTCGCAGCTACAAGCTCTGCTTTTGCTGATGCCGCCGCTATTAGTGCGGATTGGTGTAACAGGAAAGTAAGGGCTTGTTCCTTATTTATATAGGTAGCAAAACCTTTATTTAACCAATCCACTATATTGTCTTTCCCTTTCCAAAAACAGAGGTAACTATATTAAAATCAATATCTGCATCTACACCC
>JAVVOY010000059.1:0-8847 GCA_036656055.1 Bacteroidales bacterium
AAACATAGCAATAACCTTCCATAGTAGAGGCTTATTACAAAGGATTTATGCGAACTTATGCAGGCAAAAGGGAATGTATAAGAAGTCCAATTTTAATTTCTATGAGTTGTTAATCTTTAAATTCATACTTTCGAAAGTTAATTTACAGAAGTTCCTTCAAACACTTCAGTATTTGAGTATGGGCGTATAACCCCTACCATAGTTATTGATGTTCCGCCATCGAAATTTACAAAAGCCGTAGCAATAGACTCTTCGTTTGTAAGATTCACCATAACGGTACCGTTAATAGCTGTTCCATTCACCCTGAACGTATATTCCATATTGCCTCGTTTGTCTGTCTGGCGTGACTCATTATTTATTGTCCCGCGCGCCGTAATACCGCCCATGTTATTTGAACCGCCACCGAATCCGGTAGATGTTTGCATTGTCATCGTATTACCAACTACCTGAATAAAGTTCACATTGGGTTGCACAAAAACATTAGGTCCTCCGGTTACCGTTATAGAGGTTGCTTTTAATACCCACGAGTTTGAATTTATGGCAAGAATGGCAAGTTGATAACTCAATGAATCTAATCTTGCTTCTTCTGCTCTACGCTTCTCGCGCAACTCTTTCTTTGTAATTTGGCGGTTTTCGCTACTATTATTGTTACTTGCATACGCAGTAAACAAAAATGAAATCAAAACCAATGTCAACAAACTTTTTTTCATATCAGTAATGAATTAATTAATAAACTTTTTCGCAAATAAAATAATAGATATTTTTTACTTTAATAAATACAACTCCTTTTTAATAAAACCATTCTAAAGATAATTTGTTTGCTATAACACTAATTTATTTTTTTGATAGATAAAATATCCGATAAATAAAGGGAACTATTTATCGGATACTTTATTCGCGAATATATTAATACCTGACAGTATCTAATTTAATGTCCCTTCGTAAAGGTTTGTTATTCCAAGCATATATATCGAACCGTCCATTATTATAGATCCTTCTCCACGGTCGAAATTCATAAATATCTCCGCAGAGTTTCCTTCATTCATAAGATTTAACGTTACATTGGCATTAAACAGGGTTCCTAACATTTTAAATGTATAGGATACATTGCCGTGTTTATCCACACTACTATTCATGCCTTTTACAAGACCTTTAGTGGTTATTCCGCCCATATTGTTATATCCACCGCCAAATCCGGTAGATGTCTGAAATGTAAACAAATTATCTTCTATCATAAGATAATTTACATTTGCCGCCACATACTCCCTACGTCCTCCTAATGAGGTGATTGTTGTAGCCTTAAAAATCCAGTTTGAGGCTTTTATAGCATACATAGCTGATGTGTGAGATGTAGAATCTTTTTTCGCCTGTTCTGTCTTACGCAGAGTTCTTAACTCTTTCTTTGTAAGGTTCTCTTTTTTGCTATCCGGTAGATTTTGGGAGTATCCAGATGTAGCAAATAAAATAAGAAGTAATGCAATTATTGTGTTTTTCATAAATATTTCCTTTTTATATTGGTATAAAAAAATCGAATCTAAGATAATATTCTTTTCTATAAAAACTATTATATCTGATTTTTATTGTACGGGAACAACTGTTTTCAGTATATTTTATTTTATCTTCGCGTAAATTTTAAATTGATGGCGTAATGCTTCTGTTACAACTATTTTATACATTTTTTAAAATAGGTGCTTTTACATTTGGCGGAGGTTGGGCAATGGTTTCTCTTATGGAGAAAGAGATTGTAGATAAAAGGGGGTGGATTGACCGTGATAATTTCCTTGATTATCTTGCTGTTTCGCAATCTTTGCCCGGAATATTAGCCGTTAATATATCTGTGCTTGTTGGGAATAAACTATTCGGGAAAAAAGGGGCTTTTATCGCTTCTCTTGGGACAATAATACCTTCTTTCGTAATAATACTGTTGATCGCAATATTCTTTACCAGAATATACGATAGCCCGGTGGTTGAACGCATATTTAAAGGTGTGAGACCGGCTGTTGTTGCACTTATTATAGCACCTGTTTTCTCAACAGCAAAAGCTGCAAAAATAACAATAAAGAGTATATGGATACCAATAATTGTTGCTGGTCTTATAACTGTGGGGATTTCGCCTGTAATATTCATAATTCTTGGAATCACTTCAGGGACAGCATATTGCTATATAAAATCTAAGAAATTAAACAAGCTATAATATCCTATTCAATTTTTATCTTAGAAAGGTAAAAAACATGCGGAGATGGTATTAAATGTGAGACAAAAATGGTCTATATAAACTTACTCTTGGCTTACCTTAAAATAGGGCTTTTTGGATTTGGTGGTGGATTTGCGTTGCTACCACTGATACAACACGAGGCCGTAGATGTAATTCACCATGGAGAAACGACTCCATGGCTGACCTCTCAGGAGTTCACTGATATAGTTGCCATATCACAAATGTCACCTGGTCCCATAGGGATAAATAGTGCCACATATATCGGCTATAAGGTTACAGGGAGCGTCTGGGGATCGGTTATTACAACAACTGCCGTTTGCATACCATCTTTCATAATTGTACTGATTATAGGAGGTCTGATTATGCATAATAAAAATAACATATATGTAAAAAGCATTTTTAAAATACTGCGTCCCATAGTGGTTGGATTGATAGGATCTGCTGCATTGCTGCTTATGAATAAGGAGAATTTTCCGGATTACACAAAAAGCATAGCGATCTGTATAATATCATTTTGTCTTGTGCGTTATGCAAAAATAAATCCTATTATAGTAATCATACTTGCCGGAATTACCGGTCTTATACTGTATTAAAAACAGACTATGACATACGAAGAGATAATAAATTTTTTATATAATAGCCTCCCTCTTTACCATAAGATAGGAAGTGCCGCATACAAACCCGGGTTACAGAATATTGAGGCATTAGACAATATGTGTGGAAATCCGCATAAAATGTATCTTACAATTCATGTTGCAGGGAGCAACGGAAAAGGGTCTGTTTCCCATACGTTGGCCTCAATACTACAAAGTGCTGGTTACAAGACAGGGCTTTATACATCGCCACATCTGATTGACTTCAGAGAACGTATTCGTGTAAATGGTGAGATGATACCCAAAGAGATAGTAACATCTTTCACAGCAAAATACATGGATGAAGCAAAAAAAATAGCTCCGTCGTTCTTTGAATGGACTACCGAGATGGCTTTTGAATATTTCGCTCTATCCGGAGTTGATATTGCTGTAATAGAGACTGGGTTGGGCGGACGACTTGACAGCACGAACATAATCTCCCCTATCCTATCCATCATAACCAATATTAGTCTCGAACACACAGAACTTCTTGGCAATACTCTACCACTAATTGCATACGAAAAGGCCGGAATAATAAAACGAGCAGTACCGGTAGTAATAGGAGAGACTGAAGAGGAAACAAAAGATGTATTTAAAATACGAGCAGCAGAATTGGAGTCTCCAATATTTTTTGCAGATACTGAAAATATAATAAAATCCCATACTCGTCTTAAAAATGGGCATTGGCTATTATCGTGCAAGGGATACAAAAATCTAGAATACGAATTAGGCGGATTATATCAATTAAAAAATGCTGTAACGATACTTAAAGCAGTAGAAGTTCTTAAAAGTTGCGGTATAAATATGTCTGAGTTCTCAGTCAGGAGTGGTTTTATGTCAGTAACTAAAATAAGCGGTTTACACGGTCGTTGGGAACAATTAAGAGAAAATCCGAGAGTTATATGTGACACAGGGCACAACGTAGGCGGTATACGTTATGTTGCCGAACAACTTAAGAACGAAGAGTATTGTAAATTACGTATCGTATTTGGAATGGTTAACGATAAAGATACTGATGGAGTATTGGCACTGCTTCCAAAAGACGCAGAATACTATTTCACTCAGGCATCCGTACAACGAGCCCTCCCTGCTACTGAGATACAAAGGCTTGGAGAAAAGCACGGACTTAAAGGAAGTTGCTTTTCATCAGTAAAAGAAGCATATAACACTGCTTTACAACAAAGTTCACCAGATGAACTCATATACGTTGGTGGCAGTACATTTGTCGTAGCCGACTTACTTTCTGCCGACTGAGAGAGCTGTTTTAAGGCTCACATATTCTAAGACAGGAGAAGTTTGTTACTTAACTGCTATAACTTCAATTTCCACTAATCCACCTTTAGGAAGTTCTTTAACGGCAACTGCCGAACGTGCTGGAAAATCTCCATTAAAATATTTTGAATATATCTCATTCATCTCTGTAAACATTGACATATCGGTTAGGAAAACGGTTGTTTTAACTACATTGTCCATATAATATCCGGCATTTAAAAGAAGAGCTTTTACATTTTTCAATGCTTGTTCTGTCTCTCCCTTTATTCCCCCTTCTGCAAAAGTAGAAGTATCCGGATCGATCCCCAACTGTCCTGAAGCAAACAGAAAACCACCCACCTCAATTGCTTGACTGTAAGGACCTATCGCTGCAGGAACTTTAGATGATGAAATAATACTCTTTTTCATATTATTATTTTTATGATTTTTTTCACTAAATCGCACCTATCTCAAGATCCTTAATCAAAATCTGACTTGATGCCTTATACATCTCTTTACGGGCATCAGCAAGTGCGTTCCATTGCTCTCGGTATTTAGAGTTACGATTTATACGAAAAGCCTTTTCGCCTGTACCCGTATTATCTATCTTATTAAGCAACATACCAACCGAAAGGTCTGATATGTCATATGCTGGCTGATAAGCCGGAATACGTTCATCGCTATCAACCGTTTCATTGATAATCTTTGCTCTTAGCAATAACTGTACTACCTGAGATGTAAGTCTTATGGGTATAGAGTGAGTTGCGGCTATCTTTTGCATGGTAAGAGGTGGCAGATGCTTATCAAAACGCTTAACAATAACAGATGCTACCAACAATATTATAAAATCTTTATACTGCCGACTTATAATGCGCATATCCTCCTCTTTATCATAATCCAGATTCTGCGTTGAAAAAGAGAGCAAAACTCCAAACAGGAATATCAGCCACGACAGTTGCAGCCACAAAAGGAGTAAAGGCAGAAAAGCGAAACTTCCATAAATGACACTATACTTGGATACCCAAATCTGCCCATTAATATATATATACTGAAATATCTGAAAAGCCGATCCGCATACAATCCCTGCTATAATGGCATATTTTATTTTTACTTTGGTATTAGGTATAAGCACATAAGCCACCGTAAACAATAACATTGTGATAATGTAAGGAGTAAATTCAATGAGTTTATATATCAACGGGGTTATAACCGTATCTCTTTCAGCCTTAACAACAGTGGAAATGAATACCGATGTTCCGGCAGAGAGGATCATAAGTACAGGTAAAATTATAAAGAGCGATGTATAGTCATTTATCTTATGGTACATCGACCTGTCTTTAGCTTGCCATATTCTGTTCATTGTCCCCTCAATTGACGACATAAGGCTTATTACCGTCCATAACATAAAGACTATTCCGATGCCTATAAATACGCCGGAGTGTAACTGTTCAAGATAATTATCTACAAACTTAATAGCTTCAGACAATGCATCACGTTGTGCCGGAAAATAGCTAAATAATTGACTCTGTATTATATTCTGAAAACCGAACCCACCTGCAACAGCAAACAGCACCACTAATATAGGGACTATTGCGAGCAATGTATTATAAGTAAGTGCAGCTGCCCTAAGTTGTAATTCGTCTTCAAGAAAATGGTTCGCTGTGATGCGGATCACTCTCACAAAATTACGCAATGCACGCCACACACCGGTGAGTTCTCGCTCGGGTGTACGCAAGATGTTCTCTATAAAGAAATTTCTGCTGTGCTTTATGTTCCTTTTCAGATTCATATCATATAAAAAACAGCAGGACTGTAAGCCGGGTTCTGTTTCCGTCTCAAAAGAAGCGGATGCTTGTCATTTATCTCATCTTTATGTTGCCATAAAGCTTTAGCGGTTTACCCCCCAGCATCGGACGAGCAGCCCTTATTCGCCGGTGTACATAACCTTACAACCCATAAGGCGTACCGCAACTATGTTGCCATAGCCACCCGTGAGCTCTTACCTCACATTTTCACCCTTACCCTCATTTGATAGAAGGCGGTTATTTTCTGTTACACTACTCTACCCTTGCAGATAGCTTCCCGTTAAGAAGTATGGTACTCTGTGTTGCCCGGACTTTCCTCCCGCACAAGGCGAGCGACAAACCGTCCTGCTGTACTGCAAAGATATACAAATACCGTAATACAGCCACTAAATTATATAAGATAATTAAGAGCAGATTTAGATTTTATAATAGTTTTAATATTCGCATACAATTTCAACTGTAACAAGCTTCATTTTAACCTTTTATATTCCATCTACGCATATTTATTTCTTCCGTACGGAACATATCAAAACAAATAGCAGGCGGTGTAATAGCTTACACCGCCTGCTATAATATATTTAAATCATGTTAAAAAAGTTTCGAAGGGTACTCCCCTTTATCAACAAGAGTTTGTATTTTAGCTACAACATCCGGACGATCTTGAGGATAAGTTACACCAAACCATTTAGATGGCGTATCAAGCACTCTTACTGTGGCTTTTTTATCTTGTATAAGCTCGTTTACAACAAGTGGGATAAAAAATTCCGATTTAAGATTGCTCATATTTTCCTTAAGGAATTTGACAAATATATCTTCAGAATATTTAAAATAATCAGGTGTAAAGCCCCACATATTCATTGATACCGGAACATTGGCTTCAATCATTGTCCACTCTTCTCCCTCTTTAAAAGCTATACCGCCGTTGTGATAGTCTATCTGCGTGCGCTCTACAACCGATGTTAGCTCTCCCTTGTCGTTAGTTTCACATATTCCTCGCGATACACTTCCACTCGCTGAAAGCGTATTCCCTACACGATACCCAACCATACAGTAACTGTTCTTTTCGGTTTGCTTCGACAACCATTCTGCCAGTATCGCAAAACTCTCACGTCCATAAAAATCATCTGCATTTATTACTGCAAACGGCTCTTTTATCACATCCTTACCCATCATAAGGGCATGATTTGTTCCCCATGGTTTCTGACGTCCTTCAGGGACGCTGAATCCTTCAGGCAGATAATCCAACTCCTGATATACAACATCAACAGGGATGATGTCCGCATACTTCTTAACCACCTTATCCCTAAACTCATCAGCAAAATAGTGGCGTATAACAAATACCACTTTACCGAATCCTCCCCGGATTGCATCAAAAACAGAGTAATCCATAATTGTTTCGCTACTCGGTCCAATTCCATCCAACTGCTTAAGCGAACCATAACGGCTTCCCATTCCGGCAGCCAATATAAAAAGTGTAGGTTTCATACTATTATTCTATTTATTATGAATGTTAATGAATATCGTAAATCTGTACAAAATTACATATTTTATATGATATACATGACCACAAAAAGCCATTTTTATATGAACATTCACAAATAACGCTAAACAAGTGATTTGTACTCCGATAAAAGAGCTCAATTTGATTAAACATTGTTAAGAGCACAATAAAACATCAAGTAATATTTTGCAGTCTCAAAATATATTGCTATTTTTGCAGACTATAACATTAAATACAATTGCCTATAAGTAGAAATTATTACTCTTGAAAACCATAATAAGAAGGATTAAATGAATAATTTAAATTCGCATACCGATGAGCAGTTGGTTGCATTGTATTCAAAGGGTAATAATGAGGCTTTTGATGTTCTGCTCCTCAGACATAAAAATCGCATTCACTCGTACGTTTATTACATTGTTAAAGATCGTGATCTGGCAGAAGATATCTTTCAGGAGACTTTTGTTAAAGTTATAACTACAATAAAGCAGGGGAGATACGTAGAAGCTGGAAAGTTTTCGTCATGGATAACAAGAATCGCCCATAACCTGATAATAGACCACTATCGTCAGGAAAAAGCCGAAAATCATATATCCAACAACGATATAAATCCAGACATATTTAACCGCAAAGAACTTAGCGAAGGAACAATAGAAGATGATATTATTTCATCACAAGTAAAGAGTGATATAAAAAATCTTGTCGCAGCTCTACCTGAAAATCAAAAAGAAGTACTCATAATGCGTTACTACCGCAATATGAGTTTTAAAGAGATTGCTGACGCTACAAACGTCAGCATAAATACAGCTTTGGGAAGAATGCGCTATGCAATACTCAATATGCGTCGCATGGCCGAGGAGAATAAAATAGAACTCTCTCTATAATTTACCGGCGCAACAAGGCAAAAAACAGAGTTTGAAAATAAATATAAATCCAGTAATTATTTTTGCAACAAATGCAATAAATAATTACTGGATTCGTTTATTATACATAATGCTACTTGTTACTAATCAACTAAAAACGATTGCCTATGAAAGAAGAGTCTACGCCTGAAATGCTATTGAAGAAGGATGAAAAATCCATCTCTCCCAAAGAGTCTACAATCGAATTTTTGAAACAGTTTGCACGAGTATATATATATAATGAAAAAGTGCCTCAAAAATTGGGAGGATATATAGCCAATTGAAAAAGACATAAATAATTAATCCACATAAAAAAGCAGTGAAAAGTTTTTCACTGCTTTTTTATTGTTTTTGCAAAATAGATGATGAAATATTGACAATATTTAAATATTACAACAATGGCAATTATCAGTGACTAGTATTTAGTATTTCTGAATTTACTGAATAGCAATAGTATGGATGTCACAAAGTGCATCCATACTGCAAAATTAGATAGGATTAAATATAATAGTGTTTCTGAGTTCTGAATTATTTACTAAATTTG
>JAVVOY010000060.1:0-8474 GCA_036656055.1 Bacteroidales bacterium
AAGGGGATGTTCAAGTGCGGAGACATGGACATTACATTTGTTATCCCAAAACCATGGGGAGATGAAGACCGTAGTTTTGCACATATTATAGGCGCTAATAATACCCCGGTAGTATGGAAGAATGTGGATTGGGATACGGTAGACGCGCAGATAGGAAAGACTTGTAATCCACAGACGTATTTTGATATGCGTGACCATATATATGCCGATTTTAATTATCGTCATACCAATAACTTAGGATGTATTGAGTTCTCAGGTCGTTATCCCGATAATATCCTTGAAGAGATAAATAATTATTCGATAGTAGCCGGAGTTATAGCGCGTACTGTGCCGTGTGATGTAATTCATTCGCACGATTGGCTGACTTACCCTGCAGGCTTACATGCCAGAAGTATTACCGGAAAACCGCTTGTTATACATGTGCATGCTACGGACTTTGACCGCAGTCGTGGAAATGTAAATCCTGATGTTTTTCGTATCGAGAAAGACGGTATGGATCAGGCTGATCATATAATAACGGTCAGTAATCTGACGCGCAATACGGTTATAGAGAAATACGGAATAAATCCCAATAAGGTGACAACGGTACACAATGCCGTAGAGCCAATGAGTCCAGAGATAATGGCAATAGATATGCCTCGCAATCCAAAGGAGAAAGTAGTTACATTCTTGGGGCGCATTACGATGCAGAAAGGTCCGGAGTATTTTGTTGAGGCCGCAGCGCAAGTTTTGCGAAAAAAGAATAACGTTCGTTTCGTAATGGCAGGTAGCGGAGATATGATGAATAAGATGATACGTCTTGTTGCAGAGCGCGATATTGCTGACCATTTTCAGTTTACCGGTTTCCTTAAAGGTAATCAAGTTTATGAGATGCTTAAATCGAGTGATGTTTACGTTATGCCATCTGTTTCAGAGCCGTTCGGAATATCTCCTTTAGAGGCGATGCAGGTTGGCGTTCCTTCAATAATATCAAAACAATCTGGCTGTGCTGAGATTCTCAATAACGTTGTAAAAGCTGATTATTGGGATGTTGATGCAATGGCAGATGCAATATATTCAATAATAACATATCCGGCAATGTATAATCAGATGAAAGACGAGGGAAAGCGTGAAGTTGACGAGATAAAATGGGAGTACGCCGGACGTAAAGTAATAGATATCTACCATAAGGTAATGCATTGGTAAAAACATAAAACTGTAATAAGATGAGAACAATCTGTTTCTATTTTCAAATTCATCAGCCGTTCCGTTTGAAACGATATCGTTTCTTCGATATAGGAAACGACCATTATTATTATGATGATTTCAATAATGAAGAGATAATACGTCGTATCGCACAACGTTCATATATTCCTGCTAACCATACTATACTGGAGATGATAAAGGCTTCTGATGGTAAGGTTAAGGTTGCTTTTTCAATATCCGGCGTGGCATTGGAGCAGTTGGAGATATATGTTCCGGAGTTTATAGATTCGATGAGAGAGTTGTCTAAGACAGGGTGTGTAGAGTTCCTTTCGGAAACGTATGCACATTCTCTTTCCTCGCTCATTGACAACGAAGAGTTCATAAATCAGATAAAGGCACACGATGACAAGATAGAGATGCTTTTCGGACAACGTCCGAAGATATTTCGTAATACTGAACTTATATATTCAGATGATATTGCAGCTGTTGTGGCATCACTCGGATTTAAAGGGATGATAACCGAAGGAGCAAAACATGTTCTGGGATGGAAGAGCCCAAATTATCTTTATACTCCAGCTTCAGCACCTAAGATGAAATTGTTGTTGAAGAATTATAAGTTAAGTGATGACATAACTTTTAGATTCTCTAATTATGCGTGGAACGAATATCCTCTAACAGCTGATAAATATATTAGTTGGATAGCCTCTATGCCTGAGAAGGAGCAGGTGGTTAATCTGTTCATGACATACGATGCACTTGGAGAGTTGCAACCTGCCGAGGCTGGAATATTTGACTTTATGAAAGCTTTGCCACGTTTTGCCGCAGAGAATAATGTAACTTTTTCTACCCCATCAGAGGTTGTATCAAAACTTAAGCCCGTAGATATACTTTCAGTTAATGACCCTATATCATGGGCAGATGAAGAACGTGATACATCGGCATGGCTTGGTAATGTGCTTCAGAAAGAAGCATTTAATAAGTTGTATTCAGTTGCTGAACGTGTGCGTTTGTGTGATGACCTCAGATTGAAACAGGACTGGAACTATCTTCAAACTTCAGACCATTTCTACTATATGTGTACAAAACATTTTGCAGATGGAGCTGTGCATAGTAATTACAGCCCGTATGATTCTGCATATGAAGCGTTCACAAACTACATGAACGTACTTAGTGATTTTATAGTACGTGTTAAGGAGCAATATCCTGATTCCATTGAAAACGAGGAACTTAATGCACTAATAACAACTATTCGTAATCAGGCCTCTGAGATTGTACTACTTAAAAAAGAGTTGGCATCGGCTAAAGCTAACCGCGACAATATAGTAAAAGACGATGCGATGGTGGCTAAATCAGCAAAGGTTGGTAAAAAAGCAAAAATAACTTTGTCTTCAGTTGTGGATGTTAAGTGTAAAGAAGAGGAGAAGCCTAAAAAAAGACGATCATTGTAAAAAAGTAAAATATAATAAAAGGATTGGGTTTTAAATCTATTTTATTTTTTACTGAAAGCTATACAATAAATTAAAATCCAGTAAAGGCATGCAAGTTAATGTTCTTTACTAGATTTTAATACGTTTGTTGCAATCTAATGATTGTATAAGTATTAACTTCTGGTATATTTTATAACCTCTTCTTTTGAACAACCGCATCCACCTTGGTTACAGGAGGATAATGATAATGATAATGAAGATGCAATTATTGTGGCTGCAATTAAAATTCTGATGTTCATATTTATTTTTTATTATATAAACGAAGGTATGATATAATATATTGTAGTGTAATATATATAATATGTGTAAACATATATATGTTATTTGATGTTGACCGGCGACAGTATAATATTGATTTACAATAACGAATTTTTTTTGTGCTAATTATGTTAATATATACAAACTATGGATATCGTAAAATGATTAATAAGTATATTTGTAAAAATTATTGTTGAGAGGTTTTAAAAAGTTTGGTTTCCCTATTTTTATTATAAATTAAATTAACTTAATGGCAATGTGGTTTAGAAATACATTTTTATTAGCAATGCTAATGATTACGGTGAATGTTATGGCGTATGAGACTCCAACAATGGGATGGAGTTCATGGAATACATACAGAGTAAATATAAACGCCGATCTTATTATGAAACAGGCTAAAGCTATGTTGGATAATGGACTTAAGGATGTTGGATATAAGTATATAAATATTGATGATGGCTATTTTGGCGGAAGAGGAGCTGACGGTGTTCTTAAGATACATCCAACGCGTTTCCCAGATGGTCTTAAACCTGTCGCTGATTATATTCATAGTCTAGGTTTTAAAGCCGGTCTTTATTCTGATGCCGGTCATAACACTTGCGGATCTTTCTGGGATAAAGATGATGCTGGTATAAACGCGGGATTATATGAACATGACCAACAGGATGCCAACTTCTTTTTTAAAGATCTGGGTTTTGACTTCATTAAAATAGATTTCTGTGGAGGTGACCCGGTTCAGAATTTTGAGCATTTAAAACTTGATGAACGTGAGCGTTATACAGCTATTCATAATGCTATTGTAAATACAGGAAGGAAGGATGTACGCATGAATATCTGCCGATGGGCATTCCCTGGAGCATGGGTTCACGAGGTGGGTACGTCATGGCGTATATCAGGAGATATTTCTGCTAATTGGGGCGCAGTAAGGCGCATAATAGAAATAAACTTATTCCTTTCTCCTTATGCCGTAGGCGGAACATTTAACGATATGGATATGTTGGAAGTGGGTAGAGGAATGAGCATCGAAGAAGATAAAACTCATTTTGGGATGTGGTGCATGATGAGTTCTCCTCTTCTAATAGGGTGTGATATGACGAGTATCTCTTCCACTACGCTTGCACTGTTGAAAAATGAAGATTTGATTTCATTAAATCAAGACCCATTAGCATTACAGGCCTATGTTGTGAATAAAATAAATGGAGTTTATGTTTTAGTTAAAGACGTAAACACAATGTATGGTAACAAGCGTGCCGTAGCTCTGTATAATCCACAGGATGGCGCAAGTACTATTAAACTTAACTTCAAAGATATTTGTTTGGCAGGAAATGTAAAAATGCGCGATATGTTCGAGAGGCGTGACATAGGCGAAATTAATACCGATTCGTATGATGTTAATATTCCGGCACATGGAACTCGTATATATTTACTTGAAGGTGCGGAGCGCACAGAACAGGTACGCTATGAGGCTGAGAATGCATGGTTGGATAAATACACAAATATAAAATCTGGAAATTTCGCAAGAGCCCAGTTTGACAATACACTTTCGAGTGGAGCTAAGGTTTCTTATATTGGCGGAACAGCTGTAAAAGATAATTTTATTGAGTGGCGAAATGTTTACAGTAAAGAGGGTGGAACTTATAAAATGAATATCTGTTATCTTAGTGGAGAAGATCGTTCCTTGTCATATAGTATTAACGGTGGTGCACCCGTCCTTGTCGGAGGGCTTAATTCTGGTGATTGGAATACAGTCGGATATAAAAACATAGAAATAAACCTTAATAAGGGCGAGAATACAATAAGATTTGAAAATAATTCCGCATGGGCTCCTGATATTGACTATATTGAGATTATAAAAACTGGTGGTGGAATATCTTATAGCAGTATTTGCAAACCGGTAATATCGAGTGTTCGCGGTCCATCGTATATAACTAATGCCGAATTGGTTAATGCTAATGGAGCAATTGGCGTGATAGATTTAAGCGATATACTAAAGACAGCCAAACAAGTAGGGGCTACTCCTGAACTTAAAGCTTTTCCGGGAGCCGACTTTAGTATAAAATATACATTCGCTTTTAATTGGAACGAAGAAATTTTCTATCAAATAGTAAATAATGGGACGGATTTGCCTGTGGCTACGTACGGTCCATATAACAATGTATATCCTGGTGACGGCGTTCATGGGCGCAAGACAGGTCTTTATAATATGCAAGAAGCCGGAATAGAGGTTGATATGACAGCTGGCACTGCTGTATTCCCTTTTACATTGAGCAAAGACCTTAAGCCGGGAGACCTTGTTGTAATACGTCATATTTGTGCGGCTTCAAATAAAGGAGCTTGTGCAACTGTTAGAGATGCTAATTATTTAGATATATTGTTTCGTATAGCTTCTGCTACTGATAAATTTACAGTTAATACAATTAATGAAGACACAAACGGTAAGGCTTATTTTGACAGTGACGAGACGAAAACTGTTAAAGAGGTTTTTAAAGGTGGATCGTTTGTCATACATGCTAAGGCTAATGCCAATTACGAGTTTGGCGGATGGACAATGCGCAAGGGAGGGATAGATACACCACTTGATAAAAAGATATATCCGGCTGATATGACTTTGAATAATATTGACGCAGATGTGACTTTTATTGCACATTTTACCTTTTTAGATGGAGTTGACATCTTAGGTACTGAAGCCATAAATATTTATGCAAATTCAGGAACTATTTATATTAATGGATTCTCCGGAATAGCACATATATACAATGTAGCCGGACATATTGTAAAAGAGATTAATGTCTCTGAAACGGCTACTATAAAAGTAGGTGCCGGTGTGTATTTTGTGAAAATAAAAGACAAGACCACAAAGATTATTGTGGAGTAATTTTGTTTTATAAATAAAGAATTTGTAGTAACACTAAATTAGTGATACTAAAATAATAATCTTATGAAAAGATATTTTCTTACTCTTTTTGTGGCTATTGCCACATTGTGTTTTAATTGCGTTTTTGCACAAGAGAAACCTATCTTTACATTTGGATGTCTATCTGATTTGCATTCTCAGCAAGGACTTATTAATGGTTCGGTTGAGAATGTAAGATTAAGAGGAACAATAACAAATACTCTTAATGCTATGAAGTCAGAAGAGAATCTTGATCTTATTGTTCTTGGAGGGGATTATACGAGTGATTGCTCAATTCCTCAGGCAAATTGGCAGAAATCAAAAGATTTGCTAATGAATGCTACTCGTAGTGCTTTTGTTGCTGGGGCTAAAACCCCTGTTATTTATGTAGATGGTAACCATGAATATGAGGTTGCCAATTTTGATAATATACCAAAACAGTATAATTCAGGAGAATATTACACTACTCCTATGAGGCATGATATTGGCTCTTTATTAGCTACTGATTGCTTTTATGAAACAGCCGGTAATGACCCATTAGCTCCAGTTTCACTACTTGTTGCGTATCATTATGTTGTAAAAGGGTTTGATTTTGTTGTACTAAACACCGGTAAGAATTTTTTTAAATCGGCATGGGATTACAGTTACTCAAATGAGTCTGTACAATGGTGTGCTAATAAATTGGCAGAGATATACGCGAGTGATCCTGATAAAACTGTATTCTTTATGATACATATACCGTTCTCAGACTCTAACAGTATAAGCAATATGAATAAAGGATTGAAGGCTGGGGAGGCGGCTAATTTGCTGAAAACGACTTTGTCTAAATACCATAATCTTATAATGCTTTACGGTCATGATCACGGAACAGACAAAGCTTATTTACGTACGTCAACAGATCAGCGTGTAACCCGTTACAATACTAACGGTGATAAAATGACCGAATTACCTGCATCTACATCGTATTACATACAGAACTATAAAAATACGAACGAGTATCTTGCTTATGACCCAAATGCTAATATGGGTGTAACTGCTACAAAAACGGCAGGAACAGTTGCAGCATCTTCAATTTTAAATGGGACGTTTTATATCTCTTTTTCAGGTGGGGCAAATGCTGCTAATTATCTGCACTGTGGATCGAGCGGTCGTTTCTCAGGAAATTCTTCCTTAAGCACAAACTCAAGCCTTTATACATATAAAGTTGTTGATCCATTAGCAACAAAAATTGTTGCCAATAAGGTTTCAAAAATAGAAAATGATGGCCATTATGTCTTTGTTTCATTGTCAACAGCCGGAGGTTATTATATGCTTACTGATGAAATTTATGCCTCAGGAGCAAGTCAACGGATTGTAGGCTTAAAAGTGTCTTCGGATATTCCTGGGGCTCAAATAACATTTACTCCGTCTGGAAGCTATTCTCCTATATGGAAATTGACTGATGCGACTATTCCTGTTCCTATTGATGTTACGTATTCGTTGAAAAATTACAATACTTCAAAATATCTTGGATTTGACACATGGAATATTACGACAAAAGTGGAGAAGAGTATTTGTGAATTTACAGAATCAACAGTAACACCCGGAGCATTTTTGTTGAACATTGAAGGTGCTCCTACGGGTAACCCATATCTTTATTGTGGCTCATCAGGTAGATTCTCAGGCAATAGGGATGCAACATTGCCAAATTCGCAGGTGGAGTTGTTCAAGGTGAATGATCCTAAGGCTACAACTATTATCGGGACAAAAGTAACATCCCTTAAAGCAGGGGAAACATACCTATTAGTAGAGAAAAGGAGTGAAGGTTATTATATGCTCACCAATGAGATGTATAAGTCCGGCACTAGTGACCAACGTATGATAGGTCAGGCAGTTAGTATATCAAATGGAACTATAACATATACGCAGGGTGCAAGTTCAGCCTTGTGGGCTGTAGAAGCAAATCTGCCTCCTGTCGCTACACCCAGTTTCTTTTCTTCATTTATGGGCTCAATGCGGTATTACAATAACTCTATCGAGGGAGATGTGGGCATTAATAATTCAAAAATAGTACAAGCATTGATGGTTTATGTATATTCAGACCGCGTTGAACTTAAAATGAAAAATTATGGCGAAAGTGGTACATTTGGATCTATAATTATAAACAAGGAACTTACTCCTTATGTATCTTATCGTAACGTGAAGCACTCTGAAGAGTACAAAACTGATGTTCCTGCTTTTGATGGTGAAACAGGTGGAAAGTTCAAAGTAAATACTCCCATAAATGTAAGGGTTAAATCACCTGATTGGATCTCGGTATATTACACAACTGATGGTAGTGCCCCAACGGAAAAATCGGCAAAAGTAAATAATGGGATTATTACATGGACACCCACTGTGGTTGGCGAATATATTGTTAAAATTGCAGCAGTTGAGGGTATTCGTCTTATGAGCGATGTTGTACAATCTTCGAGGTACATTATAAATAATGACGTTACTGTTACGCTTGTTAATGAAGATGGAAATGGTAAGGCTTATTTTGACGGTGATGAGACGAAAACAGTTAAAAGTATTGCAAAAGGCGAGTCGGCAATTATACATGCTAAGGCTAATGCCAATTACGAGTTTGGCGGATGGACAATGCGCAAGGGTGGGATAGATACACCACTTGA
>JAVVOY010000061.1:0-7582 GCA_036656055.1 Bacteroidales bacterium
CTTAAAAAGCTGCAAATAGACATCTGATGTTGTCCCACCGGAGATCTGTAAACAGGAGCCGCCGAACCAGGCATCGTCCCACGTGAACTCGGCGGTGAGGGTTTTGGTGGCGTCTGAGGCGCTTTTGCCCATATATTTTGAGGTCCACCACCAACGCCAGGTTGGTAGGTAGTCTTGTATGCCGATATTGTACCATTCGTTGTTAAAGGTTGTTTCGCCGCAGATGTTGAAGAAGTTGCCGTTTCCTAGGTTGAAATAGGTGACAAAGGGATCGGTGCCTAAATCGTCACAGGTAAGGGTACTGCGAGCGGTGATAAAACTCGAAAAACCATGGAAATTAGTTGTTGCTGAGCTATGTGATAGAAGGCTGGTTATTGCAGGTGTATTTACCGGGTTGTATGATGAGCCGGTAAACGAGTTTTCGCTAATGAGTTGGTATGTTTTCTGAAGTTGCTTTGCGGAAGAGCCATTCTCGCCTCGATATTCATAAATCATATTCATATTATGGGCGCCCCAGAGGCCGAAAGAGATATTGTAATTTTTTAATGCGCCCCAATCGGCGGCACTTCGTCCTTGATAATCCATGCCGCCAAAGACATCAAATGATGAACGTCCCGGAAAACGACTGGCGGTAGACTGGGATGTGGATAGTTCTCCTGCGCGCCAATTATAGTTAAGAAAATATGCCGATGATATGGTTTTGCCATTATAGTTAAACCAATCACAACAGTCGTTATTAAGATAGCTATAATCGCCTATTCCTCCATTGTTGGAGGTAAAGGAATACCATGCGTTATTAAATAATGGAACTCCGGCGGCGGTGGCTTTTGCATAGCAATCGCCGATAACATTTCTAAATTTATTCTTATCTAAATTATTCCATGTGAATTCTGAATTCCAGCCTAAGCCGTCTATTCCGTAGTAACGAAAGTATTTGAGGAGCTTATCGGAGGCGCTATTGTCGCCTTTTCCGTACAATGTGGCTATCATCTGTCCGTTTCCGCCATCGTTATAGCTGGGACTGGCGCCATAAGCTATTGTTGCAACTACGCCTGCGGCTACGCCATTTTTATGACATACATCAAGGAATGCTCCGGCGGCCTGAATCATAGGGGAGGTCCAGTTTCCGTATATGTCAACGTAACTCCACATCGAAAAGACTTCTCCGCCGAAGAAATAGCTTGGGACGGCATTCCATCCGCCTTCGCCCATCGGACACCACCACAATAGCTTGCGGGCAGGGTTGAGGGACTCCTTTACTTGTGTGCGGGTAAATGTAAAACGTTCGCGGGGTTTTACGCGAGAAATAAAAAAGTTCTCATTCTCTGAGGCTTCTTCGTCGGTGGAATATAAGGGGGTTCCCGGACTCCATCTTTCGTAGGCTTCGTACCATTTGGTGGTTTTAGATCCCATTGGTAGATAGTTCTCGTGAGAAGGCGATGTTTGAGACAGGGCGTTCAGTGAGATAAATACCATTAAAATACTAAAAATGTAATTCTTCTTCATTTTAATATGTATATTCGTTTATATTAATAAAAGCTCAATAAAGAGATAGTTTTATGGATGTAAAGATAAAATAAAAATATTTGACTTACAAGTTTAATTATCATTTTAAACAAAAGTTCAGTGTGCAAATATCCGCGTTTATCACAATAATCCTCAATAAACAATTAATATTTATATTCACAAAACCTGTTGATCCCTTTTATACCACTGTTGTTTGCCACATATTGATATTATATTTTTATTCTAAATGAAAAATACTTTACCTAAAAAAAGCCACACATCAATACTATTTAATAAAATTTTGGATACGCATTTAAGTTGCACTACCTTTGTCTCATGAAAAATAGCAAACACTTTAAAGTGTGTAGCCATAAAAACAAGACGTCTAAAAATTAATTAGAACTATTTCATATATGAAAACACTTAATTCACTCTTTCTTATAATATTGCTTTTTATATCTATCTCAGTTAAGGCATTTGATTTCGCAGACGGAGAGCTGTATTACAACATCATACCGGGCAGTGCCAATAATGCCGAAGTAACATATTATAAAACAGGAGAACCGGTTTACTCAGGGAAAATAACAATTCCGACAATAACCATAAAAGACAGTATCACATATAAAGTCACAGCCATCGGCAAAGACGCATTTAAAGGTTGTCGACTGCTTACTGACATAATAATAGGGACAAACATTACAGAGATAAAGTCAGGAGCCTTCAGCGGATGCAAATTTCTAACAAAAATAATCGTCCCCGAAAATGTAACCCAGATAGAAGATTCAGTATTTAGCGGATGTATGTTACTTAATGATGTATCATTACCCACGTCATTAAAAAAAATAAGTAATTATGCCTTCCACAATTGCGAAGAACTTACAAACATAATCATCCCCCCGTCCATAACAACAATAGGTAATTCAGCATTTGCCGACTGTAAAAACCTTCAGAATATAACTATTCCGAAAAACATTATTAAAATAGGCGATTTTGCATTTTCAGATTGTAAAAACCTCAAAACGGTAAATTTCGATGCCATAAATTGTGCCTCAGCCGGTGAAAACGGAAGATTAGCATTTGCCAGGTGTAACGCAATAAACAGTATTACGATTGGCAATGCAGTAACAAACATCCCCCCCTCAATATTTATTGGATGCAACTCACTAACATCAATTGATATTCCTGACAATGTAAAATCAGTAGGACCTGTCGCATTCTTAAACTGCAGCAAACTAACTAGCGTCACAATAGGACGCGGGGTGACAAATATAGGAAATGCTGCATTTGGGGGATGCCCGAATCTAACCAATTTAGTATATAACGCCGAGAAGTACAATAAAGGTTACAGCATCTCAACTATTTTCGGCAGCGAAACCCCGTTAACAGAATTAACAATAGGAAGTAGCGTAAAAATATTGCCCCCCAACATATTTTCAGGATGTAAAAAAATCACACATATAATCTATAATGCCGGACAGTGTACGGGATTAACCAACAAAAAAAAATCAATATTTGCCGACTCTCCTTTATTTGAAAAACTGGTAATAGGCACCGATGTAAAAGAGTTAGAGCCACTATCATTTGCCGAATGCAAATCACTCAAAGAGATATTTTTCAACGCCAAATCATGCCAAAATGCAGGTTCCTTACAAGAGCCTGTTTTTAAAGGTTGTGAATCCTTATCCACGATTGTTTTAGGAGATAGCACTACAATAATACCCTCAGCCATATTTAGCTATTGTGATCATATATCCAACATAAATATCACTGCAACGGTAACGGAGATCCATGATTTAGCATTCATAGGTTGCACAAATCTGGCACGCTTTACGGTAGATTCAAACAACAATAATTTCGCAGCACCAGGTGGCATCCTTACCAACAAAGAGATAAGTACAATCATTCAATATCCGGCTGCAATGCAAGCAACAGTATATTATCTGCCCCAATCGGTAACCAATATCAATTCACGTGCCTTCTATGAATGCACTAACATAAAAAGGATAATACTGAACAATAAAATTATTGCGATCGGAAATGCGGCATTCAAAAACTGTACTGCACTCGAAGGGCACTTTATCATTCCTGCCTCCCTCACAACAATAGGAGAAGAAGCATTCGCCAATTGCAACAATATCACACTCTTTGATGTAAACGAAAAAAGTCTCTACTTCACCACCATTTCCGGAGCTTTAATCAATAAAAGAGGAACTCAAATGATAAAATACCCAGCAGCCTCAGATGCCATAAGTTTTAATATTCCACCTACAATAAAAACAATCTGTAACGCCGCATTTGCAAACAGTAAAAACATCAAACAGATAACATTTCCGGAAAGCGTAACCACTATTGACGATTTCGCCTTTTCAGGGTGCGATAATCTGACAAATATCATTTTAGACAAGAATATATCATACATAGGAATATGGGCATTTGCAAACACGCCCAACCTAAAAGTTGTGGCATGCTTAGCCGTAACACCACCAGAAATATTTGATTTATCATTCGATAACTACACCGCCACATTATACGTACCCAGAGAATCCATTCCGGCATATATAAAAGCTAAAAACTGGGAAAACTTTGCAACCCCACAAGATATAATCAATTTCAATCACTAAAAAACAATTTGAAATTTGGAAGTATTTCAAACCTCGCCGAACCGCGCAATAACAGAAATAAAATTCGGGTAAAATCGGTAAAAAAGCACAATACCTCTCCTTTCGGCTCCGGTATTACAATAAGCAGGCAACACCCCCTCATTATGTAAAATAAAATAAGGGACAGATATATCATCTACAAACGAAAGCCCATTCACAGACACAAGTTTATAAACAGCCTCCTTTACTGACCATAAAAGAGCCGCATAACGATCTCTATCTGCAACCGCAGAAAGATACCCTCTTTCAACAACAGACAAAAATTTTTCAGCAACAGCCATCTGTCGACAACCAATATTCTCCACATCAATCCCCACTGCCTCGTTACTAACAGCCACAGCAATACATCTGCTACAATGCGAGACCGATATATTCATCCCCAACTCCAGAGAAAACGGTTTTCCTCCCTCATCATGTTCAATCACACAATCCCTACCGGTAATATGTTTAAGCAATATATGAGCTGTCAACAACTCCTTACGCCTCTTATCAGAAGCCGTAGAAGTCTTTATATGCGAACACATCACAGCGTTTCCAAGTAGCACTTCAAGCACATCAGTCTCCTCTAAAGGAGTCCACATGGCAAGCCTAACACCCCCGCACTCCTCAGTTTCCAATAGTGCCATGTTGCTTTTTCCTCAAAGATTCAATAAGACGCACCAAATCCCCCTCAATATACTCCACCACAGGAGCTACCGAGTCACTATTAACCTCAGAATTAAAATACAATGCTCCACGAAAAAGGAAACTTTTTCCATCATTAGCCGTAAACTGCAACGGGGTAGCAGCACCACCCGTAAGTCGGTACAAAGTAGCCTCCACACCCGATAAGGTATCACCATACAAAACAGCATCTATATTATCAGCTCTCCTTGCATGAACATACACAAGGTTACGGCTCTCCTCCATAAGACGCACTTTATTATCAGCACTAAGCTTAAGATAGCTACAATAAACCGTAGCATTATACTGTGGATAAATTATATTCACCCACGCCCTCCCCTTATGCACACTATCAACCAAAGCAATAGTCCCCTCATTAATATCAAACACAAGTGGGAATCTCATATCATCAAACAACCTGTAATTTCCCCCAATAGGGTCAATACGCAGATAGCCCACCGGTTTAGGTACATACTTATCACCACATCCGCCAAATAGAGTCAACATTACAGGCAAAACCATAAAATACACTAACCCTAAGAGCGATATTTCAGATACGGGTTTCATCAGGGATAATCTCTATCTTAACCTTAACTATTCTGCGTTTATCCATCTCTATCACAGTAAATTTACAAGGAAGGTATTTAATCACCTCATTAATTTTCGGGAAATCTTCCTTAATAGAGAGTACCAGTCCTGCCACAGTCTCCGCGTCATCCACAACCTCTTCAAAAACATCCTCGCACAGTCCGGTAGCCTTATAAAAGTCACCCAGCGCTATTTTTCCCTCAAAAATATACGTATTATCATCCAACTTCACATATGGGCGTTCCTCATCATCATACTCATCACTTATCTCCCCCACAATCTCCTCCAGCACATCCTCCAGAGTTACCACCCCTGACGTACCTCCGAATTCATCAACAACTATTGCCATGTGTATCTTCTTCCTTCTGAAATCTTCAAGAATATCATCAATCATCTTAGTTTCAGGGACAAAATAAGCAGGGCGCAATAACGATGCCCAATCAAATCCACTGTCACGTCCAAGATAAGGCAAAAGATCCTTTATATATATAACCCCTCTGATATTATCTTCCGATCCCTCATACACAGGCATTCTCGAATAACCACTCTTCACCACAATATCAAGCAACGATTTAAAATCAGTACCAATCTCAACATCCGTTATATCCACCCGTGCCGTCATAATCTCCTGCACCGTTTTTCCACCAAATGTAATTATTCCCTCAAGCATCCTCTTCTCCTCCCCGCCGTCAACCGCAGTAACCTCAAGAGCCTGCGAAAGATCATTCATCGAAATAGATGCCAATTTATGCGTAAATCGCTTATTTATAAAAGAAGTAGACCCTATAAGAGGTCTCGACAGCCACGATAAAGCCCTTTCAAGTTTCACAAAATAAGGAGCCACGCGTCGCGAAATCTTAAGAGCATTACCTCTGGCGTAAGTTTTAGGGACAACCTCACCACATATAAGCAAAATAAAAGTCAATATAACCGATTGAAAAATAAAGTCCGTTACAGGCGATTCTATTACAAGCACCGAAGAAAAAAAGACGCTCAAAAGTATAATAGCCGATACATTTACAAAATTATTTGCAATAAGTATAGTAGCAAGCAGAGACTGTCCTCGCGACAATAACTCTCTTATCTTTATATCAGCCTGATTACCCTCTTCATAAATTTTCTCTTTATCCTCCGGAGACAAAGAAAAAAATGAAGTCTCAGAAGAAGAGATAAAAGCCGATGCAAAAAGGCATCCCAAAGCAGCAATCAAAGCAATAATTGCCGTAAACGATGGAGGCAATATTTCAATTCCTGCAAATAAACTGCAAGAGTTAAGGTCAGTATCCAAAAATAATATATTTAGTTAAACATAGAGAAACGGTTCCACTCAAAATCCAATTAACATAGAAACGCCTCTTAATAAGGACAATCAGTCTTTGAGGCAAAGGTATGATAAATTACTCAGAACGGCAAATCATCACTTTCATTCGACGTTGTATCCGAAATAGGCTGAGCAGAAACGCCCTGTCCCTGAACTGCATCCTTATTATCCCCACGTCTTCCAAGCAATTCCATATTATCAGCATATATTTCCGTAGTATAACGCATCACATTTGTAGCAGGATCATTCCACGAACGCGTTCGTATCTTTCCCTCTATAAATACCTGCATCCCTTTACGCAGATGCTTCTCTGCAACCTCCGCCAAACCACGCCAAAGAACTATATTATGCCATTCAGTACGTTCAGGTATCTGTGACCCGGAGCGCGATGTATAAGCCCTGTCACTCGTCGCCAATGGGAAATTTGCTACACAAACATTATTCTCAAGATACCTAACATCAGGATCCTTACCAACATTCCCAACTAAAATAACTTTATTTACAGACATAACTTCATTTATTTACTAATCCTTTTTTACAATATTACCGACTGCTAAAATACAAAAAAAATATAACTTTGACAATAATATCAGCATAAGAGAATATTTAAAATTAAGCATTAATACTACATCATACAATTTTCATACCCTAAAATATCTTAATGCCAAACGTTGTATCAGAGCCCAAATACGCATTGCATGATTCGCAGCATATCCAACTCTTCGAGATACAGAACGATACTTATTTAAATCAATTCCTCTCCACATTCTCCACATTAGTTCCTCAAATAACAAAATCCCTCGTTCGGAGTACCTTTTAGGGTATATCCTGAACGGGGGATTGT
>JAVVOY010000062.1:0-4540 GCA_036656055.1 Bacteroidales bacterium
CGCACTGATAATCTTAGTGCAAAGATAGTGCAAATCCGATATATATTGAATACATAATTCAAATAAATTTGGCTCTGTATTCTGTTTACGTTATCTTTGCCTTAGAAAAATTATGGAGATAAAACTATTATAGAAGAAGAAGACAATATGATATATTCTATGACTGGGTATGGGAAGACCGTTATAAAACTCCCCTTAAGAGATATGACGATAGAGATAAAATCTCTTAATAGCAAACAACTCGACTTATCGCTACGCGCACCGGCTGCTTATTCTGGTATAGAAAGCCTCATAAGGAGCGAGATAGCAAAGTATGTTGTGCGCGGTAAAGTAGACATTACAATATATACTGAAAATGCAAAGGGAGGAAACTCTCCTTCAATAAATATTCCTGTATTGCAAAATTACAAGCAGCAGATTGAAAAGGCTGCCGAGGAGCTTAATATTGAACAGCCGTCGGATTGGTTCAAACTATTATTGCGCCTGCCTGACTCAATAACGACAGAGGCTTGTCCGGCTTCTGAAAATGAAGACGCGGAGATTATGAAGGGTGTGGCTGAGGCGATTAAAAATCTTGTGATCTTCCGCCAGCAAGAGGGGGCTATGTTACAAAAACTTTTTACGCAAAAGATAAAAAATATAGCTAACCTTTTGGATAGTGTTGAGCCCTTTGAAAAAGAGAGAATAGAAAAAATAAAAGGGCGTATAACAGACTCTCTTGAGAATCTTAAAAGCGTGGATTACGACAAAAATAGACTCGAACAGGAGATTATATTCTACATAGAAAAGCTTGATATCAACGAGGAAAAACATCGTCTTGATAATCATCTTAAATATTTTATGGAGACAATGGAGTGCGGAGAGGGACAGGGGAAAAAACTCGGGTTCATCGCTCAGGAGATGGGACGAGAGATAAATACTCTGGGGTCAAAAGCAAATAATGCTGAGATGCAAAGAATTGTCGTGCAGATGAAAGATGAACTTGAACAGATCAAAGAACAAGTACTTAATGTTTTATAATCTATGTCAAAAGGGAAACTTATAATATTCTCAGCTCCTTCCGGATCAGGAAAATCTACTATAATAAACCACCTTTTAGGATGCGGGATGAATCTCGCATTTTCTGTTTCGGCCACCTCGCGAAGTCCACGCGGTAAGGAGCAGAACGGAAGAGAGTATTATTTCATGTCGCCTGAGGAGTTCAGATGCAAAATTGCAGCAGGCGCATTTTTGGAGTACGAAGAGGTTTATAAAGATAATTTTTACGGAACGCTTAAAACGGAAGTGGAACGTCTGAGAGATGAAGGAAAGAATGTTGTTTTTGACATCGACGTTATAGGTGGACTTAATTTAAAAAAGATTTTTGCAAATGATGCATTATCGGTATTTATAATGCCTCCGGCTATCAGTGTTCTACGCGAACGCCTGACAAAACGCAATACTGACTCTATTGAAACAATTGAAAAACGGCTTGCCAAAGCTGAATACGAAACATCTTTTGCTCAGCAATTCGATAAAATAGTTGTCAACGATAATCTCGATACAGCTAAAAAAGAGGCACTATCTGCAATCAGTAATTTTATTTGCAAAGAGAAGGAGAATGACTGAAAATATATTTACTAAATTAAAACTGATTATATGCGCATAGGTTTATTTTCAGGTTCATTTGATCCGATACATATAGGGCATTTGATTATAGCCGATTATATGTGCCAGTACGCTGGGCTTGACGAGGTATGGCTATCTGCCTCACCGCAAAATCCGATGAAAGGTTCTGAAAATATCACAGAAGAGCGTCACCGTATTGCAATGGTAAAATCTGCTATTACAGGAAATATCAGATTGAAATATTGTAATATAGAAAGTAAAATGCCTTTACCATCATACACGGTAAATACCCTTAAAACTCTATCGGAGACATATACAAAACATGAATTTTCGCTTATTATAGGAGCGGATAACTGGCTTATTTTCAACAAATGGAAAGATTATAAGTACATAATAGAAAAATACCGGATAATGATATATCCACGCATGGGATATGATATAAAACAAAGTACTCTTCCGGCAGGGGTTACACTATATGACACGCCTGTAATTGGAATTTCATCGACATTTATACGTGATGGTTTCAATGGTGGAAAACAAATGAACTATTATATTACAGAAGGCGTATATAAATATATTATTAAAAACAGTTTATATAAATAATTGGATATGGACAGTTATATTTACGGAAAGAACAGCGTAGAATTCGTGACAGTTTGCGTAGAGTTCTGTGCATTTATAGAGAGAGCTCCAGAAACTAAAATGATTGATTTTACAACTAAAGCGGTAAAACTCTTGCCTCTGCTCTATCTTAAGGCATCGCTTGTAGAGCCTGAAGAGTGTTACGATGATTATCCTGAAAGATTTGTTTCTGAAGAGTTTTATAACGGAATACGTTACGGAATTGAAAACGTTTTAGGAACACAGGATGCATACCTTGAGGTTTTTATTGAAGGTATGCAGTATAGCGATACACCTATTACTGCCTCCATTTCAGAAGACCTTGCTGATATATACCAATGCATAAAAGATTTCATTTCAGTGTACAGATTGGGCAACGACAGTACTTCTCGCGCTGCACTAACTGCTTGCGCCGAAAGTTTCCGCGAATATTGGGGACAAAAGGCTGTAAACGTTATGCGCCCTTTGCACACTCTATGTTATTCAGATAAATTAAAAGAAGAAGAAGAAAGAGAAGAAGACTATGACTATGATTATGATGAAGAAAATAATGGGAACACTCTTTACCGGGAAGAAGGCTGCAACTGTGGTAGCGAATGTGAATGTGGCAGTCAAACCGAGCGTCACATCCACGGAGAAGAGTGCGGATGCGATAAAAGCCACGGATAATATTAAGGTTGAAACGATACAAATATCAAAAGAGGATGTATCGGCTATGGATGTGGCTAATTTTGATGGCCGTATAATTATAGCCCAAACACCGGAGGAGGTAAAAAAAGGGATGCGTTACATCTCAAAGTTTCCGGTGGTTGGGATAGACACCGAAAGTAAACCTTCTTTTAAAAAAGGGAAAAACAATAGTATTGCATTGTTGCAGGTAGCAACTGATGAATGCTGCATTCTCTTCAGACTTAATACGACTGGTCTGACGGACGAGATAAAAGAGTTTCTTGAAAACAAAAATATTACAAAGGCTGGCTTGTCGTTAAGAGATGATTTTATGATGTTGCACAAACTGGCTTCGTTTGATCCACAAGGGTTTGTTGATATACAGGATATAGTCTACAAATTCAATATCGGAGATAAAAGTCTGCAAAAGATATATGCTATACTTTTCGGAAAAAGAATATCTAAAGCTCAGCGACTATCTAACTGGGAGGCTGAAATTCTTTCTGATGCCCAGAAAACTTACGCCGCAACTGATGCTTGGGCTTCTCTTAAAATATATCGCGCTTTTAAGGATAAAAATATTACTGAAAATTACCGCAAACTTGCAAAGTCCATAAAATTATAAACGACTTGTTATTATGAAAAAATACGACATCATAACCATAATACTGTTGGGGTATCTTGCTATAATGGCATATATCGGAATTGATACATTTATAGCACTTGGTAAATACTGGGAATATGCCGGAATAATAACCGCAACTTTGGCTATTATATTTTTCCTCCGAAAAACACTCCGGAAGAAAGAGGAGTTGAGAAAAAAGCGCAGGGAGGAGAATAACAGATAAAAGTCTCTTTTTAATTTTTAAATTGGCATATGCCAATTCGGTACAAAATTATTGAAAGAGTTGTTGTAACTTTTCTCTTATATCATTAATATCACCTTCTGTCGTTATTATTGTTCCATCAGGATTAAACAGCAGAAAAGCAGGGATTGAATTTACAAGATAGGTTTTTGCAGCATCGCCCTTCCACCCTTTAAGATCGGACAACTGTGGCCACCAAAGATAATTTTGCTTTACAGCACTCACCCAATCTCCATACAAGGTATCCAGTGATATTGACAAAACAGAGACTCCTTTTGCTCTAAACTCCTTTTGCAAATCCTTAAGTTCTGATATTGATGCCACCGAAGGGACTGACCATGACGCCCAAAAATTCACAATAAGGAAGTTCCCTTTTCCAACATATTCTGACAAATTATGTCTACTGCTATCTATTTGACAAAGAGATACATCAGTAAAGATATTCCCTTCAACTATTTTATCGTAGTTCACCATTTCATCTTCCAGAATGGCAATACCATCATACGACTTAAATGCTACTCCCACACGTTTCAATAAATCTCTTTTGTATCTATTAGATAATTCATGCTTATTAGTCACAAGTAGGTATGCTCCAAGTACATTATTCTTATTATTATCTATAAGCGTTGTAATATATTTTCTTTCACGTTTGTCTATATTGCGATACTGCAAAACAAAAGCGTTTTCTATATCTCTTGTCATTGCTTGTAGCGAATTTTTATATTTGCTGTTAAGCGATAACTTATCTGCTAAAAAAGTGTTCTTTGCAGCATTAT
>JAVVOY010000062.1:4550-7476 GCA_036656055.1 Bacteroidales bacterium
ATTTAATTGCTCATTCATCTTCGTGCCTGAAACAAAAATAGTACTGTCTTTTATCTCTGCTTTTATATCACCGTTTTCTAATACGAATAAAGACATAATATATTTTTCGTCGGCAAGGTTGGCAAGTCGCAAAAACATTATCTGTGGAACATCCTGCACGCCATTAAAGACAAAAGCGTTATCAGAAATCATAGTACTGTCTGTATTTATAAAAGAATCGCCCTCGACCCCTGTCAGGTATACCATCCGACCATCCAAATCCATCCCTTGTACCTCTCCCCTTACCTCGTACTTGTGTGTGTCTTTTTCAGTGCAGGAGACAAATAGTAATAGATAAAACAATATTACGACATACTTATTCATTGCGTTTACAAAAAAACTGATTACTTTATAACAAAGGTAATGAAAATAGAATGAATAATTATACCCGATGGAAAATATATGTTTTAAAATTTCATGGTCACACCCCCAATAAAAACTATTCCGGCCATAGGGAACCCACTAACAAGGTAATAGCGCGTATTTATAAGATTGTCTCCTGACACAAAGAACGAAACGGAGACATTTTTTATATCCATGCAACGTGATATATGGGCGTTTAAAAGGGCATACCGTTCTCGCGACTGATTACTACTCAGAAAAAGCCCTGAAACCCATTCAGTATTAAGTTCAAACGTAAAATTTTTCCATGTGTATTTACATTCGGCATAAAGTTTATGTGTAGGTGCGGCAGTTATATTTATGTCGGTATGTATGTATGAATAGTTTCCACTTAGCATCAAATTCCTAATCGGTACAATTGAGAATGAGAACTCGGTCCCGTAATTAGCGAATTTACCGCTGTTGGTGAGTTGTCCGTCAATTGTTATAATACTGTTTTTCCCTTTTATCAGGTAAAGCGATAGTTTAAGGTTTATTCTTGAATTCCACAAACTTTGTGTGGCACTAAAATCATACGAAACAAGCGATTCAGGAAGCAAAAACGGATTAGCCATATTGTTGGGATCAGTATTTATATAAAGCTCTTTTATATTAGGGGCTCTGAACCCTTTTGCCACATTTAGGGATAATCCCGTATTGGTTGGGAAATTGCATACTACACCTCCTGATGGTACCCACTGGCTACCATAACCGGTATTGTAATTATAACGTAATCCGGCATCAAGCTCTAACCATGTTAGGAGTTTTTGCCTGATAGTAATATATGGGGCTATATCATGAAGTGTTTGTTCAACTATCACATAATCGGGCTTTTGTGAGAATGTATTGCGTGCCTGACCTCCAAATACAGAGTAGTCGAACCCAACAGTTATGGTATTTCCGTAGAATGGCAAGAAAGACTCCTGCAATTTTACTCCGCAATTATAATCTTTCGATCGGAATATAAGATCGTTCTGTGGTTTTCCTTGTATATATCCGTCATTATTGCGGTGTATGCCCCAATTCCCGTATATCCTAACAAAACCATAATATTTGGAGTAGTTATTTTCTAATAACAGCGATGATGAGCCTCGCCAAACCCATTGGTTTGCATTCTGAAGCTTTACGGTTTCTTTGCCGGGATTTTCGGCATCTAACCATGTTAGCATCGTATTGAATTTAAGTTTTTGATGATCTGAGGCCTTATATGCAAGATTTATAACTCCTCCGGTGGAAGTGTATGCAGAATTCTGTCTGTAACCATCAGTATGTTGGTTGGTTATTGCTAAAAAACCAGACGCTTTCTTTATTTTAAAAGTATTATTAAGTGAGAACTGATTTGTATTGTAAGAACCGTAGCGAGCGGATACATTAAATTTACTTCCGTCTTTGTGCGCCTCCGGCAACGACATATTTACGGCTCCGCCCATAGCATTTGTTCCGTATATTACAGACTGAGGCATGGGTGTAACAGTTGTTGATGCAATATCTGAGATGAGATAAATATCAGTAATAGCATGCCCGTAAATTCCTACCCACTGTGGCTCACCGTCGATAAGAAACAGAACTCCGTTATTATTTCCGCCTACACCTCTGAGCGTCACCTTCCCTGCGCTGCCAGCAGAAATACCGTATCCAAGTATTCCGCGCTCGGTTGCAAACATACCGGGGACTTTTTTTGAAAGTGCACTTACAAGTTCAACATCTGTTCCGTCGATTATGGACGACTGTTGCACAAATGTAGAGACAATTTCCATGCCCGCCTGATTTATAAACGGTGCAGTTACGGTAACTTCAGGGACTATTAGTGTATCTCGTCCATATTGCGGAAATACGGGCATTATATCCATTACTGTTATCGCGAAAAGCAATATCTGTTTATACATTTTATTCATATAAAGGATATAAGGAATGTGATCAACTATAATTAGTTTAAGTGAAAAATATTTCAAGATATAGTGTAAACAATAAGCAACGTGTATATGTTTTATTTACATAATGAATAACTTGCTTTTCGATATCACATACAAATGCAACGAACCTGAAAACGCAATGTTGCACACATGGTGTTCGGCTACTGATCTTGGTGAAGGGCTGAAAGATATTTTGCTGTATCTGCAAAATGGTGAAAAACTCAATTTTTCAGAAGAATCAATGCCTGAGGGATATTTTAAATGTTTCGTGTATAATGGGCAGGAGGATATTGATGAGTTATCTGATAGCGAGCTTATTATACGCATTGAGACTGTGCGCGACACTCTTAAAAATTCAGGGAAAATAGAAGATATGGTACGAATGCGCGGTTATGACTTTATATCGTCCGATATTGAAGGGGATTGCAATATGCTTATATTGTCAATTCAGTCTGATGGAGCTAAAGAGACTATTGAAAAGTTCTGCAAAAAATTACACTTCATACTTAATACGGTTGGCGAAGGAATAATACCTCGTAATTTTATCGTTCTTGAGCATCAATGGATCTCAATAAAAGAGATATTACGGGTTA
>JAVVOY010000063.1:0-6943 GCA_036656055.1 Bacteroidales bacterium
GCACGCGATGAATATTCAATGTTGTGGGATAGAGAGTTAAGCAGTGGAAGCATGATGTATAGTGGAAATTCACGCCCAATACCGCAGATTTACATTGGCTTACCGGAGTTCACCAAAGTACCTGGAACAAAAGGGTGGTTACAAGTGCGCGGAGGCATAGCCTACGGTTGGTTTGTTGATTACCCATATCAAAAAGATATGCACGGGGCAGATATTCCCTATACAAAAAAGCTTTTGTATCACCGTAAAAACCTGATATTTAAGATAGGACATGAAGATAAAGGTTTTTACGGAGTAGTAGGAATTGATATGGCAGCACAGTTTGGTGGCACAGTTAAAAATGTCCACAATAATGACGGAACATCAACAGAAATAGTGTTCCCTTCAGGAATAAAAGAGTATTTTAAAGTTTTCGTTCCAATGCAGGGCAGCGGAGATTCCCCCATAGTTGATCAGGTAAACGTGAGTGGAAACCACCTCGGCATATATATATTATCTTTAGGTTATAAAAAGAATGGTTGGGATGCAAAAGTCTATTACGAGCACTATTTTGACGATCATTCAGGGATGATATTTAAGAATAAATGTGATGGTCTTTGGGGAATATCATTACGCACAGAGAATAAATTTCCGATAGAGGGATTCACATTTGAAGTTATGAATGCAACAAACCAGAGCGGACCGTTCTTATTTGACGCAATCTCTGAGCTTCCTGTTCAGATAAGCGGAGGAGACAATTATTATGGACATGTTCTTTATAATGGGTGGACACAACGCGGGCACTCAATCGGCACACCATTTATAACATCCCCACTTTACAATAGTAACGGCAATCTTGGCTTTACAAATACACTGAGCCGCGCATTTCACTGCGGTATAGACGGCACTATAATAGACGGATTAAGATACCGAGCCTTAGTTTCACATCAGCGTGGATGGGGAACCCCTTATGTCCCGTCAACAGGTATTGCCCACGAATTTTCGGCATTACTTGAATTTAAATATGCCCCGCCAAAACTTAGTGGATGGCAATTTCTGCTTTCAGGGGCAATAGACCGCGGAACCCTGTTCGGAGATAACTGGGGTGTTAAAATAGGTGTAAAAAAATCAGGGATTTTGTATCCATGGAGAGGAGAAAAGAAACAGTGATATGGAGCTTGAAAACAATAAAATAAATTGGTTATCTATATTGCAAGGGTGGGGGATGCTCCTTGTAGTATTAGGACATGTAGTTTAAGCAATGAATTTAAAAATCCAGATTACCCGGTAACTGCTGCTCTTTCTTTAAATAATAATTCTCTATTGTTAAACAAATTGTACCTTTTTGAGGTTCTAAACCAAGAAAGGTATGAAACTGACATGATTATTCAATAATAGATATTTGCCAAAGGCACTTGTTATTTGTTTTCATCAAAAGTATCATACGTCTTAAATTAAAAATAATATAGTCGTATGAAAAAGTATTTAACCCTATTGGCAGCATTATCACTCTCGTCCGCCATCTGTTCCCAGATATACGAAAAGTCAGGTAATTCATCATCTTTTGTATTACCGCCGTTACCGTATTCGTTTGATCAGTTAGAGCCATATATATCAAAAGAGACAGTAAAACTCCATTACGGTACGCATACAAAAGGTTATCTCGACAGGGTTAATGCCCTGTTAAAAGGTAGTGGGCGTATCACGAGTAAAGATTTGGCAGAAGTAGTGCGTCAATCAGAAGGTGATTTATATAATAATGCTGCGCAAGCATGGAACCACATCTTTTATTTTGATGCATTTTCTTCGCACGCGCAGACACAACCGACAGGAGAATTACTCTCTCTTATTGAAAAGCAGTGGGGGAGTTTTGAGAAATTTAAAACTGAATTTACAAAAGTTGCAACCGCCCTATTTGGATCAGGTTGGGTATGGTTAGTAAAAAACAGTAGCGGAGAACTTGAGATTGTTTCCGAACCAAATGCCGGCAGAGTCCTTAAAAGGAATGTTGTTCCGCTTCTTGGTATAGATGTATGGGAACATGCTTACTATCTTGACTATCAGAACCGCCGTGCTGGGCATATTGATGGTCTTTGGAATATAATTGATTGGAGCATTATTCAGAAACGGCTACCTAACGTTTGACCCTTCTGTTTTCTTGTATAAAATAGATCCCGCATAACAAATTTATAAGTTATGCGGGATCTATTTATATGTAAATTGTCCTCTATCGGACTATTTCATAGCTATTGAACTTTGAGCTTTAACAAGATCTTCAAAAGCCATTACGCCACTCTTTGAAAGCTCTACATTTATAACTTCCCCATTAGCTCCGTACACATTAACGTTATTGTCGTCAACAAATGTCAGAAACTTATGGTTTTCACCGTTCACAATTGAACTCCAACTGTCATCATTGTTATCGTAAACGAGTTCAACCACTTCATTGGTCTTTTCATCAGTAATAGTATAGCCCTTTTCATGGCTCTTTACTACGTAGTTCGATTTTTCACCTTCAATGAATTTACTACCATAGACAGGATTAGACCCTTTCCAGAATTCAATAGAGTTAAGTACCAGAACATCGGCAAGAGCACATAGTTCATACGCCGGAATAATCATAAAGCATACAAATACCACCTCATTAACCCATTTCTTACCTACCCCCTTGTTCCAGTCGAGTACTTTGTGTGTCAGACCAAAAGAACCTATGCAGGATGAGAATGTTAGACTTCCGCATAGAAGAATCGCCATGGCGATGTTTAATTTACTCCTTTTCATAAAACTGTAATTTTAGTTAGTTATTAAATTAAAAAAAATAGATACTATTCATGTATAAAAATTTTCATAATACAGAAATTGTAATGTTAATATGTATTTAGTGAATAAAATGCTACTTATTCATATTTAGTTTATAATATTTAAACAATTCAATTACTCTTACTACATAATCAGTCGTTTCGCGTCCTTTAAAGTATCCGCATTTACAAACCGGATCGTTAAAATATTCCGGTTTGCTTTTCATGAGAATAGTCTCCGCAACATTTTTATCCCAAACAAGAGGATTCTTGCCATATTTTTCAGCAAGAGCCATTGCGTCAAACACATGTCCTATCCCAGAATTATAAGCGGCAAGAATAAACTTAATACGTTCATTCTTATCCTTAATCTTAGATAGCGATTGGTTAAGAGCGGCAATGTTACGTGTTGCGGTAATCACATTATGCTCATTATTCTGCATATTCCACCCCTCATCTCCGAAACTTTCGGCTGTTTTAGGCATAAGTTGCATCAACCCTTTAGCCCCTGCCCATGAGACAAGTGTAGAGTCAAACTTAGACTCATAATAAGCTATTGCAGCCAACATACGCCAATCCCATCCTATATCCTTTGAATAACGTTTAAAAAGGTTGTCGAAAGGAGATATTATGCCTTTTTTCATTGATATTGACATACCGAAAGGAGATGCATGTTCATTACCCCATTTACTCATCCTGAAATACTTGCGCATTGTCGAAAGATATTTCTTACTACGGTTTGTTTTGTCTACCCATGAATTTATACTGTCAGCAAGCTCTTTACTTGTTTTTGTTACAAGCCATGCGCTTCGCTGTGCGAACCCTACGTCCACCGAAACATCAAGATTATGATAATAACTTTTGTTGAGAGTTGCAATTACATTGTCGGCAATAGTATAATCTATCCAACCGTTAGCTACGGCTTCAATAAATCCATCAGTAGATGCCGTATCGCTCAAAGAATTGTATATCTTTATTCCACCGCCAAGTTCTTTGCTGAGATTATGTGCTCGTACCTCGTATTTAGAACTTTTTTCTACATAAACATCTTTACCTATCAGATTTTTTACATGGCTTAACATTGAAGAATCTCTCCGTTGTACAAGAACCTGATGAGTTATCATCTCCGGTCCGCAATACAAGAACATCTCTTTATGTTTAAGTGTAATGGGCATATCATAAGCAATAACATCACCTTTTCCGGCATGTAACATCTTGGTGAGATTTTCAAAATCAGGAGCCGTGATTACTTTAATCTCAAGATTGTGATTATTTGCAAATTGTTTTGCTAATTCATATTCGCATCCCATTTCGTACCCACGATATATGAAATAAGAAGTAGAATTATATAGTGTAAGGACACGTAAAAAGCCGGATTCTTTAATCTCCTTCCAACTTCTGTATCTCGATTTATCATACCGAGTGCGCTCGCATCCGGTGGAGACGATAAGCAAAAAAGCCAAAACTATTAGGCAGCAGATTTTATCAGTTGTGCTTTGCATTACCTATAATTATCTCTCTCTTGTATAAATATATTATCTTTGTCCTTGTTTAGTAGCAAAAGAGGTCTGTATTCAATTTGTGCAATCTTTACTAAAAGCATTAGCGAAAAAGGCTACATATAACATATTTTGCAAATATATAAAATAAAAACTAATTGAGATGATAAAACACATTGTACTGTTTAAGGTAAAAGAATTTGAATCGGCACAAGATAAAATCCTAGTGCTTACAAAATTCCGTGATGCACTTATGTCTCTTCCACCAAAGATACCGTGCCTTATTTCAATAGAAGCGCAAATAAATGAAAATCCTGCCGAAAGTTTCGATTTGGCACTAATAACAGTATTTAATAATTTTGAAGACATGGCAATATATGCAAATCATCCCGACCATATAGCCGCCTCTTCCATATTCAAAGCAGTTGCCGCTGGGCGTGCATGTGTAGATTATACATTCTGATAATCTATGAGCAAGATTGTAATATATCAGGTACTTCCGCGCTTATTCGGAAACATAAACCCTAAATGTAAGCCATGGGGAAGTAAAGATGAAAACGGAGTAGGGAAATTTTCAGATTTCACGCCAGAGATTTTATCAGGAATAAAAGAGTTGAGTGTAACCCATATATGGTATACCGGAATATTAGAACATGCTACGGCAACCGATTACTCAGCTTATGGGATCACGCCGGACAACAAATATGTAATAAAAGGATTGGCAGGATCGCCTTATGCAATAAAGGATTATTATGATGTTGATCCCGACTTGGCAACAGATGTCTCATCTCGGAAGAGTGAATTTTGCGAATTAATTAAAAGGACACATGCAGCCGGAATGAAAGTTGTAATAGACTTTGTCCCAAACCATGTAGCCCGCCAATATAATTCAGATTCTGCTCCACAAGGCGTACTCTCGTTAGGAAGCAACGATAATGAATTGCTCTCATTTTCACCGCAAAACAACTTTTATTATCTCCCCGACACAGAATTTGCCCCATCATTTTATATAGGCGATGGGGAAGAACATTATATCGAATATCCTGCAAAAGTAACAGGAAACAACTGTTTTTCTGCCTCACCATCAGTGAATGACTGGTATGAGACTATAAAGCTAAATTACGGAGTAGATTATTCAAACGGAAACAGCAGTTTCGATCCTATGCCGGATACATGGAAAAAGATGCTCGATATATTGCTTTATTGGGCATCAAAAGGGGTAGATGCATTCCGTTGCGATATGGCAGAGATGATTCCTGTGGAGTTCTGGCAGTGGAGCATATATCAGGTAAAAAGGCAGTATCCGGATATTACGTTCATTGCAGAAGTCTATAATCCATCCCAGTATGACGATTATATAAAACGGGGCGGATTTGATTATTTATATGACAAAGTAGGACTTTATGATACTCTTCGCGCTATCCTTTCAGAATCCTTACCGGCAGGAGCAATAACACGCTGCTGGCAATCAATAGAGAGTGTAAAAGAAAATATGTTGCACTTTACTGAAAATCATGACGAACAGAGATCAGCCTCCAATCCGTTTGGCGGTGATGCCATGCGAGCCTTCCCGCTTTTTGCCGTATCTGCGCTTATAGATAAGAATCCGATAATGCTTTATTTTGGGCAAGAATTAGGTGAACGCGGAGAAGAATCAGAAGGATTCAGCGGTTTAGACGGTCGTACAACCATATTTGATTATTGGAGCATCCCCTCCGTAAGAAGATTAGTAACAAAAGGCAAACGCGGATTGACGGCGTATGAAAAAAAGGTACGCACCCAATATGAGAAGCTGTTAGCCATAGCCACAAAACAAGATGGGATAAGTAATGGTGATTTCTTTGACCTTATGTATGTAAATCATAAATCGCCGGGTTTTAATCCTTACAGTAACTATCTTTTTGCCCGACGGTATAAAGAGACACTCTATATTATAGGCGTAAACTTCTGGGCAGGAGAAACAGTTGCCAGAATAAATATTCCCGCACATCTTTTTGAACATTGGAAAATAAAAGAAGGAGAGTACTGTTGCCACGAATTACTTACAAAGCAAAATAAAGAGGTTGAAATATCAACATCAGTCATGTTTGACATAAGAATATTACCTTATGGCACAACAGTTTGGAAATGTGATAGAAAAAAACATAAAATAACATCAAAATAACGGGAATAAATTATTACTTTTGCGCCACGTAAAGCAATCTTAATAAAAATACAAAAAAATTATTTTGTAAAATGAGTACAGAAGCACCTGTTAAGGTATTTGCGGGTACAAATACACGTCAATTAGCCGATAAAATTTGTGTGAGTTTAGGTTGTCCTCTTGGAAACATGAATATACAGCACTTTGCCGATGGAGAGTTTGTTGTCTCTTTCGAGGAGTCGATACGCGGATGCGAAGTATATCTAGTGCAGTCCACATTCCCCAATTCAGATAACCTTATGGAGTTGCTACTTATGATAGATGCCGCAAAACGAGCATCCGCAGCTTCTATTATAGCCGTAGTACCCTACTTTGGGTGGGCACGTCAGGACCGCAAGGACAAACCTCGTGTTTCGATCGCCGCAAAACTCATTGCAGATCTTCTCAGTACAGCCGGGATTGATCGCTTGATAACTATGGATTTACATGCCGACCAGATACAAGGATTTTTCAATGTTCCTGTC
>JAVVOY010000064.1:0-6289 GCA_036656055.1 Bacteroidales bacterium
CTGATTTAAATTTGATACTGTGGGTTGTTTTGATTTAGAAGGACACCATCCGGCTGCAAATCATCAATATCTACACGTCCATCTCCTGTATTATCTCATTTTTTTATTCGATATAAGAAGTGTGCGAACATCAACATTCAAAAGTTCTGCTATCCGATATAGAACAGGAATAGGCGGTTGCACTCTATTTGTCGCATACAAATTAACCATATTGAAACTCCTGCCAAGCAAATTAGCCAATTCTGTTTGGCTAATACCTTTCTCTTCCAAAACCTCTTTAATCCTATTCATCAGATTTTCTTCTTATTCGACAGCAAATGTACACAATTTCATTTGGTAGAAGTGGATATTTGTTAATAAATATATTACCTTTGCCTTCAGTAATAGTTATTTGAAGGTATAGCACAGCAAATTGCAGAAATACGCACAGTTGCCAAATCGTTACCGGCATCTTTTCAAAACTCTGCTAGTTGTTTATTCTTCAATCGGTTAAATCAAACCAATGATAATCTAAACTAAAAAACACTAAAATGAAAAAAAGTATATCATTATTTTTACTTACCATTATTTGTCTCATGACAAGTATAACAATAATTAAAGCCTCTTCCTTAACGGCAACAAATTCTCTACGCGATAAGATAAATTTTAATAGAGATTGGAAATTCATTTTAGAAGATATAAAAGGAGGAGAGTCTACGGCATTTGACGACAAATCATGGCAAAACGTAAATATACCACACTCATTTGCCATCCCTTATTTTATGTGGGCTAAAGTATATAACGGATACGGATGGTACCGTAAAAGCTTTGAGGCACCCGCCTCATGGGAGGGCAAAAGTGTATCCATCGAATTAGAAGGAGCATTCATTGAAACAGAAATCTATATAAACGGCACCTACGTAGGAAAACATGTGGGCGGATATACCGGCTTTTGTTTCGACATAACCCCATACATTCAGACAGGCACTAACACAGTCGCCATACGCGTCAATAACCTATGGAAGGCAAATGTCGCCCCACGTGCCGGAGACCATCAATTTAGCGGAGGTATTTACAGAGATGTCTACTTAAACGTAACCAACAAACTGCACGTAGACTGGTTTGGGACATTCCTCACAACACCCGAAGTTAGCACCTCATCAGCAAAAATAAAAGCCGTCACATCAGTCAAAAACGATTATCAAGCACAAAAAACGTTCTCAATAACTACTGAAATATACGCACCTAACGATCAACTCGTATCCTCCGTAACCTCCAATAACATATCAGTAGCAGCCGGTAAAACCATAGATATAACACAACTGTTACCTACAATTACATTTCCACAATTATGGAGCCCCACTACCCCTAACCTATATAAAGCCGTTACAAAACTAATTACAGACGGAAACCAAACAGACTCATATCAGACAACTTTTGGAATCCGTTTTACCCAATGGACATCATCAGGAGGCTTCTACCTTAACGGAACAAAACTTTATTTAATAGGAGCAAACGTACACCAAGACAGAGCAGGATGGGGTGACGCCGCAACAAATGCCGCATTCTTCCGTGACGTAAAATTAATGAAAGATGCCGGATTCAACTCAATCAGAGGCTGCCACTATCCACACGATCCGGGATTTGTAAGTGCCTGTGACAATCTGGGAATCATATTCTTTTCAGAGAATGCATTCTGGGGTATGGGTGGAAGTACCGGAGACGCAGGGAATTGGGGCATACCATCATCAGGTTCATACCCAACAAATGCCGCTGACCAAAAAGATTTCAATCTCAGTGTACTGCAACAACTCAAAGAGATGATCCGCATTCATCGCAACAGCCCCTCAATTATGGCTTGGAGTATGAGCAACGAGCCATTCTTCTCTGATGATATTACCATGCCAAAAGTAAGAGCATTGCTGAACGAAACAACTGACAGTACAACACTATGGGACCCTTCACGTTTTGTAGCCATAGGAGGGTGCCAACGTCAAGGATTAGATAAACTCGGAAAGGGACAAGTTGCTTTTTACAACGGAGACGGAGCCGGTTTTCCAAACCCCGGAGTACCCAATATGGTATCAGAATACAGTAGTCGTTCCGCTCAACGCCCAGGGGATTTCGGTCCGGCATGGGGAGAGTTGGGCAGCAACAACAATATCGATTCCCCTGCCCCCTCATGGCGCGGAGGTCAAGCAATCTGGTGTGGCATTGATCATGGGACAGTTGGAGGCGAGGGGTTAGCCACCATGGGATTAGTAGACTATTTCAGATTACCAAAACGTCAATATTATTGGTATCAGGAGTGTTACGCCAAAGGGAATAGAAATCCGATACCACCAACATGGCCGACAAACGGAACACCCGCCAAACTTAAAATAGAATCTAACAAGTCAGAGATATCAGTACCAGACGGAACAGATGATGTTATGTTAACGGTTACAGTCCAGAATTCTATCGGTAAAACTATCAACAATAATGTACCGGTCACACTAAAACTCATCTCAGGTCCCGGAGAATTTCCAACAGGAAGATCCATCACATTCCTCCCCCCCGACAATAACAATGAACAAACAGATATTTCTATCCGCGAAGGGATGTGTGCTATCGATTTTCGCTCATACTACGGAGGAATATCTGTAATTGAAGCCTCCTCTCCAGGTCTCCAATCCGCCAAGATTGAGATAATTACGCATGGTACACCAAGATGGGAAGAAGGAGTCACCCCCCCAGTAGCAGACAGACCATACAAGCGCTACAAAGAGAAAGAGCCCCCTAAGCCGGTAAAAGATTTATTACTCGCAAAAGATCGCCCTTGTTCTGCTAGTACTACCGAAACAACAAGCAATAAATCTTACGCTAACGACTCGGACGAAACCACCTCATGGACGCCGAAACCAACAGACAGAAATAAGTGGTGGAAATTAGACATGGAAGCAACCTATTCACTTAACCGCATTCAAATTGTATTTCCAACAAAGGGGATATATAAATATAAAATAGAAGTATCCCCCGATGATAAAAATTGGCAAAAAGTAATAGACCAATCAGACAATGCAACAGCAGTAAAATCACACATGAATTATGGGAATCTTGGGAGAAACGTTAGATTTGTCAGGGTTAAATTTAACTCCATGGCAGGTATAGCAGAAATACGGGTAGGAGGATCATCAGACCTACCGGAGAAGCCCGACCTATTAACAGGAACAATCATCGGCATTGAAGGCTCATGGGAAAATGTCGAAAAAGCAACCAAAGAGGCTGCCTTTGATTTCGACCAAACAACCTTCTTTGACGCTCCTGAAGGTGCTTCAGGCTTTTGGGTTGGTATCGATCTAGGTAAAGGGGCAGAATTTAAGCCAACTCAGGCCACATACTTTCCACGTACAGAATTAGGAGTGCGAATGAAAAATGGCACTTTCGAAACAGGCGAATCGATAGAATTTACAGAGGCAAAAACACTATATACAATTTCGGCAAATGCTCCTGAAAGATACACAACAATAAACTTTAACGCACCCTCCTATACGCGTTATATCCGGTACCGATCTACACCGGAAGGAAACGGGAATGTAGCAGAATTAGAGTTTTTCGGAAAGAGCAGATTAGACGGTATAAACGATATCACAACAGATCAAAGTCATTACGCAACAATAAATATAGACGGAGATAACAACATAAAACTTCAAATTGACGAATCCGCACCATTCCCAAGAAAAGCAGAATTATTTTCACATGACGGCAAAATACTAAATAGCATCTCCACGCAAGACAATCAACTTACGCTTTCAAGACTACGCGAACCCAATGGAATATATCTTATAAGAGTATCAATGGGTAATACCACGGAAGTATATAAAGTAATTTTGTAATACAGATAAATAAAAACCGAAGTTGATTATTACCGACACCTGTTTTATAAAGACAATTCCGGCAATTCCGATATTCGCTTACGACCAGCATTATATCCTGAAATTACGTCCAACATAACCTCCGAGACACTCTCCTTATCATTTATCATAGCTACTACCTGCCCAATTTCCAACTCACCATCATCAAGCTTGCCTTCAAAAAGCCCCTTTTTAGAACGCCCTCTACCCAACAAGGCTCTCAACTCCTCAACAGATGCTCCATGTAATTCAGCCTCCTCTACCTGACGGAAAAAATTATTGCGTACCAATCTAACCGGAGAAAGTTGTTTTAACATCAGACGCGTATCGCCTTCATTAAGCCCCATGCAAAGGTCTTTAAAATCAGGATGTGCCGAGCTCTCTTCAGTCAAAGCAAAACGAGTTCCTATTTGCACCCCTTCAGCACCAAGAGCCATCACTGCCAACATCGCTTCACCCGATGCAATACCACCTGCCGCAATAAGCGGCAACGAAGTAGCCCTCCGCACAGAAGGTATTAGACAAAGAGAAGTCGTCTCCTCCCGTCCGTTATGTCCCCCAGCTTCAAACCCCTCAGCCACAATTGCATCAACACCAGCGACCTCACATTTACGTGCAAAACGCGAAGAAGAAATCACGTGTGCTACCTTAATATCATTTTCATGAAGAAAAGGAGTCCATACAACAGGATTACCTGCTGAAGTAAAAACAATCTTGACCCCCTCCTCAACAATTACACTCATAACCGCCTCCATATCAGGATACATAAGTGGAACATTCACCCCAAAAGGATTATTTGTTGCCACGCGGCATTTACGTATATGTTCACGCAGTATTTCAGGATACATCGATCCTGCACCTATTAATCCGAGACCTCCGGCATTACTAACAGCCGATGCTAACCGCCAACCACTACACCATACCATTCCACCCTGTACAACAGGATATTTAACTCCAAAAATGTCACAAACTCTATTCATTAGTATTAATGTATTTATAATCAAAAACCGGAAATAATCCGGTTTTTTCAAGGTCTTCAATCAATGATAATATATGTAAAGAAGAGTCTATAATATCTCAAAAAATGGAACTCTCCTATAATGATATCTTAGTTGTACTCATCTTTTTACCCTGTACTATTTTTGCTATATACGAACCATGAGAATAGCCATTTGTTTGCAGAGAGAGAATATCTTTTTCATGGCAAACAATTGATCCGTTAATTGAATAGATTGTAATTTCAGAAGGAGATGCAAAACTAAAAACGCCGTCATGGTATATATAATCAGCATCGCCACTAACAGTATTAACCTCTACGCCATCAGGAAAAGTTATCTGCATCGGGATATCAAATGTAAACCCCTTAAGATTATAGCCACAAGGAGCAGGTTCAGGATCCCATGCATCAGCATAACGCACACGTATGCGACTCTCGCCGACAACGGCATTAGCGGGAACATTAAATTTTGCTGTAATGTTCAGCATCTCAGGCACACCTTTGTTAACCTCTCCATATGTAGCCACAACTTCATTTCCAAATGTATTAAAAATCTTGTCGCGATTCCAGTCAGCATATATCGTAGCCCTCGTGTAGCGTATATCATCATAATTTGTTGTAGCCACTAAATTTAAAGAAAACGACTTTCCCTGTTGAACCTCAATCTTCGGAGCCTTCACATAACCATCAATACTCGGAGAAGAAGAAGAATAAGACAACTCCTTTTTAGCTCCGGTAGTTAAAGCCGAAGTGAGCCAACGATTTTGTATTGCTCCTTCTTTATTTGACTCTATCAATCCCACCTCGCAATAATCATCCGCAGGAGGAATAGGAGGGACAGGTAATCCATTAAGGACACGTTCCAAATCCATTACAATTTTACCGGCATTCTCTTTCGTAATTTTATTTTGTCCAAATGCCCTTATCTTCAATTCCAAAAGATCAGAAGCCTCTTTGTCTCCTGTTTTCTCATACTCTTCCCTCAATATCCTTATCTTCTCAGCATCCTGTACTCCCTCAATAAAACGCTCAAATCGCACTGAAGAACGGAATCCCGGATATATCAAGAATGGATCGCCTGCACCCCAAAGGCGGTAACGCGAATCCCTAAGAGGATCTTCACCCCAATTATTGTATGCCCAACGCAGAGAACCGGCGAAACCGCGTTCCACTGCATGCAGTGACATGCAAGCAGCTTCAGCTGGAGCCGAGAACGTATATGCATTAGGTATACCTGTACTACAACATATATACAGCGTAGATATGTAACCTTTCGCTTTACGTAATGCTATTTGTTCCTTAGTAAATGGTTCTCCATACTGCAAACAGTAATAATAAAGTTTATCCACAAGTTCTTTATGGTAAGCTCCTGCAAGCGACATTCTCATTCCCGGAACAACAGATTGCAACAAATTGTAAG
>JAVVOY010000065.1:0-6179 GCA_036656055.1 Bacteroidales bacterium
AGATTCGGATATTTCTATTTTAAGGTCATTTCAGGAAAGCATGAGTGCTTTTAGATACTCAACTAGTCCTGAAAGAGTAGATAATTGAATATTGACGCACAATAATTCAACAATAGAGCTTTCGTAGTTAACTTTTCATTGTATCCAACGGGTTGCTTGTGGCTGTGCTCCAGCTTTGCCAACTTACAGTCACGATCGTAATTAGGACAACCAATAGTCCGCTAACGAGGAACACCCACCAGTAAAGAGGTGTCTGCAAGGAGAAATTCTCTAACCATTTACTAATAAAATAGTGGACGGTAACGCATGCAATCGCAAAACATACAGCTAAAATTGCCAGATAGGATTTATTAAACAGAGCCAATACCTCCATTTCGCTTGAACCTAGCACCTTGCGGATTCCTACCTCTTTTTGGCGATATTCATTCTCGAAAAACACGAGTCCTAAGACCCCCGTAATGGATATGATTATAGCAATCACGCTAAACAGCGAAATAAGCAACGTCAGACTCTGCTCTTTCTCGTAAACCTGATTAAATATATCATCATAAAAACGCACTTGCAACGGTTCTCCATTTTCATACTGGTGAACCACCGACTTTACATGTTCTATGGCAGACTTCATGTTGCTACCCGCTTTTACTTTTATATAAGCAAAATTGGTATAATCTTTCTGTCCGGAGGACACATAAAAGGCCATAGGAGCCGACATCGAATGAAAAGTAGTATATTGTATATCCGGAATGAATCCGATAATTTCCGCGCTATCTATAAGAGCATTCAAGGTTAATCCGAATTCCTTCTTTGCCTTCTCATTAAAAATGTATTTTCCCGTTTTCTTATCGTCTTCCCGAAAGCCACGACCTTCGGAAATCTCTATATTCATAACATCTATAAACGAAGGATCTACCGGAATCCATTGAAACATTATTTTCTCCCCATTAAATTGAGTATTCCATCCATTATAATTGTCTGCGGTCGACAAGGCACTTGCAGCATACGTAACATCTGCTATTCCGGCAAACGATTTCAATTGGTCTGTAAACGCATTCTTGCTATTCACAATACGAGGATTGACACCCGACAGAATGATCTGATCCCTGTCATACCCTACATCTGCGTGACGCAAATAACCATTTTGCAGATACATAAACCACGAAGACATGATGAGTACGAACGCAGTTACAAATTGTACGCCTATTAGGACTCTTCGCAGATTCTTCGCTTTGATGGTCATCCCAAAAGCGCCTTTAAGCACCAGAGCCGGTTGAAACGAGGTGATATAAAAAGAGGGATACAAACCGGACAAAGCACCTATTGATAGGGCAATAACCAAAGTAACCATAACCAATCCCGGATGCATCCAGAAATTAATATCTGCATCGATTAACGAAACTATAGATGTTTTGGAAACTAAAAAGACAAACACCAATCCAATTAAAAAGGAAAATAACCCGATGACTACCGATTCAAGAATATAGTTCGTCCTTATCGAAGCATTTGTCCCTCCTAATACTCTATTTATATTGATTGACTTCATTCGCTTAGGAACCAGCGCCATACTCATATTCATATAGTTAATTCCTGCTACAATGATAATAGCAAAAGCAATGGTCAGCAATATAGTAGCCGTCTGTCTGTTCGATTTCGGAGTATTGTCATACATGACATCTGTCGTGTTGTGTAAATCCCTGAGTGGTGTCAGATAGAGATTAGTTGCCGGCATATTGGGTTCATTTTCTTTTAATGTGCTGACCAATTCGCTCTCCAACCTTGTTCTTTCTTCAGCCACATCGACCGATGGTATCACTTTAACATATGCATTATACTTCAAATCTCCCCATCCGCCTGTTTCCTTCTCAGGAATAGATCCGTATATAACGTTTTCGATGGATGAATTTTTAGGAAAATCCTTATAAACCCCTCCTATAATAACAGACTTTGATTCTTCTTCAAGCTGCTTTCCGACAGCCGAATCATCACCAAAGATTTTCTTAGCCAGACTTGCAGGTATAAGAACATGGTCGGGAAGACTTAAAGCTTTGTCCGTACCATCCAAAATGTCAAAGTGAAAAACATCCGCAAAAGAGGGCGTTACCCTTTGAGTTCGTTCGTTATAACGGTTCTCTACATTATTATGATCCACCTTATAAGGTGTATTGACAATAGTAGATGTTGCAAGAGCCGACGCTTCTATTTGAGGTGATTGAGCTATAAATTCGGTGATCGGTCTCGACACAATGGCAAATTTATTCCCTTGTATGCCCAACTCAACACGGTAAATCCGTTTCGCATCTTTATGGCATGCATCAAAACTTCTGTCAAAATAGACTTGCATTAGGATAATCAAAAATGCCGCGAATGCAACAGACAACCCTAGCACATTAATAATCATCGCTCTTTTAGAACGTCTAAACACATTATATAAGCTTTTGAACATCTTCATGATTCTTGGATTTAGTTGATTTAAGTAATTTGTTTGCTACTTGTGTGGCAGAAGGTATAGTTATGTCACAATATTTGTTCATTGTTTTATCTGACTTTTAATATAGAACTCTTAATGCTTCTATCTGTGTCATTCGATTCGCGTGATGTCTTTTTGCCGAAATCGAAGGTATAAGCCAACTTGATATATGCTGTCTGTTGGTAGATACGGCTACTTTGTATCTGATTGTATTTATACACACCATAGTCGGCATATTCCCGATAATGGAGATGTTTGGTAAAAGGATTTTCTGTACCTATTTCTGCCATCCATTTATTTGCACTATAACGGACAGAGAAGCCGTAGGAAGCAGGGATTTTCATATAGGCAAATGTCTCCCGAGCCAAAGTCTTTTCTTGTGTCTTTGCATAAGCATTGATTGTAAAGGCTTTGATAAAATAATTGACATCGAATGTTGCGACAAAATTATTTTGATTTAGTTTAGATTTGCCCGGTACATACATATAGTTGTATTTAAAGCCAATATTTGTACGCAAGTTGTTCGAGATGCGACTGGTGATGGATACCTCAGCATTCACGGTGTTATAAGAATCTTCCGAGACATAGCTACTAATTAGCTTGTCTCCCTCCAGATAATAGTGTGTGTTAATATTGTGGCCATCTTTTGTATACCATAATTTGCATTGTAGACCGAATAACCGATGAAATTGTCCTTCGTACATAGAAAAAAACTGATATAGTTCTGTATTATCCAAATAGGGATTTCCTCGTTTAATTTGGTAAAGGTCGACTGTTTGACTGGATGAATTTAAATAACTGATGTCAGGCTGGTTATTTCCAAAAGAGAATCCGATACCGAGCCAGCGATTGGAATTCATGATATATCGAATCCAGCCATTAGCTCGGATGTTAAAATAACTTTGCAAATCATTACCATGTAATTTGTAATTAACCCATGAGACACCTGGACTCAACATCATGATAATATTTTTACCAAAAGTATGTGTGTAGTCGAGTTGAAAAAGCGATTCGCCGATCCAAAGATGTTGCCATGATTTATAGTCACCTCCATACGAAGAAGATGCAATATTATGAAAATGGGTTACTCTGCCGTTGAATGAGTTTCTTTCATCAGGCTCGTAGCGATAAGCTATTTGTGCATCGAATGAATATAAATCTTCATTCACATCGCTAAGTGAGTTTTGATCTCTTTCTGTATAAATTCGGTTATAAGAATTTTTTGTGTATGCACCGTTTAAACGAACTTTCCATTGTTTGTTTTTAGCAATATTAAAATACCCATTTAAATTGATGGCTGATTTCAGGCTTTCGTTATTGTTTGAGTCAAACGATTGTGACACATGTTCGTCATATCCAGTATAGTTCAATATTTCATTCCGATCATTGCATGGCGTGGCATCGCGAACAAACGACGCAACAGCAGATAAGTTATGTTTTTTCGTGTCGTTACTCACTTTGAACTGGGCATATTGTTGGTTGTTCTTGTATTTAGCATCATCGTTGGTTATCTTCTTGTTGATGGTATAATCAGGGAAGAGTAATTCTTCGTTTTTCTCAATCTTTACTCCGTCATAATCTTTCATTGTATGTCCGCCAAAGAATGTATAGTTTGTATTGTTATGCGATATTTTGGTTCCGATATTATAATCTCCTTTCAGATAACCGATATTTTGTTCTCCATCCAATGTTATATAACCACCAGCCATATATACTTTCGTAATATAGTTGACGGATGCCGCATCACCGAAAAATTGTCCGGTTGCAGGTAAAGTATAATATTCTACCCGTTCAATATCTTTAGGTTGTAAATTTTGTATCTCTTTCATATCTGCTTTTACCCCATTTATATAAAGGGTTGCAGTACCTGTAAGCGCTGTTACGGATTTATCTTTCCGGTTTACAGTAAGACCGGGGATCATCAGATTGTATAACAAATCGTACCCTGAAAAGGCATGTTTTATTTGTTGTTTGTCTGGTATAATTAACAAATGATCTTTTTTGTGAATAACTGAGCTAGCCTTTACTTCTACTTCATTCAATAATATGTTATCGGTTTTTAGTGTAATCAAAGGTAATACATATTCCTTGTTCTGCATCTTGAAATCAATTGTTTGACTCACATAGCCGATGCTGCTTATTGCTAAGAGATATTCTCCTACTTTTATATCATTGAATAAAAAGCATCCGTTATTATCTGTTATTCCTCCACTTACAAAAGTAGAATCCTTTGTGAGAATCCGTATGCTAGTAGAAGGAATACCTATACCTGACTCATCATAAATATTTCCTTTTAGTACATTCTGTGCTAGTGTTGTAAATATGAAAGCCGTAAGAAAACTTACGATAAAAAATAACTTATTCATATTTTTTTACTATTAATTGTTGGAAGAATAAACATTCGTTTTTGTTTACGTCCACAAAAGTAGGATAAAAGTTTCATAGTATGGGTGAAACGGCATTCACAAATTGTTTACAAATTGTTTACAGAGTATAATCACTTATAAATCAAGGATAAATTTATCAAACATATCTGCAGTACCACCTTCTCCATGTATCTTTTTATAAAGACGAACACGTGAATTACTGATGGCAGATGTACTGCGGATAAGAGTTTGGGAGATGCCTTTAATGGAAATTGAGATCTTAATCAGGTAACAAATACGGAGCTCATGTTCCGATATTTGTGGGCATAAAGCGTATAATTGCTTTGTGAAATTATTATAAGTAATATCAATTATTTGTTGTAATTCTTTCCAATGTTCTTCGGAAAGAGTTATTTCTTCTCTGTTGACAGCCTCATGGAATAATTGGTATATATCTGATTTTTTAAGAGATAATTCAAGTAGATCTTTTTCATTTATCGTTTTTCTTATTTTAAGGTTTGAAGCTTCCAATAGTTCTTTTTGTGATTGGATTAATTGTTTTTTGAGTGTACCTTTTTCTCCTTCTGCTTTTTGCAATAGTATTTCTAGTTCTGTTATTTTATTTTCTTTTTCCTGGATATAAGTTTGACTATTCTTGTATTGCTCCTCTTTTAGCTTAAGTAATCGTTTTTGTTGTTTAAGAACCAGATATATAATTTATCTTTTGCCTGGGTGGTAAGCAAGCCGTAATACATTTGTGTTTCTTCCGGTTCGAATTGGATAACGGAGTCGAGCGAAGAGAGGTATATCCGGGCACTGTCGGGGCATTCGTCCATACAACGTATCGCCTTTTGCATTGCTTCCGGGTAAGATACGTTCGATATGCAGGAAAACAAAATGGCGATTCCTGCAAAAAGTAGTATGGCTTTAAGTTGTTTCATTACATTTGCAAATGTACATGAAATTTTGGAAGAATAAACATTCCTGCCATTCATCTTGTGTTATCATTTAGTGGATGCAAATGTAATATGTAAGTTTTATATTATTGCATAAATAGAAAAAAAAATAATTAACTCTAATTACACCAAAAAAACAAAAGGATTAGAATTTTACTTTCTAATCCTTTCTTGCTTTTGGAGGTTCCTGGCAGATTCGAACTGCCGTAAACGGTTTTGCAGACCGGCGCCTAGCCACTCGGCCAAGGAACCCTTTTGCGGAATTGTTATTCCTGTTTAGCGAGTGCAAAGTAAGGCATTATTTTTGATATAAGCAAGCAACAAGAGTACTTTTTTGATTAAATCTTAAAACGAAGGATTAACACAACCTTTTCTAAAGGTAGTTGTTCCATA
>JAVVOY010000066.1:0-5452 GCA_036656055.1 Bacteroidales bacterium
CCTCTTCGAGAATAAATGATGCAGAAAGATATAGAGGTAAGGCTCCGCAGCAAAGTATATCGTTTATCGTGCCGTTAACCGAAAGAGATCCTATATCACCTCCCGGAAAAAATATTGGCTTTACAACAAAGGAATCTGAAGAAAAAGCGATCTCTGAGGAGTGTATCGGTATGACGGCTCCGTCGTTTTTTTCATCCAGATAATCGTTTCTGAAATTCACTGAAAAGACTTCGGCAATAAGTCTTTCTGTTGCAACTCCACCGCTACCGTGCGCCATTGTAATCTTATCTGTTGTACTTTTTGTAATAGGACAATCAATTATTGGTTTCATACGATTTTATTAATTTTTCGTTGACTCGCAATATGTTTTCGTTTATTATAAGGCGTAATTATACAGTATGATGCAAACCCCCTCGGTAGATATCATTGCTGCCCCCATAGGGTGTTCAGGAGTACATTGTTTTCCGAAATACGGGCAGTCATGAACTGATATCTTTCCGCACATTATATCTCCTGCGCAACATAGTGTAGTTTCGTGTGATTCTACTTTAGTTAAAAAACGGGATAGAGCATCATAATGTTCATATCGGCTTTTTAATTTAAGTCCGCTTTGTGGAATCTTTCCTATTCCGCGCCACTCTTTATCTGACGGCTCGAAAACTTCATACAGATCCTTTTTTGCCTTTATATTGCCTGCATTGCCAACTGCTCGTCTATATGCATTATATAGTGCCGGAGTTCTATTTTCAAGCATCTCTATGCAATGATATATCCCTAACATTATGTCAGATGGCTCAAATCCGGTTATAACTATCGGCTTTTTAAGTTTTTCTGATAATTTTATGTAATCTCCTTCTCCTGTTATACAGCATACGTGCCCTGCAGCAAGGATTCCGTCTATACGGCATTCAGGGTCTGAACCTATCATGTTTATAGCTGCAGGTATTGTAAATAATGAGCTTATTATGCTTAGGTTATGTATCTTACGTTTCTCTGCTTCTAATAACATAATAGCGTATATTGGAGCTGTTGTTTCAAATCCTACGGCAAGGAAAACAATCTCCTTTTCAGGCATATTTTTGGCGATGCTTAAGGCGTCGAGAGGTGAGTATAATATCTTTATTTCCCCTTCACCGCGAGAACGTACATCTAACAGTGTATCTCCGTTGCTTCCCGAAACTCTCATCATATCGCCAAATGTAAGCAGTACCGTATCATTGCGCATGGCTAATGCTATTGCTTTATCTACTATTGCTGCCGGAGTTACGCAAACCGGACAACCCGGACCGTGAACAAGTTCTATCGTATTAGGTAAAAGAGCATTTAGATTGTATCTTATTATGGAGTTTGTCTGACCTCCACACACTTCCATTATTCGCCACGGATGCGTGGATATTCTCCTTATTTTGCTGGATAGGAGTTCGGTATCGGACTTTAAAGAAAACTGTGGATACATTTTATCAAAGTATATTATTACATATTTTTCGTAGGTCGTTTATTGTCTCCTCTGCTTCAGTCTTTTCTATTTTGCATAATGCAACGCCTGAGTGTGCGAGGATATATTCTCCGTAGCTTATATCATCAATCCATGAGACACATATCTGCTTCTCAAGTCCGTCAAAATCAACAACGGCTATTTTAAAACCGTTGTATGTATTTATAGAGATAACTTTTCCGGGTACGGCAAGGCACATAATTTATATCGTTTACCTAATGAACAGTTAATTGTAATTTTTGTTTATGCTAAAAATAGTAGCATGCTTAGACAGTACTCCATAAACGTGTACGGATTGGTGCAGGGTGTAGGATTTAGACCTTTTATTTATAGGTTGGCATTGGATATGAGTATTAACGGTTCGGTCTCTAATTGTAACCGCGGGGTAGAAATTCTTATACAGGCTACAAATGAGAATTGCGGCATCTTTATAGCAAGAATAAAGAGGGAACATCCGCAGGCTTCTGAAATAACTTCTATTACCGTTGAAGATCAGGATATAGTAAATGAATCTAATGGTTTTGAAATAGTTTCAAGCCACGGAGATGATATGCAAATAACCGGTATATCTCCTGATATTGCTGTATGTAACAAATGTATGTGTGATATAAATGATAGAGCAAAAAGGTATAAGTATGCTTTTGTTAATTGTACAGGTTGTGGCCCACGGTTTTCTATAATAAAATCATTGCCCTATGACCGCAATATTACCACGATGAATAAATTTAAACTTTGCAGCAGTTGTGCTGCCGAGTTTGAGGATATTGATAGTCGCAGATTCCATACCCAACCTGTATGTTGCAATGATTGTGGACCTCATTATACTATGCACGGTGAAGGAGGAACTGAGATAAAAGATTATGAAGAGATTCTCTTATATATTAAATCTCGTTTGAACAGAAACGAGATTATTGCGATAAAAGGGGTGGGGGGATATAATCTTATCTGTAATCCAAAATCGGTTAAAACCGTCAGATTGCTGCGTAATATTAAATTTCGCAAAAGTAAGCCGTTTGCCGTAATGTTTCGCGATACTGATACAATAAGAAAATACGCACATTTATCTTCTGAGGAGGAGACGTTGATTTCATCATGGCGACGTCCAATTGTATTATTAAATCAGAAGATGCCGGTAGGGAAAGGGATAAATGATAATTATCGCACCATAGGAGCTGTATTGCCTTATATGCCTATACATTATCATATTTTTGAGATGATAAAGAGCGATTGTCTGGTATTCACGAGTGCTAACATCGGAGATCTACCTATAATATCCGAAAATTCAGAGGCGATAAATCTGTTTTCTGACTTGAATATAGCCGTTTTATCACATAATAGAGATATTTATAACAGAGTAGATGACTCTGTGACGAGATTTATAGCAAACCGTGAGGTAGTTATTAGACGTTCCCGTGGTTATGCCCCAGAGCCTATTTGTGTAGATTGTTATTGCGAAGGGATACTGGCACTTGGGGGTGAGATGAATTCGGTATTTGCGATAGGAAAAGGAGAGGAGGTTATTTTAAGCCAGTATATTGGAGATACTAAAAATCGCAATACGGCGCTGTTTTATAAAGAGATGTTAGATCATTATTTCACTATGTTTAGGTTTAAACCGCAAAAAATTGTATGTGATTGTCACCCCGGATATTTCAGTACCAAGCTTGCTGAAACAATGGCACAAAATAAAGGGATAAAACTTATAAAAGTTAATCATCATCATGCACATACGGTTGCTGTTATGGCAGAATTTAACATTACAGGAGAGGTGCTATCTCTGTCATTTGATGGGATAGGTTACGGTGATGATGGGACTCTATGGGGCGGAGAGTTGCTCTTTTGTACACGGGGAAGTTACCAAAGGTTAATGCACCTTCCACAAGTAGCAATGCCTGGAGGTGATGCGGCTTCGTATTCTCCGTGGAGGATGGCAGTATCTTATCTTAATGCCGTTTACTCCTATCGTCGTGAATATCCTATCTCATTCGTAAAACGTGTTGGGGAGGGAAATATCATGGATATTGAAAAGATGATACGTGGAGAGGTAAATTCTCCTAAGACATCGAGTGGAGGGAGACTTTTTGATGCTGTTGCGTCTCTTATAGGTATATGCGATAATAATTTTTATCAGGGTGAAGCGGCTATTATGTTAGAGCAGGCTGCTATGAATGATACGATCCGACGTTATCCTATTGACAAGCATAACCCATTTGCCCTAAAGCTATTATTTGATGGATTGTTATACGATATTGAAAACGGAACAGATAGTGGTGTGATATCGGCAACATTTCATAATACACTGGCTCACATGTTAAAAAGTGCGGTCATACTTAAGATAAAGGAGGTTGGTGTTAAGGATATTGTGTTATGTGGAGGCGTTTTTCAAAACAAAATCCTTGCAGAGTTGTTAATAAATGGGTTGCGAGAATATGGCTTAAATGTATTTTATCCCTCAAGATTACCTTGTAATGATGGTGCTTTGGCTGTGGGACAACTACTTATTGCATCACAAACAATTTAACGGACATGCATGAATTAGATTTGGCATATTCAGTAGTTTCAGTGATTGACAGCGAGCTTTCACACAGACAGGGTGTGTCTCTGAAAGGATTTGAGTTGGAGATAGGAGAGTTTTCGGGAGTTGATTATGACGCATTTAAATTTTCTTTAAATGCCATTTTGAGATTCTCTCCCTATGCTTCGGCGGAGATGATAATATCATTGATTGAGGCATTATACCGTTGCAGATCCTGTAATGAGGCTTTTAGACCAACAGCCCGTTGTTGCCGATGTCCTTCTTGTGGGTCTTACGTGGTTGAGATAGTGCGTGGAGAAGAGTTGAAGTTAAAATCGTTGATTATTGACAAATAATAATATAGTTATGTGTAAAGATTGCCAATGTGATAAATATATCTCTGAAACTATGCCGGCAGACGAAGTTTCTAGAGATGTAGAAAAAGAAGAGAAGATTAAGTTGGAGAGAGATATACTCCATGAAAACAATCATGCTGCGACAGATAATCGGGCTTATTTTAGACGGCATCACATATTTTCGATAAATATGGTTAGTTCTCCCGGTTCTGGAAAGACAGCTATTCTTGAAGAGACGCTCAAACGTCTTAAGAATATATATCCATTATCAGTAATTGAAGGAGATTTGCAGACAGATAATGATGCCCGTCGCATAAAGGCTACCGGAGTGGATTGTTTACAGATAAATACACATAACGGTTGCCATCTGGATGCTTTCATGATTTCAAAGGCTATTGTAAAACTTCACGTACCTAAGAACAGTCTCCTTTTTATAGAGAATGTAGGAAATCTCGTTTGCCCGGCTTTGTTCGACCTTGGAGAGCAGTTGCGTGTAGTTGTGATGAGTGTTACCGAAGGTGACGACAAACCATTAAAGTATCCTTACATGTTTGAGAAGGCCGATGTATGTATAATAAATAAAACAGATCTGCTCCCTTATTTGCCGAGCAGAATAGAGACGATAAAAGAGAATCTTCTTTCAATTAATCCCAATATTACTGTATTTGAGATGTCGGCATCAACTGGTACAGGGGTAAAGAGATGGTGTGAGTTTTTGTTGAATTTGGTTATGCCTGTCGTAGTTTAAAATTGTATTTAATCATAATAATTATGGAGACGGTTAAATCTTTTTTTGATGAAATGGCTCCCATCTGGGATGAAGCTGTTAAACATGATAAAAACAAACTTCGCCATTTTATAGCCCTTGCAGGGATAAAGGAGGGCGATACGGTTTTAGATGTAGGAAGTGGAACAGGAGTTCTTATTCCATATATTCGTGAGAATAATAAGTCGGGTCTTATAACTGAGATGGATATATCGCAGAGGATGCTTAATATGGCACGTGCAAAGTTTCATAATGATATGAACATAAGGTATCTTAATATGGATATAAAAGAGTACAATGAAAATACGGAGTACGATAAA
>JAVVOY010000067.1:0-4895 GCA_036656055.1 Bacteroidales bacterium
ATATGTGAGGAAACAAGTGTGTGTTACAGAAAAAATATTGTGGAGTAAAAGATGAAACGAGATAGTTAAAATCTAAATACACCTTTAAAAAGCTAATAACAAACTATTTACAAAATATTACCAATAGTGAAAACAGTTATACTTCCGCACAAGCCGAGGAGCATTATAATATTAAATCTGCGAATATTCTGCCGGCTATTACAATAGGTGAAAATAGTCTGCCGGTAACAACAATTAAAGATGCTGCTTTTTTCAGTTGCAATGGCTTAAGTTAGAAGCACCTCCACCACAGACGAAACCACTATCATTGATATTTCATATCTTCCCGAAGGGATATATATTGTAAAAGACGGGGAAAGAACACGAAAGTTTATAAAGAGGTAAAGACTGTTTTTAATATGCTTTGTATAACATAGGTAGGCTAAAATTGTATCTGTGATCTTTTTTTAATAACTTTGCGGTAGAAAAACTACCGCGAAAATCAACGATGCTGCTATTTTTTCAATACAAATAAAAAAAAGGATTTCAGATGAAATTAATAATAAGAGTTTTAGTTATTGCATTGTTTTATGTAACCGGTTATGTTACAACAATATTAGCAGAAGACTACAAAACAACTACCATAAAAGGCAAAGAGTGCTATATTTATTACGTTAAACAGGGTGAAGGATTTTACGGTATAAGTCGTAAATTTGACGTTACACGTGATGAAATAGTACAATATAATCCATCGGCAAAAAATGGACTAAGCAAAGGAGAGAAGTTGTTTATTCCTATAATAGACACCAAAGTGACACCGACAGAAAAGCCTGAAGGAAACAAAACAGTGCAACAAAATGTAAATATCCCTGTTAAGCATATTGTAAAAGCAGGAGAAAACCTTTATCTTATATCAAAAAAATACAATACTTCTGTTTCTGAAATAATGACTATGAACGGGATGAATTCTATCGCCCTACATATAGGCGATTCAATAAAAATACCCGGAACGGAGGCTGCAATAACGGTAAAGGATAAGACAAAAGTAGCTGCGGAGATACTTCCTGCCGAGCCTAAAAATGAGAGCGACATCGTTTTAATAAACGGTGAGACATACAAGACTGAAAAATATATTGTACAACGCCGCGAAACACTATACAGCATCTCACAGAAATTCAAAACCACCGTAGATAATATTCTGGAATGTAATCCTGAAATAAAAAGTATATCAAAAGGGGACGTACTGAAGATACCTATGACAAAAGAGGTAAAAGAGGTGGTTAAAGAGCATCAGGAGGCAAACCTGCCTATAATAATTTCCGAGAAAATATTACCACAACCAGTGAGTGTGAGCCCTAAAGATAAAAAAATAAGTATTGCCGTAATATTGCCTTTTATGCTTGGAAATTCAACTTCGCATTCAAAAGCATTTCTGTCGTACTATGAAGGACTACTGCTTGCAATGGATAGTCTTAAACATGAGGGTCTCTCGGCGGATGTTTATGTTTATGATACTGGAGGAAAGATTGAGAATATTATGAATATCTTGAACAAGCCCGAACTTGCAGGTGTTGATATAATTTTCGGCCCGGATAACAATGATGATATTAGACTTATTGGAAATTTTGCCAAAGAGAAAGGGATATTTCTTGTAAATTCATTTTCGATAAAGAACGCTGATCTTGCAAATAATAGATACATATTGCAGGGACATATTTCGAGTTCAGATTTTTACCCTACGGCAAGCGGTGCATTAATCAAATCGGCATTAAACAAAGAGGTGGTATTCCTTATAGATAATAATGAGACGAATGACAAAAAAGAGTTCATTGATGATGTTTCAATAGGGTTGAAAAACAAAGGGAGAGAATTTTTAAAATTTAATTTCAACGAAATTGCTGACTACGAGATACTTTTATCATCATTGCCTAAAAATTCGGATATTCTTTTTATCGCGACATCTTCAACCAGAAACGGGGTGGCTAAAACAACGGCTATTCTTACTAAAATAAAGGAGGCACGACAAGATGTTAAAATTTCACTTTTTGGGTATCCTGAATGGCAAACATATACTAAGGAATATCTCGACAAGTTCCATGCCCTTAATACGACTATATTCACACGGTTTTATATACAGACATCTCTGCCGGAATGGAGAGACTTTAACAGCAAATACAAATTCTGGTTTGATGAAAATAACAGTAAAACACTTCCTGCTCCAAGCGTGTTGGGTTTTGATACCGGAATATATCTTCTTAGAGGATTATTACAACACCGAGAAAACTTAGATAAATACCTAAATTCATCGTCATCGGAAAGTATACAGACTGATTTCAGTTTTGAAAGGGTTTCGGATAGTGGAGGTTATATAAACAAAAATATCTACTTTGTTACTTTCACTCCTGACTTCGAAATTATTAAAGAGAGAATTAAAGAATGAAGCGCATATTTTTAGTTTCTTGTCTTTTGGCTTTGGTATTAAGTTCTTATGCGCAAAAGAAGATAGGCAAAGAGTTGTTTCTCGGAGTAAAAGGAGGCACAACATGGTCGCGCCTTTCAATTACGCCCAAGATAAAGCAGCAGTTTGAATTTGGCTATATTAGCGGAGTTTCGATGAGATATATTGAAGAGCGATTTTTCGGTATAATAGTTGAACTTAATTTTGCACAACACGGATGGAAAGGGACATTTGAAGAGAAGGACTCTAATTACGCTTATAGCCGTAAACTTAACTACATAGAGTTGCCATTCCTTGCACATATATACTTTGGCAAAAAGGCGTTCAGATTCTTTGTAAATCTAGGACCACAGATAGGGTTATGTATTGGAGAGAGTGCAAGTGCTAATTTCGATACTCAGAATCCTCCCAAATTTACCATACAAAGGGAGACGGAACAGTATAAAACTAAAGTTGAACACCCATTTGATTACGGGCTTACGGGCGGAGGTGGATTTGAATTCAGAATAAAAGAACGTCACGCACTACTGTTGGAAGGACGATATTACTTTGGATTGGGGGATATATTCAATAACCGCAGTTCTGACTACTTTTCGGTCTCTTCAAATCAGTCAATATTACTATCGCTCTCATATCAGTTTAATATAAGGAAATAATCACCATCCACTCACAATACAAAATTTAATATGGGGCTATGGGTGAAGGTGGTGGTGGTGGAAGGATATAATTAGGTGCATAATTATATCCATTATAAGGGCCCCACTCGTTCCACGGGGTAAGCAAAGCCTGTAAATTAATATCTCCATAGGTATTAACTTGTACGATGGGATTATTGCGGCAGTTAACAAAGACAAGCGCCGGACAGATGGAGACATTGAGTGTAGATATTGAGTTATTGCTGCAATTTACTCTCTGTAAGAGAGTGCGGTTACTGAGGTCAAGATCTGAAAGATCGTTATATGAACAGTCTATCGAAGAGAGATAATCACAATTTACAAGCCACATCCGAGTTATATCATTATATGAACAGTCAAGATCAGTAAGTGATGGACAATTTATAAGTTGCAATGATCTCATATTGTTGTTACCACAATATAGATTCTGAAGGTTTTTTTGGTCGGCAATTACAAGCGATGGGATATTATTACTATCGATATTAAGATTTAATAACGCCGGATTTATTTTTAGATTGAATGCGGTGAGTTGATTATAGCCACAGTATAGATTCTGCAGCATTACGCAACTATCTATATTCAAAAATTCCAATTTACAACCCTGTATATTAAGAGTTACTAATGAAGATGCAGATTTTGCATCGAACTCTACAAAAAGATTATCTCCACAGTTTACAAATTGTAATGATGCGCATGTACTTATATCAAGATCTGAAAGACGGTTCTGATAACATATAAGATTGAGTAGAGCCGGACATCTAACGAATGTAAGTGAACTGAGTTGGTTATGTGATACGTCAATTGATTTAAGGGTTACACATCCTCTGAAATCGGCCATAGTGATATGGTTACGCGACAGATCTATTTTCTCAAGCATTACCATATTGGTAAGAGACAGATTACCCTCTAATCCGTAACCTCGCCAAGATATACTCTTTATATTGCCATCGCTCAATTCTACACCTGGCCATGATGACGGGTCTGAAATATCTTTTATTCTGAGCGCATCTGCATTTATTTTGCCGTCACGCTCTGATTTTTGGTTTAAAAACGCAGTAAGCTGTTTAAGGTCATTTTTATTAATATTTTGCTTTTGTGCATATATAGGCGAAATACATAAAATGGCAAGAAATAGAAGAGTGTTTTTTTTCATATTCCATTATTTTAATACAAGATTAAAACAAGGCGTTACGAAAAAAGTTTATTTGTATTGTCTTATTTGGACTAAAATTGCTCTCAAATTATTGCTTCGCACCTTTTTTTATTAATTCAATGCTGTCTGGATTTATCTTTATAATTCTTTCTTTGTAGAGGGCACCGATTGCTTTTTTGTAGCTCTTTTTGCTGCAACCAAAAATTGCTGCAATCTCTTCTGAGGATGATTTGTCGGATAACATCAATCGTCCTCCTGCCGATTCAATTTTTTGCATTACTGTCCGAGATAACCCATCTATACCATCATAACCAAGCTCCTGCAATGAAATATCAAGCTTTTCGTCTTCACGTATATGTTTTACGTAAGCCTTGAGACGATCGCCCTTATTTACAGTAGTAAATATTTCGTTCGTGTATATCATTCCGCTATGTTGATTATTTACAACTACTTTAAAACCGAGGTCTGTCTGCTGTACAATCAATATATCAACCTGCTGATTAAACGAATATTCCACAGGTGTATTGTCAAGGAATTTATCTATCTTAGCTGAAGCTGCAATCCTGCCGCTCTCATCATCTAAATAGATATAAACAATGTAATATTTTCCTTCCTGCATCTCTAATCGCTG
>JAVVOY010000068.1:0-4584 GCA_036656055.1 Bacteroidales bacterium
AATACCTATTTTATCTTACATATATAGTAACACTCTCTCCTGAGGCATTTACAATATACACACCCGACTCTACCGGAATTATCTCCTTTCCATCTACGACAAGTTGTTTTACAATTGCACCGGCAGCATTATAAACCGACACAACAGACGATTTATCTATGTTACAGACGATAGCCCCTTTTATACTGTAAATACTCATCCCTTTTGATACAATTTCATCTTGTACCCCTTTCGGTACATCTATATTAACGGTAAAATCATATGATATACCGTTACGTAACTGCATGTTATCCGTCGAAAAAAGTGTGTTCTGCCATGGAGCTGCATTATCTTGCGGTTCAAGGTAAGCAATGCGCATACGGTATGTACCCGGAGCTTGACCATCAGGCACAGAAATTGTACGGGTATAACCTGCTGACGATAAAAACGATGCACAGACACCGCCGTCATTGCCAATAGTATTGCTACTCTTTGGGTATATCTCTCCGGCATCTGTAAATCGTCCATTCTTGTTCCAATCAATAAAACAAGCCTGTTGCGTCCAGTTAAGTTGCGCCTCTCTTCCGCCTATGGCAGCTGTCCATCCGTAAAAGGTCATAGCAAACGATTTGGTACCGTAATCAAGTTCAATCTGCGGATTCCTCTTGTCCACAAGTGCACCTTCCGGAATAAATGTCCCTATACTGGCAGCAGGAAATGGTGTATACGGCAGGTCTGATTCTGATGAACAATTGAAGATAACAGGTGTCTTCGCCGCTGTCGTTCTAACAGATTTAAGATAGCGATTCTGCTGAGTTTCATCGTTAGTAAACGTGCGTTTCATTATCGGGTATGTCTCGTCAAAATAAGCTTTCAACGAAATATCATTACCTGCATCATAAACATAACGAGCATTCATAGATACCGTAACTCCTGTCTTTTCGTTTGCCCATTTTACGAACGAGTAACCATCCTCCGGTCTTGCCTCTATCTGTACGGGAGTTGTAGCCGATATGGTTTTCCCTGTATAATTTTCAGGATAAACTATCGCCACATTACCTTTAACGGCATCCACCGAAGATATGGATATTGTGTATTCTTTGCTAGGGTTCTCATCATCTACAACCCATACTCTGGTTTTAGAAGGAATACCGATAGTCGCGTCTAATGACGGGTTGGATATTTCGATATAAAAATCCTTATCACCCTCAGCATTTCCATTGTTTATAAGGTTTACTGTAAATTCTTTCTCTGTTACACCTCTTTCAAACGTAATAGTCTCTGTTTTATCCTGATAAACCTTACCTTGGACACCTGTTCCGGGAAGAGTAGCCACATAAACGTTTACAGGTTTTTCGCTTCTCGATTTAAGAAGTATCTTAACTGTCACTGACGCATCAGTCTCATGTGCCGTCATATAATCGGCAGCAACAGAGAACTGTCCATCCGTACCTACAATAGGGGGAAGGTCTGAATCTATAAGATCTTTATGCGATCTGTAAACAGCTAACGCGTTTATCAAAGGAACTGCCAACGAACCGGTAATAGCTAATCTAACCCCCGAAGCCTGTACCTCTTTACCTTTAAATATACGTTTGAATCCGATAGTAGTGCCTGTCCCGAATTCCTGCCATTTACCATTTACGTTAACATCCACTCTCCATCCGCTTACACGCTGACCAAGTGGCACATACTCCTGAAACTGCACTATATCAAACCTCTTCTCCTCACCAAAATCTACGGTTATCGTGCCGGTTGTCTGTCCATCGTTCATTGTCCAGTAGGTATCATAATTGTCATCAAGTACCTTTGCTGCCGAAAACGATTCGTCATCAGCCCTAACCTGTGTTGCAGAGGCAACCGCAGTTGAAGGGATAAGATCGTTCCCAAATGTTGTATCAAGATATTCTTTATATTTTCGCAGAACAGCAACATACGGTTCAGCAAAAACACCATTCCGGTCTGGCGGAATATTAAGTATCAACGGGACACCTCTACCGATTGATTTGAGATATCTCTCTTTAAAAAGGTCAATAGCACTCTTCAGCCCACCACCGTTACCGTAGAACCAACCACCGCGGATAGATACGTCCGCCTCAAGAAGAAAAGAAAATTTCCCGTTTGGCTTATTTTTACATCCGTCCGTGCTCGATCCATCCGTAGACATTTTATTCCAGCATGGGTCGGGAGCTTGTCCCGATTCATTCATTGCCCAAGCACCGTCAACCTTACAAGTATCTTTGGCTACACAGGTTTGAAACGAACGTATCGCATCTATCCATATAAAAGCACTTGGTTGATACTGTCGCATTGTGTTTGTAAAACGATTAAAATCATATACCGGAGGATTATATGAACCTGTTGCACCGTCAAGCCATATCTCTACAATTTCACGGCGACCTAATTTTTCATTATAACGCCCGTATTTACTCAAAACTTCAATCAACTGTGCATTATAAAAATCATTATATAATGCACTCGTATAGTGACCTCCTATATTTTCTTCATAAGCATCCCACGGTGACAGGTAAACACCCATATCAAGACCCACCTTTGTGCAAGAGAGGGAGAGTTGTTCAAAAAGGTCTCCTTTTCCACCCTTATAAGGCGATTGTGCTATGGTATGCGGTTTATCACGATTTGCCTGCGAAGGCCAAAGACAAAATCCGTCATGGTGTTTTCCGGTAAGGACGACACGGTCAAATCCACACTCTTTTAAGACCGATGCCCATTGGTCAGTGTCCACTTCTTTAGGCGGATTAAACGATGCACAATTCTCTCTTCCACTTCCCCACTCAACGCCTGTATACGTATTCATACCATAATGTATAAATGCAGCATGCGGATGCTTCATATAAAAAAGTTGCCTTTCGTTAGGAATAGGTAGTAATGCTGCCGGAGCATTAGTTGAAACAATAGAATAATCTGAAGATACGACGCGGCTAATATCTAATCCTGACGATTTTGCAGCTATCTTTACAGTATATGTCTTTACCGAAGAAGAATTGAGTCTTATTTTACCATCTGTTACAACAGACGAAGCTATTGTAGGCTCACTTCCGTCCAACGTATAATATATTATTGCCGAAGCTTCAGAACAATTTACCTGCACTATCGCTTCAGATCCTATCTTGAAAACACTCTTATCATTAAGGAATGTAGGTGTAGCTGTTCGAGTAACAATATCCTTATCAAAAACTGCAATATACGTTACATCCGCGTTAGCTGTTAGTGAGGGTATTGTTATACTGTACGCTGCATCGCCACTAACCCTTGTGCCGTTTTTCTTCCACTCTTTAAAGATGAAGCCCTCATTAGGCACAGCATGCAACACGGCTGTCATGCCTGACATAACCTCAGCAGTTGTCACACCAGCTGTCTGACCTACATAAACAGAACCTCTGGCTGCCTCAACTGAAACAGTTATTTTAGAGCTGTAAATACGTGTAAAGAGCCAAGTCGATGCCATATCATTCTCATTCCACATAGTTAAGCCAAAAGGATATACTTCGGGCCATTCAGCTAATACACCGCACGCATTCATCCTATATGTATTAGACCCAACCATGCCGAAATAATAGCCACCCGCAGACTCTTCACTACTATAAACCTCAAATGCACTTCCACCATTTGATGCGGTAAATTTTCCTTGTGTTTTATTAGCTGATGCCGCATAGCGCACCTCTTTGTCTCCGCTACGTGAAACAAGCCTAACATTTGTCAATGCAGAGCCGTCTAATCGCCAAAGATTAACATCTGAATTATTTACTGCGGTTGGAAGGATAGTAATAGGGTTAACTCCATTACTTGACAAAAAACGCTGCGAACGCTGCGCCGAAGGATCACTCCATGATGGCAATTGTATTCTGTACCAAATAGGCTCACGCGAAGTACTCACCTGTGGAATATCTGCCGCCGATAAACTAAATATCATAGAGGTAGAGAACAAAAGTAACAATACACTTTTCGGAAAAAACATCAATCTTTTCATATTTATTTAATACATTTTATGGCTTTATGTTCAATTTAAAATTATAATCCACACATTAAGGGCGACAAGATAATCATAACTATTTAAATATACGAAATTATGCCTATATATTTCTTGCAAGTATATTTAAAAAGATATATTTAGAGGCTATTAATTTTATAAATTCCTCTCCACATTAGTTCCTCAAATAACAAAATCCCTCGTCCAGAGTACCTTTTAGGGTATATCCTGAACGGGGGATTGTGTTTTTATTTGCCTCTGTTATATGCTTTAGGGGCTATATAACGGCTGTTTTTACTCTGCGTTATCGCTCTTTTTCTTACGCCACAACTTTACTGCGTAAGCGCCACCTAAGCCTAATAGGGCTAATATACTCTCTACAATTGGAACTCCGGCTGGATCGGGTAATGGATCGGGGAATCCTCCGTCTTGAGCTATTGCCGTGGTTGCTAATATTAATAGGCTGAATAGAATCAAACTTTTTTTCATCGTTATATTGTTTTTGTTTGTTTTTTTGTTTGTTTGGGTAGGGTTAGCGCATCTGTTATGATGCGCTAACTCTTTCTTCCTTTTTTATTTTACTACTTTTATTACTGCGGTGCCGGCTTTTACTA
>JAVVOY010000069.1:0-4482 GCA_036656055.1 Bacteroidales bacterium
CCGTCGCAGAGTACAGCGACGCTATCTACCAATAAGAACTGTCCCAGACCAACCAAACCCGGCCACCGCGCCGGGTTTTTTTATGGAATAAATATGACTACGCAACCTACCAATCTGCCAGTACCAAGCGAATCACCTCGTGATCTGAAATTTAATGCGGGGAAAATTGATGAGTTCGTCACGTCATTAGCTCAGCAATACATCGATCGTTTCGGTCATGCCCACTACACGATTGAAGGGCTTAAGCAGCTAACTTTGCAACATATTTACAATCTTGGATGGAATCTTTCCGGGTCATTTCAGGATGGCGGGACGGTTACGTCTGCTGGTGACCTTCTACAGGATGAAAGCACGAATATTTGGTACCGGTGGGATGATTTAGAAACACTTCCCAAAACCGTTCCACCAGGGTCAACTCCAGATTCTTCCGGAGGGACTGGAGATGGAAAATGGCAGGCTGTTGATGTGGCGGATGTTCTCCGTAAGGATCTGGCTAAGCCCACAGGAGCATCACTCAGCGGGCATTTTCAGTCAACAGTAAGACAACATCTGATTGAATCGGCGCACATCACAGATTTTGGCGGCGGGATCGGGGCCACGGCTGCCGTTAACGCATCCGCGCTTGCTGCTGCAAAGTCAGCAGTAGGAAGTGGAAGAGTAATTTTCCCACAGCCTGGGATATATGATTTCCCGATCGGAACAGACTTGACCGGTTTTATTATGAGTCCGGTTGACGGTGTTGTGATCAGAGGGCCAGCAACAGGAACAATGGCAGGGCCTGGGATAGTTACTGATAACGACTTTAGAGTTTATTTTAACGCGGGTGATCCTAAAGATTATTACATTGATATCCGCAAAAACTATCATGTTGGCAGCAAGGGAGCCAACAAGTCATTATGGCTTAATACTGATGACATTACCGACTCAAGGCCCCTGACTATTGATGCTTCCACTATTCTTGTAAAGCAAATTAATCTTGGTTTGAGTGATACATTTATAAATGTTAGCCCCGCTGGGCGTTCTGCAAGCTCTTTATTTTTGCAACCACCATTAGGGGGGAATACTCAATTAGGTGTTATCCCGGCAGTGCCAGGGACAGAGCTTAAAGTCGGCGTTAACAACATCCCAAATAATGATGGAGAAATTGCAGTCGGTGTAATTGCTACTGGTGGTTATATGGTACTCAGAGGATATCCATCAACAGGAAGTTGGTCACGCAGCATAAAATTTGCCGGACAACCTGTGGAGGATGTTCCTGTGAATCCTGATGGCGGTGGGACGGCAACATATTCAGCTAGTAATAATATTATAACAGTTAGAAGTATTAGCCCAATAAGAGCGCAAATATTGATTAATGGTGTAAATTTCGTTGAGTTTTCTGTTCCGGAATTTGCAGGTACTATTCAGTTTCTTGGTGTAGGGGCTACGAGCATTAGCAGCGTTAGCGGTAGCAACTTTACAGGTTGGTACAAACAATCTTTTAAAGTTGGAACTGCACCTCGTTCCCAGTCTATTGGAATTATAGGTGATAGTATTTCTGATGGTGCTATACACGGAGCTTGGCCTGCTTGGGCTGCGGAGGCTCTTGACGGTTCGCTGGGTATTCGCATAAACAGTATTGAAAATAGAGCTATTTCAGGGCAAACACTCGATCAGCAGATTTCCAACTTAGCAGATAACCCTTTCGTTAATGCATCAGTTGTTGTCATATTTATCGGCACAAACGATATACAGGGAGGCAATACTCTTTCTGCTTTTCAAACGTCCCTCAATAGCCTTCTTGACACATTAGGTTCGCAGGGAAGGGCGCAGGTATTAGTTATACCTCCGCAATGGTATCTAAAATCTGATACACCAAATGGTAGTGGTGGCTCAAGCACTAATTCAAATCGAGGTGGGGATATTCGTTCCGCAATAGGGCGCATAGCTGCAGAGAGAGGTTTACAACTTGTAGATTTAACGTGCGTAACAGGGCCGGTAAATCCACATTATCTTACATCATCATTTGCTGATTCAGTCATCCGCGACAACGTGCACCCAACGGCATATGCATATCGATTCTTTGGGTATGAGATTGCACGAGCTATTGCTGCTCAACTATGTCCAGTTATTCAACTTCCTTCTGACTGGGTAACATTTACAACGTTTTCTACTGGAGTTTCGGGAACAGCACAATACAGATATACAAAAGAAGGTATTGAGTTCAAGGGGAAATTAGAGGCTGCAACTGCGTTGAATGGAACTATATTTACAATTCCTGAAGGGATCAGGCCAAGTGTTGCGCGTGGTTTTATTCAGTGGGGCAATACCGGTAGCATACCAATTGTTTTTAATGCTGATGGGACTGTGATTGTCCATAACAACTCTTCATCAACACAGGTGTCTTTGGATGGGTTAGTTTTATCCAATTAAATATTGAACAAGGTTATTTTTTTTAAATATCCAGTAATTAATGATGATTCTAGATTTCTGGATATTTAAAATTTTATTTATATAATGCTTGTGGTGTGGTATAGTTTTCATTCTTATTGTTTCTTTAACTATTTGTTAAAATAGAGGGATGAAAATTGGAAAGGCATAAATGGCTTGATAATGTAAGAGCTATAGCTTGTTTAATGGTTGTCGTTGTGCACGTAACGGCGCTAACAAAGTATAGTATCGGCCAGATTAGCAATATTTCATGGTACACGACTGTAGTGATTGATAGCGCATCAAGAATGTGCGTCCCTCTATTTTTAATGATTTCAGGATATATATTTCTGAGAAAAAAGGATGTAAAGCTAAATAATGTCATAAAAATATTTTCGGCGCTAACGTTCTATAGTGTTTTATGTGTTATTTATTATAGTGTGTTTGGCGGCGTTGATTTTATTGGAATGCTAAAAACCATATATCAACAACCTGCAATGTATCATTTGTGGTATCTTTTTTACATATTTGTGTATTATGTTTTATTCCTTTTCATAAACGCAAGATCCGTAAGTCCTGAGTTTGGTGTGATTATTACAATATCAGCAATGGTGTTTTTTAATCCAACTCTAAATGACCTTTCACAATTCTTTTTAAATTTCGAAATAAAGAATGGGTTTGCAATAGACTCGCAATATCTATTATTGTTTTTATATTGTTTTGCTGGTGCGTTTGTCGGAAGCTTAAGAGATAGCAGAGTCATTTTTAAATCATCAATCGTCGTTTGCTTAACTTCTATAATTATTATTTCATACATGACGATAATAAAATCAATTGAGTTTGGTTCACTGGCGTATCAATATCAAAATTATATAACGATACCTGTTTTTTTATCGTCAATATCAGCATTTTATATCATAAAAAATATAGGATTTAATACTGCTATTCAAAATGCTATGACATTTATCTCCAAAAGATCTCTTGCTATATATGGCGTTCATGCAATATTTATTGAATATATGAAATTTAAAAAACTATACTTCTTTGAATCTCCTTTTGTCAATTTAATAGTGACTTATATACTTGTTGTTATCTGCAGTTGTTTGGTGGCGTCAGTGATTAAGAAAGTTGATAAAAGAGGTTATGTCAGTTAGAGGTTAATCGATACATTTTTAATAAATTATACAGCGGCCCACTCAGGTGGGCTTTTTTATAGTTGAAAGCATAGTAATAACCTGATTCAGGTTGGATGTTTCATTTCCTATTTTTGTAGTAATGTTTTTCGAAAATTTGCATCAGCAGTTGTCCTAGCAAAAAAATGGTTGAACGCGTAGGCGAAGGTAAGAACTTTGCCGCCATTATCCCGGTAGAAAAGAAGTTGGGTAAGAAGTTCAAATGGCAGCCACTTCGTAAGTGGTGCCGGGAGAATGACGCCACCCCTCACGATGTTGAAGACCCTCGCTTCGGTTCAGTTAAGTCATGGCCTCGCGCTGCGTGGCTTGCAGTGTATGGTGTAGATCTACGCAAGCTGTTTTAACCCGAAGCATAAATTGATGCTTTGCTAAATCCAACCCGTTTAACTGCGGGTTTTGTCGTATCGAGATCCCTGCTACTCTTTTGGCACATTTATCAAAGGGGATAGGGATATGAAACGAATTTTATTGGCTGCAATTGTAGTTACTTCATCAATTATGATGGTTGGCTGCGCTCCAAAACCACCCTCTCAGGCAGCCATATCAAGTGCAAATTACGGAACTTTGCCTAATGATTATCAACAGCAAATTAAAAATCACATAGCATCAATTTTAAAAGACCCTGAGTCAGCGCGTTATACGTTCGAACCACCCTTTAAAGGATACTCACAAGATGGGTCACTCTCATCAACTAGCGGAGGAGTTATGTATGGTCAGATTGTTGGGGTGCAAGTAAATGCCAAAAACAGTTACGGCGGTTATACGGGTAATCAGCTTTATGTCTTCATGTTCTCTAATGGAATAATGTACGACACAACAGCGAATTTCCAATTTGGTCGAGTAATAAGAGTTCCATAAAATACATTTAAGCAATCATAAC
>JAVVOY010000070.1:0-4238 GCA_036656055.1 Bacteroidales bacterium
TATTCATCGCGTGCTCCGACGAAAATGCTCCATGACTTGAGATGCAAATCAAAATAAGCTTGTTGTAAATAGATATTTGCATCGTTACGATATCCTCCTGTCAATTCTATGCCAAAAGAGTAAGTGAATTTTTTATCGGAAACAAAATCTTTATATATACCTGCACGCAAATAACCACTGTTTGGTTTATATGATACTACGCCTGAGGTGTTGTTCATAAGATAAAATGGAGTGTATTTTCCTCCGCTGCCAATAACACCTAACTCGGCATTGTATTCAAGCTTAAAATTGCTTCCGTAAACAGTTGCCACAATTAACGTGGCTATTATTGTTGTTATAAGGCTCCTCATTTTTAATGATATTTACGGAAAGTATATACGGTATCTTTAACTGAAAACACAAGCGTTTTATCTGTTAATGTACGCAAAGCAAAACGTCGCTCGGCTGTTTTCCAATCATAGTAAATACTATTTCTGGCTCTTTCAGTATATGAAGGGGCTACCTTCATTATTATGGAATCTCCTTGTAAAGAATATTCTCCTACGGTAGATTCTGCATATAAATTTCCCGACTGTAATGTCTGAAGGGCGAAAATGCCTCTGTCGAAGCTATAAAATACAGAATCTGTTATTGTTTCGTGTGTAGGATATAATGCTGACTGTAACTGCCAACGTCCTGTGATTTTAGTATCATCGCTTTTTGAGCATGAGGCAAAACCTATGAGAATTATTAATACAGCAAAAATTGACAGTCTTTTTTTCATACTATTATTAATTCCTTTACATCTATTATTGTGACCTTTTTATTTTTTACAGAAGCTCTTTATATAATGCAATTGTTTGGTTTGCAATATGTTCCCAATTATATAGATACATATCATAATCTCGTTTTAAAGAGAGGTCTTTTGCTAATTTAATTTCTAATATCTCTTTAAGAGAAGTGATAGAACCTACATCAAAGAAATCAGATGCTGACAGCTCCGTCAGGCAATTAGCCGGAATATTACTCACAACAACTTCTTTACCGTAGCTCATAGCTTCAAGAAGAGATATAGGCAGACCTTCGTGATATGACGGCAATACAAACAATGCTGAATGTGTCATTATTTCATTAAGACGTTTCCCTTTTATAAAACCGGTAAGGATAACTCCGTTTTCTTTAGCTAATCCCTTTAGGCGAACTGAATATTCTGTCTTATGGTCTGCATCTCCTGCTAACACTAACTTATAGCCGTTATGTTCTATTTCCGAGAATGCTTTTATCAGATCGTCAAACCCTTTCTCTTCTACAAATCTGCCTAATGCAAGTACATACTTGTATGGTGAAAGTCCCAGTTGTGTTATATAATCAGTTTTAACGGTAAGTACCGGCTGGGGCACTCCGTTATATATCAGAGCAAGATTGGTATTAGGATATTTTCTATGTATATCGTCTCTTATTGATTTTGAGATAACAATCACTCTGTCTGCATATTTTACGCCAAGTTTTTCGCCCTGTTTCAGCACAAATTTTGCAACCGCATTCCATTTCTGTCTGTCGTAATCAGCTCCGTGATGCGTAACAATAACTTTCATTCCTAACATTTTAGCTATCGGGGCTAAAAGTGCAGGACCAACAGCGTGTATATGTAATATATCTGCGTGCTCTCTCCTTGCGTAAAGAATTCCAAGAAATGTATGAATTATCGCCTCAAAACTCTTTTTACGTGGTGCATATATATCTTTAATATTTATCCCCTTGTATTTTGTTTTTGGTTCAGCTTCCTTTATATGGCATGAACGACGTACCACCGTAACATCATATCCTGATTTAACAATATAAGGATACAACTCCTCGCAATGGGTCTCTACACCACCCATTATCCCCGGAATTCCACGAGTTCCTATTACTATTATCTTTTTTTTAGGTACGCTCTTTTTCAATTTTATAATTTGTATGTTTATTGGGGTGTTTCGTCTCTCTCTATCGGACGTTTTAAATTGCCCTGTCGGGGATCTTGCCCAACGTCATACCACCTCTTATCAATACATACAGGTTTGCCGTTTAACGAACGCCATTTGTTTTTTATAACCCATGTCAACGGATGACGTATGTATTTTTTCATTACCGGAGAGGCGGTACCTACCATCCAACAATTTTTAGGGCAACAACGCACTTTGCTTCGCACATGCTCCGCTTGTTCGCTTTCCCATATTTCAGAAAAGGACGAGACTGTATTGAGGTTTCCCATACTCTCTTTCCAATAATTATCTTCGAGTCCGTTACATGGATATATTTCTCCGTGAGGATCTACAAAGCAATTTACAAGGCCGGCTTCACACGGGAGCATCCTGCGATTACCATCTATATAATTAATTATACCCATGTTAAAAAATGCCCTGAACCATGACTTTGGACGGACTTCTTTGATCTGCAAGTTTATTAATTTTTCAAAATTACTACACACTGTATCCATGCTTGTAATTTCGTTATCATACTTATGAAAATAATAAGAGTTATGAAATGCTGCCGTCGCAAACTCCATATTAAGTTCTTTTGCCAATTGGTAAAGGGCTAACATATCCTCGGAATTGTTATTGGATACCGTGATACCGAAACCAATATCTTTAATCCCCATAGACTTAAGTTTAAGTAGTATTCTTAATCCTCGGTCAAATCCCCCCTGACGACCACGCAATTCATCGTTTTTACATGCAAGACCCTCTATACTTATCCTTATGCCGATATTAGGAAATTTCTTTGCAAGAGCTATTACTCTTTCCTCAAACCATCCTGATGTAGATATAACTACACGTGGAGACTTTGTAAATGCAATTGCTACTATCTTATCCAGATCTTCTCTGATGAAAGGCTCTCCTCCTGTAATATTTATAAATTTAACCTTTGGCAGTTTCTCCAGAATTTCAGGTTTTATCTCCTCGTTTTTATCAGTGGGATATTTCCATATATTACACATTCTGCACTGCATGGGGCATCGGTATGTAACAATAATACTTATATCAGTAGGGGTAGGAATATACATATATAATAAAAAAAATAAAATGAATAAATAAGCTATTTATTCATAAACGTAAACATACTCTAAAAAATTGTACTATCTAAGTATTTTTACTCTATATATTTTAAATTCATCATCAATCAATCAAATTTAAAGTCTGAAGGAAAGTTTTAATCTGCTTCTTAATAAATATTTTAGGAAGAAGATATAACAAAATAAATTTATTATAACCAGTTATTTTTATAACTTCACGAAGAGCTAGTCCTCTATTTTTAGCAGAAAAGCCATTATCGGTCTCATAAATTGAAATTGGAATAGGTACATATAAAAAATTAGGATTTGTTTCATATATTCTTTTTATACAATCATAGTCAGAAGCCACTTTATATCTCAAATCATATGGGTTTTCTTGTGCCTTATCTATTCTGAAAAATATACTTTGATGTGAAAAGCCGTAATGTAATTGTTTTTTTTTATTTAAAAAAAAAGGCTTGGCTTTCATATATTTAAGCTTTTTATTATTACCTATATCACAACAATCTCCGAAGATTGCAGAGGTGTTCTCATTTATGCTTTTGTTTGAGAAACATTTTCCAACAACGTTTTCATCATAAAACAGATCTCCTGCATTCATATATAGAATAAAATCACCTTTTGCTATTTTTAAGGCTTTATTCATTGCATCATATATACCTGCATCTTTTTCTGAGTATACTGATATGATATGTGGATACAAGGTCTGATACCTCTTTGCTATAACAACAGTCTCATCGGTACTTTTTCCGTCAACAATTATATACTCAATATTTTTATACGTCTGACTTATAACACTTTTAATAGTTCTTTCAACTATCGCTTCGGCATTATCGCACACCGTTACTATCGTAACGAAATAATTATTTTCCATATAAATACCTAGTTTGAGTTATATATTTTAATAATTTCTCTATAATATGTGCCAGCGTTATAACTACTTAATGCTTTATATGCAATTGTATTTCTGTCATATTTTTTATCTGTAAACAATTCTATTATCTTGTTTTTTAAATCATCACTATCTGAAGGTTTAAACAACAGACCATTTTCTTTATTTATCAATTCGGGTATTCCGCCGATATTTGCTCCTAGTACAGGAGTTCCCATACAAAGAGACTCTATTACGCTTAATGGGTTGTTTTCATTCCATTCAGACGGAATAACGGAACATCGTGCTTTTGCTAAAAGATCACGAACTTCAGAG
>JAVVOY010000071.1:0-3814 GCA_036656055.1 Bacteroidales bacterium
CAAGAGTGACTGTAAGTGATCCGTCCTCAGCAACAGACTTAACAATAACAGGGTTGTCACTCTTTAATAAAGCATTCAATTTCGCTTCATTAACATCAGTCCCGTTATAAATCTTCAGGACATCCTTATATATGGCAGATGATCCATCAAAAAGTTTTATTTTAGTAAACGTAATCTGTACCTTCTTTCCTTGAGTAAATGGTTTAAACGTTACTTGTCCCGTAAAATTCTTCGATATATTACCATCCCTGCCACCATCATCATAAAAACTTATAATTTCATCTCCGACAGAATAAACAGCCGGAGTTTTTGAGATCAACACCATTCGCGGAAGCATTATAACAGGCGCATTAGTTGCTGCAATAAAATTAGAAACCCCGGCAGGCAAATATTTTGTAGTAACTCCAGTCGCCAACATTTGCAACTTAGCATTAAACGCTGCATCGTCTTTTATATCAGCAACCACTGAAAATGTATTAACGCCATTATTAAGTGTCTTTTCAAACGTAAAAGTATAAACGCCATTTGCCTCAGTTAAAGTGGCATTTAAAGGGACCATTCCTGAGAAATTAAGTTGAGAACCCTCATAAAGTTTCAGTTGGGCAGGGTCTATCACCCCTTCATTCTTAGGTAAAGTAAATGAGACGGAAGTTAATTTATCAGGGTTCAGAATCCCATCGGCAATTGCAAAAAAGCTAAGAAGATTAACCCCTTTCTTCCCAGTATATATATCTTTATCAACATCTACGTAAGAAGAACCGGCCTGAGTAACCTGCATATTTGAGACCGTTACACAACTTACCTTAGCCTTCCAACCCTTGCATTTACCTGCATATTTGTAAAAATATGCAACAGACAAACACCCGTTCTGATCAGTAGAAACATAACTCCTATTGGTTAATTGTATCCCCTTTTTCCCTATATCAAGAGAATCTAACTGAGACGGTAAATAAGGAAACTTTTTACTAACCGTCACATCTTTTACAACAGTTGGGTAGAGAAAACTATTCTCTTTATCAAAAATGCCATTATATACTTTCAAATAAGCAGGGAAAGATGACCCATCGGTATAAACATCAAAATACTCAAAAGATATTTGAATTGCTTTCCCTGAAGCAGCCGGTTTAAAAACGACCGACGAACAGGCATTATTTGAAGAACTTGAAGCAATATCTTCCTCTCCCTTAATGTCATAAAATAAAATATCATCCGAGACAACTATCTCACGTTTTCCAAACTGAGGCATATTAACCTTCTCCTGCCCTCGAGTGACAATAGGAATAACACTAAGCATAATCCCGAAAACCACAAAAAACAAACGCACAATTTTTTTCATAAGCAACTATAAATTAAACAATTATTTGAATCAAATTAACGATCAAACTAACTGAATAACTTTATAACTTATGGATAGATAAAGACAAAAAGGATGGATATTTAGGGAGTTATGACAAGCCTCACCATAGTACCTATCCAGCTCTAACTCCCGAAAGCAAAAGATATTCAATGCAAATTGGCAGGTTTTCTGACTTATCCTTCCCCAAAAGCGCCTTCCCACAACCAAGATGTTGTAGTGACATTATTGCTTAGGTTCAATAGGAATTACAGCAGCGGGTACTGTTACCGAATTACACGGTATTCCCTTTTACGTATTATTGTTTTACAATAAATACTCACCAAAAGATGGTGCAAATGTAAGGTTTTTTTTACAACATTATTCTATTTCAGAGACAGTATTATTTTATATACACAGAAAATTATTAACACACAAATTATTATTAACTAAAACCAAATAGGTGTTTTTAAGACAGATAAAAATATCTATCCATTATCCCGACAGATATTAAGTATCTAATCATTTTTCAGAATATCTTTGTTCTTAATATGTACAACCACCCCTATTTGATCTTCAGGAGACATATCTGCTGAAATTCTATTAATTCGCACATCAAATATACGAGAATAACCCTGTTCGCATAACTTGGCAATCTCTTCGTTACAGCTTCTTGGAATATAACCCAATTTATATTTATTAAAGTAGATAGCAATAGCCTTAGGATCATATCTATTATCTAATTCTCTTTCAAACCGTAACAGAGAGCCTACTTTAAGTTGACAAAACACTACTGCCCCTTCCCAATAAGTGAAGCCGGCTAAGTTGAAATTTGAGAAATGTAATCTGTTCATATCCTTTCAGTTTTTTTGATTTAAAACAAAGGAAAATTACATCTATGCACTCTATCTGCATAACTAATAATTTCTTGTTAAAGCCTCATTTACTCGCTCTATCATCCTCTCCCGAAGGTGATCAGGAGCTATAATCCTTATTTTATCAATATAACTTAAAAGGAGATTCTCTAACTCATGGTTTATAATCAGATTAAGCTCAACAGTTGTACTTTGCAGATTACGTTTTCTTACTTTTTGAGAACCATGCAACGGCTTAGTCTCTACATACGGAAAAATTACATTGTCTATCTCTAATACAATCTGTTCAACCTCCTTTTCAGGTACAGTGACTCCAATTACATCGTCAAAATACTCATTAAATTCTATGATATTATTTTCAATATACGGGATATTTACATAAGAAAATTGTTCAATTCTGTCTAAAGCCAAATTTGTAATAGCCATTTTCTCCTTCAGGTGTTCACAAAGCCCAAATAAAAACCAACGGTTGTTGTATTGTTTCAGAAAATAAGGGTGGAAAACAATCTGTGTTGGATCTTCAACATAACGCTTATATGTTATATTTAAAGACCGTTTATTAACAATCGCATTAAAAATATCAGAAAAAAAATGGAGACCTTTTAAATATGGATTTTGTTCAAAATCTACAATATTTACATGAGTTCCTCTGAGGTTAAATGCGCTTTCGAGGCGAGCAAGGATTTCTTCCATCCAATCAAACTGAGGCATCCCCTTAAAACGATTTAGCATATATATTGTCTCCTTCAATTGGGCAATCTCAGTCTCATTTAAAGGTTGATTATTAATTGAGTAGTGCATATCCTCATAACGATAATACACCCTCTTTCCATCACGAGGCTTTTCAAGTAGAATACCCCAAATACTCTCCATCGACTTAATATCTTCTTGAACTTGACGCTTTTTTACACCATCAATAATGCCCTTTTTGTTATAAAGAGCGTCATTACAAGCATCTACCAAATCCTCAATATAATATCTCCTACCCGGGTTTCTAAAGCAATTATCTAATGCTTGATAACGAATAACAGCATGCTTATTTGTTGACATATCTATTTTTTCTCTGTATTATCAATTAATTCTTTCACATCCCACGCCAAGGATTTTAGCTATTTTATATTTTTAACGGTACAAACCTCATTTTTACAATTACATTGAAAGTATCGTAAAATTCAATCTACTTGTTTTCAAGCCTTTTTGGTATACGTGTTGTACCGCATTTTCATGCCCATTTGCTGAAAGCCTCCAATAAATTTTAGCGAGTTGATTATGTGCCTCTTACCGCTATTGGGTTACAAATGGTTCGCAAAGGCAAAGATAGTGATTTCACTTAGAATAGCCACTTGGTTAATTTAGTATATTGGTTTGGCTTGTACTATTTGTGCTATATCTTCAATACTCCCAATTCGCAAGCAGAATGGCTTATTAACATTAGTTTATAAATATTGCTACTTTTGAGAAGAAAGCATTTCCTCTGCTATATCTCTATATGTATCAATAGTTATTTCGGTCCCAGCCGATTTAGTTTTAGCAGCATTACGAACATCAACATACAACACCATTAAGTAACTAGAATTGTAGACCGATAAATTAATGGCAGTTGTTA
>JAVVOY010000072.1:0-3526 GCA_036656055.1 Bacteroidales bacterium
GCTAAGATTAATCGGGAGCAGAGGGCAAGTAAAAACTATGTGCTGTTTTTGGGGGAGACGGGCGCGGAGACAAACCAAGCACCGTGCTTGTCGTTAGTGCAGTTCCAAATTGATGATGGGGAGTTGGTATTGTCTGCATATCAGCGCAGCTCTGATGCCAATCTTGGCTTGCCAGCTGATATATACCACTTGTATCTTATATCGCGACAGATAGACTTGCCATTGCGCTCTATTACGATACATTTTGGCAACGTGCATATATATGATAATAACGTGGGCTTGACGAGGGATTTGCTCGCCGGCAAGGAGGCTAAATTCAATTTAAATGTCTGATAAATGTGAATTAATTGGTGTTTAAATTGCAGTGAGATGAGGAGAGGCTTGCGGTAAAAATGTACTTTTCGTTTTAAAAAAATGTACTTTTCGTTTTTGTGATTATAGTAGAGAACTTATTCTACACTCTATGCGCTTAGCGCTATTTTGATAAGAATCATGCAGATATTACGGAGGCTTGTATTTTAAACATTTGATGATTACAATCTCTCTATATATACAAATTATAATATTGTAAGTTTCAATTTTTTTTTTTATATTTGTGCCGAGGAGATATTTTTATAAAGTTTTGTCCTTATTGATAAGGAAGAAGCTCTGCCTTTTTCTGAGATATTTATTTAGGAACATAGGTGTAATAAGAATAACAAGTTGTAATAATGAAGAGAAAATTTATTGTTTTGTTATGTGTGCTTGCTGTATTTACATATGCGCATGCCGCTGATTATCCGCTTGATGATTATATTGAGTTGGAGGATACTAAACCTATTGATGAAGTTGCATGGAATGCTTTGGATAATGGGCTGTTCTTTACATGGGGATCGAAAGATATTCATTATTCATATAAAAATGTACCTAAGGTTGAATACCGCACCGATACCTCGATATATGCGTGGCGTGGGGAGAGGATCTCGGCTCTGGCGTTGATTTACAGCAAGGTTGAGAACAAGGCTTTGCAGCTATCTCTTTCTGATTTTGTGCAGGGCGATAAGAAAATACGAACTGAAAGCACTGTAAATTTTGTGAATTATGTTATGACTGACGCCTTGAATGCTGGTGGAGGAGGAACGTGCGGAGCACGTCCTGATCATTCGAGGTATGATAGTTCAATGTCTGCCGACGTGATAGACAAACTTTTGATAAAAGACCTTAAGGCTAAGCATGTACGTCCTGTGTGGTGCTCTTTTGAAATACCTCGCGATATAACACCCGGAGATTATGTTGTTACATTAAACCTTAAACGAGGTCCTGTAACACTTAATACACTTAATATAACTATCCATGTTTTGGATAAGACGCTCCCGAAACCTTCTGATTATGTTTTTAATGTTGATATCTGGCAGCAACCTTATTCGGTTTCGCGTTATTACAAAGTGCCAAAATGGAGTAAAGAACATTTTGATGCGATGAGACCTATAATGAAAGCACTTGCCCGCGCTGGACAAAAGACGATATCGGCTGAAATAATTTACGAACCATGGGGTGATCAGTCGCACGATAAATTTGACCCTATGATAGAGACCATAAAGAAGCGCGATGGAAGTTGGAGCTACGATTATACGGTATTTGACAAATGGGTGGAGTTTATGATGGATTGCGGAATAAACAAAGAGATAAAGTGTTTCTCAATGGTTCCGTGGGATATGTCTTTTCGTTATTGGGATGAATCAGCGGGATATTATAAATTCCTGTCAGCTCAGACTACATCGCAGGCGTACAAGGATTTCTGGACGCCATTGCTGACAAATTTTGCTACCCACCTCAAAGAGAAAGGGTGGTATGATATAACTACAATCTGTATGGATGAGCGCGGAATAGGAGCTATGATGGATGCTTACAATTTGTTGCAATCTGTTGTTCCGGGAATGAGGATGTCGCTTGCAGGAGCTTACCACAAGGAACTTTTGGATAAACTTTATTACTACGGGTTGCAGTATGGAGAGCCTTTTACTAAGGCTGACATTGAATCAAGAAAGGCTAAAGGACTAATAACCACCTTGTATACAAGTTGTAGCCAGGTTGTCCCCAATACGTATACATTTTCTTCTCCTGCTGAGATGACTTGTCTTTCAATTCATTCCATGCAGTGTGGAGTCAGCGGATTTATGCGTTGGGCATACAATAATTGGGGAGAAGATCCTCTTAGGGATTCGCGCTATCGTCTTTTTGGTGGTGGTGATATGTTTTTTGTCTATCCGGGATTCCGTTCTTCAGTGCGATTTGAGCGTTTTATTGAGGGGGTACAGGATGCTGAGAAGATAAGGATATTGAGGGATGAGTATGAGAAAACAGGAAACAAGGAGGCTTCTATCCTTTTGGAATCAAAGATTAATACATTTGGGTACGGAAAAATGACCAAAGATAATGCCGGCAAACTAGTACAGGATATTGAGCGAGTTTTTAACGGTTTGCCTGTTCCTCCTGCCGATGATTACTGTGAGGTTGGGTTGTTAGAGTCTGGTAAAAGCGCTGCAATACAAAAACGTTGGCTTACTTCGGTTTCTACAACCGGAGCTGCAAAAGAGTTGTCTTATACCTCATCTTCTCCGAGTAGTGATGGCTATGTAATGTCGCCAAAGATAGAGGTTGAACAAGGAGGTTCGTTTTCTTTAAATTCAAGGGCAACAATAAATAATGATGATATAACTTATACAAGAGCGGCTATGTATGCTGATTGGAATCGTGACAAGATTTTTAATACTTATGGGAGTGAACTTGTAGCTACATTTGGAGAGGTTGACAAAGGTGTGCCTGAGATGCTGAACATTACAGCAAAATTTAATGTTCCTAAAAATGCTGTTGTCGGTGAGAGTCGTATACGTATACGTTATGCTGATGCATGGAGCCCTGAACCAGATCCTTGTGGCTATAATCTTAAGGGGTTTACATTTGATATTCCTATGCTGATAACAGTCCCTTTGGATGTAAAAAATAATACTATTGACGAAACTGTCGATTATATTTACAGTGACGGTGTTTTTAATTTTACATCTCCTTCTGAAATTATGATTTATTCGGCTAATGGGTCAATTATTTGTCATGTGACAAATGTATTTTCATTGCAAACAAATGATTACCCACATGGCTCGTATGTGGTAAAAATAATACAGGGTAAAAAGATGTGTACGACTAAGGTGATTTTATAAAGGGTTAAAGCATCTATTTGCTGTAACTAAGTTTTGAGTAATAACATGTAAATAAATAATTAATTAATTAAAATAATAATGAGAAATTTTGCTATTTTATTCTGTCTGTTAAGCACATTCGTGTTTGCGCATGCCGCTGATTATCCGCTTGATGATTATATTGAGTTGGAGGATACCAAACCCATTGATGAAGCTGCATGGAGTGCTTTGGATAATGGGTTGTTCTTTACATGGGGATCGAAAGATATTCGATATTCATATAAAAATGTACCTAAGGTTGAATACCGCACCGATACCTCGATATATGCGTGGCGTGGGGAGAGGATCTC
>JAVVOY010000073.1:0-3157 GCA_036656055.1 Bacteroidales bacterium
AACGATGTTACAAGGAGCAGCTTTACTGCTAAGTATGGGATTATCCCCTTTGCTCGCGCAGGCACAGGAAATTACGGTAGAAGACAATGCGCCCAATTCGGTAGTATATATCTCAACAGACAAGGCGGGAGATGAGATTATACGGATTATCAACGAGACACAAAGCCCACGCTTTCACGACCCAAGCGCACCGCGCTTTTTACTAACCGACCGCAAGGGTACTTTTGCACTCGGTATAGGGGGGTACGTAAAGGGGGTAGCCGAATATGACTTCAACGGCATATCAGACAATATAGACTTCTACCCATCCCAAATTCCAACGAACGGACAAACCTACGCACGAAATCAATTTCAGATGGACGTCACCACAAGCACCGTCTTCCTTAAACTCGTAGGACGGACAAAGCTACTGGGCGACATTGTGGTTTATACCGCCGGTAACTTCCGCGGTAGTGGTAAAGCCTTCGAACTCCGAAATGCGTATGCCTCTTTTCTGGGCTTTACGGTCGGATACGACTACGGCTCCTTTATGGACTTAGCGGCCATTCCACCCTCTATCGACTTTGCCGGGCCAAGTGGAATGACAATCTATCACGCGGCACAGATTCGCTATGAACACTCGTTCCTTAATAAGAAAATGAAATTTGGTGTCGGTGTGGAGATGCCTTCCGTAGACGGACTGACCAACGAGTTTACGACGATAAACGTACAGCGCATGCCGGACATACCAATCTACCTGCAATACGGATGGAACAGCCAAAGCCATATCCGCTTGGGCGGGATTATCCGCAACATGACATACAACAACCTGAAAAGCCAAAAAGCAGTATCCGAAGCAGGTTGGGGGGCACAACTATCCACAACCTTCAATCTGGGCAAGAAGTTCGTTGTTTACGGACAGGGCACTTACGGGCGCGGCATCGCTCAGTTTATGAATGACATTAGCATGCTCAATGTCGATCTGGTTCCTATCTCCGGCAGAGAAGGCGAAATGGAGGTATTACCCATGATGGGATGGTACGCCGGCCTGCAATACAACATCTGCCCCAACCTATTCGTATCCAGCAGTTACAGCCAGTCCCGCCTTTATGGAAAAGACGGATATCCTTGCTGTCAGACGATGGATCAATACCGCAAAGGTAACTACCTTGTAGCAAATATATTCTGGAACGTCAGTAAGAACCTGCAAATAGGCGCAGAGTACATACGGGGTTGGCGTACCGACTTCAACGACCAGCAACGGACAGCCAATCGCGTAAACGCTTCTGCACAATACAGTTTCTAATCGCAACAGCAGCATCCCCCGGCTATCAGCTTAGTAGATATTTGCCAGACTGACCAGCGGTTCGTAGAGTTTCTCTACATCCTGCGCATTCAGCTCTATCTCTACCTGATCGCCGGGAAGGATGGTGCATCCGGCAGGAGAAATGCTCTTCCTATCGCGATGGATGAGTTTGATCAGACAACCTTGCGGTAAGATCAGTTCATCTACCGCCTTCCCATCAAAGTAAGCGCCAGACATTACCTCAACAAACAGAGAAGTACGCCGTTGTCCCTGAAAGAACGGGGTGGCAATCATCTGATCATAAAGTAATACGTTGAAAGGTTTTATCTGCAAAAGTTCCGTAAAGTAATACGTCAGGCCACCAACCACAACAGAAGGATAGAGTACATCAAAATGTCCCGTCATCTCCGTAATCAGCACAATGGCCGTCAACGGCGTACGTACCACAGCCACCAGAAAGCCCACCATGCTGATCAGCATTACATAACTGATGTGTGCCTCCCCAATTAGTCCGTACCGGATCATAATTAAGGCAAAGAGCTGTCCCACCAGCCCCCCGGTTACAAGCGTCGGGATGAAGCTGCCGCCCGGCAAACCGGACGAGAAGGAGAAGACCGTCAGCACAAAATGAATCAGCAACATACCCAGCACCCAAAGAATAGGTTTAAAGCCGCTCATCGCCTGCGACAGCAGGAACTGCTCCCCTCCCCCCGTAAGATTCACCTCTATTAACGACACGAGATAGGCCAATACCACCAATCCTAACATCTTTATATAGACAGGCTGCCGATTGTCTTGGTAACGCTTCTTACACCAAAAAGTAATCACAGAATAGACCTTAGCCAAGACTGAGATAACAACAGCCAACAGCACATAGAGCTTCAACTGCTCAGTGAACGTGAATTCGGGCGCAATGGCGCTAATCTTATAATAAGAATTAGACTGGAAAACCGCACTAGCCACCCCACCGGCCACTACCCCGGCAAGCAACGTAGTAATAGCCGTCTTCGGTGCATCAAACCGTTCGATAGACTCGATAACCAATAGCGACGATGCTAGCGGAGCCGCAAACGCAGCAGCCAGCCCCGCCCCTGCCCCGGCAGCCAACAATTGCTTCCGCTCTCCGGCAAACAGATGCGCCCATTTCGACACGAGGTTGCCAACATACGAACCGATCTGTACGCTCGGCCCCTCCCGCCCCAACGAAAGACCTGTACCCAACGTCAACACCCCGCCCGTAAACTTGGCCAGCAGTTGGATGAAAGAATGGGTATATTCGATCCGCCCATTAATCACTCCGCGGGTCTGCGGGATTCCCCCTCCGGCAATCAGCGGCATCCGCTTCACCAGCCAAGCCACAAACAGCAAAACAGCCCACATGCCAAGAAAGAAAAGAACATGCACATACCAAAAAGGATGTCCATTAAAAAAAGACTTGCGCACAGTAAAAAGATATTGCAACAGGTAATGATAGGGCACCGCCACCAAACCAGTCAGTAACCCCACAAAGATACTTACAAAGTAAAGCCGTGCATCAGTCAGCTTCAGCTTCCACATCCATGCGTCTTTTAGTTTCAGGTGCTTCCAATTCATTGCGTAATTTCTACTTAATACAATCGTTATCCTGATAAAACAATCCGCATCCACCGGAGTTTTACCGGCTGGTGGCAAAGGGCATATATTAAGGATTATTACACGGGTAACCACAGCAATAATAAATACAAACAATTATCACTCTCTCGTTATGCTTAGTTTCAGCAATAAACATTTAGGTGAAACTTTTGTTTCATCGGCATGAAACTTTTGTTTCATCGGCATGAAACTTTTGTTTCATCGGCATGAAACTTTTGTTTCATCGGCATGAAACTTTTG
>JAVVOY010000074.1:0-3150 GCA_036656055.1 Bacteroidales bacterium
CCAATAAATTTCACAAATGATTATCTATTCTTGAATATCCCGTACAGCAGATGTTCAATAACCCTCTGTACATCACTCCGATTTGCTGTAAATCCGTTTACCATTACCACAACGGCGTAACTCTCTTTACCGTAGAAGTATCCGGCATAACACTGTACCCCCTCCATGCTTCCGCTTTTCAATCTTAATTTATGTGCTATCGGCGAGCCGGTCATAAAGTTTCTCACAGTACCCTCCTTTGCCGTTTGAGGAATGGATGCAGAAAAATACGCCGCCACCGATTTATCATTAGCAGCAGCAGATAATATCTCGGAAAGTTTTTCCGGGGAGATGCGGTTCTTCGGCGACAATCCGTTTCCGTCATACATCCAAATACCCGATAGATCCGCACCTGTTTCTCTCCAAATCTCTTTTACTGCGGCAATACCACCATCAGCAGAAGCCTCTTTCCCTTTAGCCAAAGCCACCCAACGTAACAAAGTCTCAGCATACATATTATTGCTGATATTGTTTGTCACATTTATAATATCCGCAAGTTTATCAGATTTGTGGCTGTATAAATGTTTAAGCCCTTTGCATATAGGTTTCTCGCTTAACAACAATAACCTAACAGTTGTCGCCCCTCCAAAGCATTTCACCCCATTTTTACGCAAGTACTCCTTTAGCGTGTCAGCAAAAAACATGGCAGGATCAGGAATATCCCCTTTAATTACATACCTCTCCCTGCCGTGCGGAACATACCCACTTAAAATACGACAATCAGAAAAAGGGATACCTGTAATATATGCACTCCCATTGCCATCCCCTTTAGTTGTTAAGTAATTAGTAAATTTAACATCAGGAATAAGAGGATTACACCCAATAATAACAGGTTTTTTCCCATCCTTGTCGGTACGTAGAAGCAGAGAATATCTATTATCACAGAAATTTATACCATAACTTCCGGCAGCAAAATAGTTTCCTATATCCTCCATCATCCATGTTGGAGATACACCTTGATAAGAAAAATTAGAGTCATCAGCCACAATACGCCCTGATATATCTCTAATCCCGTTAACCCTTAAAACATTAACTATTCCGGAAAATATTGCATCGTGCCGCTGTTTTCCATAAGTCGAACCCAGAGTAGGATCACCGCATCCGGTTACATAAATGTCACCTATAAGCGAATCACCCTTTATCTCTCCACAGTAAGACACCACCGTTTCAAAAGTTTTATCAAAAGGATAGCATTTCAATGCCGATGCAGTAACTAACAGTTTCAGCGTAGAAGCAGGAACTAAAGGTAAAGATTCATTATAACACTCAACTATCTCCCCATTACTTAAATTTACAACAGATATTCCGGCAACAGCATCCTTCATAGCCGATGAATTTATAAATTCATCCACTATGTTCTCCCCATTAACTAAAAGCGAAACCGATATAAATAGTATAAAAAGAGAGAGTCTATTCATTCTTAAACATTTAAGTGTGATGGCAAAATTACATTATTATATTTCAATTACGGTTACAAAATTATGAATAAATCATTATCTTCGTGCAGCCGTAAAATAGAATTAAAATGGAAGAACCCCGCCCGTATACATTTGACCGTGTTGTCAGGATAGTAATATTTATAGCTATCCTTATAGGAGCCTTTTTTCTTCTAGAACTCTTAAAAAGCGTATTACTGCCGTTCTTTGTGGCATGGCTTATGGCATACCTTATGCACCCGCTTGTTTCGTTTTTTCAAAAAAAATGTCGGATAAAAAACAGAGTTATTGCAGTCATTATAACACTCCTTGCCATTGTTGCAGCTATGATAGGGATCGCAGCAGTAATTTTCCCTATGATTATGGATGAAATACGAAAAGCCAGCATTATGTTTGGCGAATATATGGCAGATGCGGAGAGCTTCAACTTATTACCGGCAGGGTGGGAAGAATATCTGCGCAGTAGGATGAATTGGCACAACATCTCAACATACCTTAACATCAACGACATAAGGTCAATTGTAGAAACTGCTTTCAGCGGAGGATGGACTATTTTGTCTGGGACGGTAACTTTTTTAATTACACTTTTCGGGTGGTTTATAGTACTTCTCTATCTTGTATTTATTTTGGTAGACTATGACAAGATACAGCGTGGATTCAGAGATCTTATTCCCGGACGACACAAAGAGACAATAATAGGTATTATAGACGATGTAGAGTGCAGTATGAACACATATTTCAGAGGACAGGCATTAGTAGCCTTTTGTGTAGGTATTCTTTTCTCGATAGGATTTTCAATAGTAGGGCTTCCTTTAGCGATATTGCTTGGTCTCTTTATAGGACTGCTGAACCTTGTCCCATACCTTCAGTTGATAGGATTTTTTCCTGCAATAATGCTAACCCTTTTACAATCGGCAGAGACAGGAGAAAATTTCTGGTGGATATTTATGTGGGTACTTGTTGTATTCAGTGTAGTACAACTTATCCAAGACCTCATACTCGTCCCAAAAATTATGGGTAAGGCAATAGGTCTTAATCCGGCAGTAATACTATTGTCGCTTTCAGTATGGGGTGTCTTGCTCGGTTTCATAGGGCTTATTATAGCCCTTCCGCTAACATCGCTCTGTATCTCGTATTATCACAAATATGTACTAAAGAACTAATATTTCCCTTCTCTTTTCTCTTGCCTAATACTTAGCAAGTTATTTACAGAGTTGTTAAGGGAAATGTTACATTTTTATTTGTGGACGTTATTGCCTCGGTAGAGTTATCGGCAATGCTAAAAGTATATATAGAAGTTTCTGCGCTCATTGTTTTTTATTACATTTGCCACAAACAGCCAAAAGTATGTTTGATTTTATACTGTCTATATTTGGTTATATTATTTACACGCTTATCATCTTAGGTGGCGTAGGGATTGCTATATGGATGATTTCCACGCTGTTCGAAAAGCGAAAAAAAGGAACCGATATAACCATAAACATCCATTTTACCGACTCTGACAAAAAAGTCTAATCCTCATCGCTCGCTAATAACATAGATAGTATCTTTGCAAAGTTTGTAAACTTCATATCCTCAATCAATGTGGTCAATCTCTTCTCCATTGCAATAAGAGAGTCTAAGCCAAAAATCAGTTTTTATCCAGGCGCGCCCCTTAGTGATATAAATAAAAAAG
>JAVVOY010000075.1:0-2953 GCA_036656055.1 Bacteroidales bacterium
TCCGCCGTCAGCACCGGGTTGTCCACTCCGTTGTGTAATAGCAAGACCCGGAACAAGTCCTTGCAAAGCCAAAGAGGTCTGTCCGACTTGTCGTTTGCCCATCTCTTTGATAGAAACAGTGGAGACTGAACCTGTCAGATTCGCTTTCTTTTGCGTACCATATCCAACGACTACGACTTCGTCAATATTTTGTGTATCATCTATCAATTTAACGTTGAATAGGTTTGTGTTACCAACGGACAATTCCTGAGCGATATAACCGATAAAGGATATGTGCAAGACAGAAGAAACAGGCACACTTAGGCTGAATTTACCGTCCATATCCGTAATTGTCCCGTTGGTGGTTCCCTTTTGTACTACGTTTGCTCCGATAATTGGTTCTCCTTTGGAGTCCACAACTATGCCGCTTATTGTGTGCGTTTGTTGTTGGGGCGTTGAGGCTGTTGTGGCTTTTGTCTTTTGAGAAAGAACAATGTTAACACCTTCCACGGTAAATGACAGATCCGTCATATTGAAAATGTTATTGAGTACTTCGCGCACCGGCTTGTTTTCTGCCTGAACGGATACTTTTTGTTTCAGATTTATATTTCGGTTAGAAATAAATAGATAGTCCGTCTGGCTCTCTATTTCATCGAGCACCTCTTTAAGTTGTACTTGATTTTTGTTTATATTCACTCGAACATTCTGTGAGTTAACGCTTTCTGCAAAAGCGAACCAAGTGAATAAAAATAGAAAACATGTAGTTAATCGCATAATTCTGAATATTTGATTACAACCTGAGCCTTTTGAATGAAAAGTCCCAGTAAAAAAAAGTTTTTTCATACCTTTGTGTGATTTTAATTTATAAGTATATTTCTTAATGTACTTGGAATCGGTAGTTGTTAGAGCAACTGCCGATTCTTCTTTTTACAGAAGTTTCATCATAGGCAATCGTGTTTTTATATGGTTAATAAATATAGATAATATTAGAATCTTCATCTCGCTTATAGGTAAACGGAAAGTCGTTCTGTAGGACACGGAGCGCATGGTCTATGCCGTCTGCTATCCGTAATTTCCCCCGGTATCCCTGCTCTTTCGCCTTTTTGTTTTTATTAACAATCTGTATATTGTAATACTTTTCAAAAACAGTCATCATCTCCTCGAACGATTTGTCTTCAATGTAAATCAGCCCTTCCCGCCAGCGATACGTATTTACGTCTGTGGTAGAAGATACTTTCAGCGCATTGCCCACCAACTGCGCTGTCTGTCCGGGAGCCAGATAAATGGCACTGCTTACCGGGTCGTTATTATACAACTTTACTTTACCACTAAACAGCGCCGTTTTAAACTCCTTTTCTTTTGAATAGGCCTCAACGTCGAAGGTTGTGCCTAATACTTCAACATTATATTTACCTGTTTTGACGATAAATGGATTTTTGCTTTTCGTTACGTCAAAATAAGCTTGCCCATCAAGAAGAACTTCCCGCTCCGATTCAGAGAAGGCTACCGGGTATTGAAGTGTCGTATTGGCATTCAACCAGGCCTCAGTACCATCAGGCAACGTGATGTGGGTTCTGTTTCCAGCCGGTACATGAATGCATTGGAAGGTCTGGCGCAGTTTATTCATTTTATAACTGTCATACAGGTAGAGGCTGCTTACAAGGATCAGTATGGAGGCTGCTATTTTCAAACTTATCCGGATAAAGGACTCGAATGAAACAGATTTGTTTAACCTGATTTCGTTCTCATTGCTTAGCGTGGAAGCATCGAAGCGTATCCGTTCGCGTATAAATTGTTTTTTATGTGCTTCGTCACTTTCCAGCCATTGGTGGATAGCTTCCTTTTCTTCTTCGGGCGATTGTCCAAGGAAGTAGCGGATGAGAATATGTTTATCTATTATTTGCATGGCTCTTATATCTACGGTTCTATAATAAGAGCAACCCAGGTAAGGAAAATCCCAACTTATTTTGAACTAATTTTCAAAATAAGTAAAAAAAGAGGAATATAGTCTTTTAATTGCTTGTATAAATGGTCGTTCGCTTTGTTTATGTGATAGTCTATCTTTTGCAATGAGACGCCTAACAGCGTAGCTATTTCTTTGCGCGACCTGTTTTTAAAGTGGTTCAGAATAAAGATCTTTTGCGTTTGAAGAGGCAGAGCGGATAAAGAGGTGGTAATAATATCCATCATGTCTTTTGTGAAGATGCTGCTATAACTTTCATCCTCCAGTGTTGTGATCCGAGCATCAACCTCCCATCCATACAAGTTGGTCTCCTTTTGGTTGTATTCCGCTTCAACCTGTAAATGCTTCAGGTGGTTCAGACACTTGTTTTTGACAGACAACAGAATGTAACCCAACACATCGGTTTCGGGCGATAATTTGTTTTTGTTCTCCCAATAATATAAAAGGGCATCATGCGTCATGTCCTCAGCTGTTTGTTGCTCATTTACATAGTAAAAAGCATACCTAACAAATCGTTTATAATAGGTATTATAAAACGAGCTGAAGCTTATTTCCGAATCGACATCAAACGGATTTATTATGTGTTTTTTTAATTCCAAATATATTAGTTTGTTATTATTATTCTTTATGGTGCCACAAAAATAGGTAAAGTTAAGGATATTTATACGATCTTTTTAGTTTCATTTTCTCTGTATCAGAACAAACGCATCTAACTTTCAATAATAAAGTCGATTTTGTATTCAGCCAATAGATCCACCTCTGTTCTGACAAAGTTGCTCCCCTATGACTTTGCCAACTCATCGAGGTCATTTGCAAAACTCATCGGTATAACCCCGCAAAACGATAGTAGCCAAAAAAGAGCTATTTTATCACATTAAAACTCTTACCGGAAGGGAAAAGACACTCCTTCGTTCGTTCGCGTATTCAATAATTTGCTATCTTTCCTCTATAATCGTATTTATAATTGATGTTTAAACAGTCCTTTACGGTATTTATCCATAATATAAAGAC
>JAVVOY010000076.1:0-2619 GCA_036656055.1 Bacteroidales bacterium
TAAAGTAATCATTATTCTGGTTTGCCTTATCCCGCGCATACATATAAACGAGATTAATATCATTAGTATAGGTTGTAGCCATTTCTGTATATATACGGCAATTCTTAACCGTTACATTCCGGCTCACATTCTTTATATGTACAACAGAGGGGAATGTCATATCGGTAGTTGTTATCGTCACACCGTCTAATGTCAGATAGTCGGCTCCTGCAACGGTAAAAACGCCATATTCATTAAACATCTTCTCGTCAGAGTAGCTGGGCTCAATATATTGATTTGAATAAATTATAACATCATGATATCTGCCTGTTTTTGATTTTAAAGTAATTGTATTTAATGCAGAAGCACCTTCTATCTGCGGAATTGTAACCAACTCATTATATAAGCCACTCTCCATTTCAAATGTCACTGCGCCATCTATTCCGTCTTTCATTGCAGCAACAGCAGCAGCAACAGTATGATAATCCGCTGCATCAGATCCTCCTATTGTGTATATTCCATTAAAACCTTTTTTTATAACCGCTGAGGCTAAAGGAGATGTTGCGGACGTATTTTCTTTGCCATTTGTGGTAAGAGTTACAAATTTAGCTTTCACCTCGTCAAATTCTTTTGCAATAGGTGTAATATCATACGTCAGCCAAAACCGGTAAACACCCGGAAGTGTAGCTCTGTAATTCCCATTAAAGATGTAAGGCGCGGTATTAACAGATTCTGCAAACTTTTTATCAGCAATAAAATTGCTGATTGTATCTGTACAATATAAATTAGCCGATTTAGCAGCAGCACCTATTGTTGCAGCAGCATCAAAAACCATACGAGTAATATCTAACGTCCCTTTATCTCCCTTAACTTCAACATCCACACGTAACATAGGGGCATCGGTCATCCCTTTCAACAAAGAAAGAGGGTTTACAGCCGTTACGCCTATTTTTCCTAACGATAGCTCTGCTAAGGTATATGAACTCACCTCTATCTCCCACCCATCGGTATTAACAGAATAGGTAGGAGATTTAAAGTTAATAGTCAACTTACCGTCTTCCGACATAGAAACTATTGTTTCAGTATTCTTGCTGCTTGTACACTTTATATCCTCCTTGCTCTTCTTCTCCCCACCGTAATAGATATACATATTATCGTTGCCTCCGATAGACCATTTTTTAAAAATAAGTTTAATAACCTTCCCTTGCGATTTAGGGGCAAATGTAATCGTTCCGTCAAAGTTTTTAGGGCTCTTTCCATCTACCCCACCATTATCATAAAACATCAGCGGTTCATCCCCTACCATAATAGTTCCATTATCGCCCGATTGCAGATCAAGAGTATTTTTAGTCACTCTAACCCCTTCAGGATCCCCCAAAACAGGTATTTTAGTTTCAATCCCTATTTTTAGTGATGTAAGTGCTGCATCAATACTCTGTTCGGCAGCAATACTTTCACCCATATCATAGGCTATCCAATAATATGATTCCCCCTCCAAAAGTTTAAGCGGTGCAGATAAAACAAGATTAAGACTTTCATTATCAACTGACGGAATACCTTCGGCAATAGAATTAGCTGCTGAAAAAACATTATTCTTACCCGATGTGTAAAGATAAACCCTTCTCACTTTGTCGTGCGATCCTTTTAAATTAAGTAAAACTTCATTAAGAGTAAGAGGAGACTTATCGCCTGCTGTAACTACTTTAAAACCGATGATCTCCTGATTCTTTGCCCCCGGTTTTAAAATATTTGTACTTGCCTGAAAAGCATCCGCACTCTCAAATACCATAGGCACAGAAAGGAACTCTTTTACAGTTGCCGTCCATCCGTAACTCGAACTACTAGATATACCGTTTGAATTATATACGACCGTTAACGCTGCATCCCCCTCCAGCGGGCAGATATGTGAATTCATTTCAGGTATTTTATTTACTGACGTTGCTTTCCATAAAAGTTTGTTATTATCAGTTGTATTTGTTCCACTATATATTTTGAATACAGGAATGGATGAAACAGGAAAATATAAATTGAAGTTGCTAAAGGTAAGTTCCACTATTTTATCTGATGATTTAGGAATAAACGTAACAGAGTGATCGAGGCTTTCATAACCCGAACTGCATATATAAGAATACCCCCATTCTCCATTAATAGTTTTATTAAATGTTCCAGGGACTGATATATATTCATTCTTTACGGTACGATCACCGTCGGGATTTCCATTCGCCACCAGATGCTCACCGTCTGAAAGTAAGACCCCCGTAATAGCGGCATCTATTTTATCACCATTCGACGCATTGTCATTTATATCATATGCTAGCCAGAAATAGTTATCCCCCTCAGTAAACGTTGGAGATACAGAGGTTGTTATTTCATAATTATCAGCAGTAATATTAACCTCACCAACCTTATTCACAGTACTGAAAGCAGGGCTTTTTCCTGTTGAGTAAAGTGTGGCTTTTCCAATCTTCGCAAATGTTCCTGCGGTAGAAAAAGAGAACTTAGAAGCAGTCAGAATAGGCTCCGTATTCTCTGTTATGATATTGAAATAGAGGATCGGTTGCATAATATCCCCCGCAGCAATACTCCCATTAGTGTACTGAACCGGAACAACAGATGCTAATACCATTGACTGAGGCACAA
>JAVVOY010000077.1:0-2612 GCA_036656055.1 Bacteroidales bacterium
GATAAACAAAAGTCTACAAACACTTGGTTATGTCAAAACATAAAATCAGTCAAACTCGCTATCAATTTATAAATTGCCGAAGAGAAAATTGTCAGTTTATTCAGTTGCGGATTTTAGGATATACAAAGACCAATTGATGAATCTTATAAAAAAAGGTTGAGCAGAGAATTGTTTTTCAGGAACAACTGCCCAAATGGAATTACCTCATTAAACAGTCATAATGTGTACCAAGTTGTTTTTTAAGCGTTACTAAATACTATTTTTTTTGTAACCTTTTTGCAACAAACTGCACAAGAAAGGCAGCAGCGCAACTTAATATAGGCGTTATAATACTTAGCAAGGTCATCTCTCCCCATAAACAAAAACCACCAACGCAGGCCACGGCTGCAATACCTGTTTTTATGTATATAGAATCAGGTTTTATACTCCATACCAGTAGGCAGAGAATGAAGGGATAGACTGCCAATTTAACCAGGTCACTATCATGCCCTCTGAATTGTTGGGCTAATATTAAAGCAACAGCAATGACTGTAACCCAAGATATTGGTTTTTTTTTTGATTTTTGCAAATTGTTGTTCATAATATATAATATTAAAAAGCGATTTTAATGAATCTTTATTTCTATATTAATCCGTTTGAATGTCTTTCTGCTTCTTTTACATTAGCAAAGATAGGCTAGTTCCGTGCAATAATATTGCATTCAGGTTTTTATTTTCATTATTTCCCGCGTAAATATACTTTTTTTCGTTAGAATTGAGCGGAGAAACTTTAATTTATCCCCTTCTTTGGTATATATAGAGTCTACAAATTCCGAAATACTGGCTTTTAGTTCTGTCTTTTCTGCTACAGGTCGTATGGATCCTGTGTCTTGTACAGAAACATTGACATATACAAACGGCAGCGAGATAAAGGCTGCCGTAAGTGATAGTAATACTACCCAGTATATTTTCTGGGATTTAGTAGGATGCTTGTCTATGTAGGCATCAATACTATTGTTGATAAACATAGAGGGTAGTAGTTGCATATTCAATCGACTTCGTATGTATATTCAACTATTTCTTTTGTGGTCTATATTCATTTACCGGGCTTCTTGAGCTATTAGTAAAAGAATACCAGTGATAACACAGCGCTCAGATTTTCACTTTCTCTATTTCCCATATAAATATCGAATATATGCGGCTGCACCAAAACTAAAAGGGAATTTTTCAAATCTATCTAAAGACACTTTTCGATAAAGGCATTTCGATGAATAAAGAGGAAATAATAGTTCTCCACAGCCATAGAATTCAACGACTTCAAAAGCAATACAATAATCGCCTTTTTCTATCGTCTGGATATTATCAAATAGGAATGTGAGATGTTGCTTTTTATCGGATTTGTGTAATGTTTGATAAACACTGCTTGCATTAATTTGTGTGGCCTTTAATTCATTATCCAGTTTATACAGGTTTGTTCGTATTTTTACACTGTCATAAGAACAAGACAAAATAGAAAGGTTTGTTTTTTCAATTGTGGCTGTTGATTTTACATGTACAAATATACTAATTTCTTCTCCTAAGCTATCTATTTCCGCACTGCCACCCGGAATTCTAATTCCTTTATTCTTAACCCATCTTCCTTTTTGAGGATATACAACAATATCAGGGATGGATATATATTTATTCTCTAATGTAATATCCATGTACTCCTTTTTTATTTCACTTATTTCCGTGTCGAAGGTTTTATAGGAAACATGTGATACGGTTAATTTATTATGATAGAATCGATCCGGAATAGAGATAGTAAATAAACCAATCTCATTAGATACGGTACCAACCCCTTTATCAATTATACCGACATTGACGTATGATATGGGATTCCCATAAATGTCTTTTACGACTCCATTGATGATCCGATCCTTCGCTTGTAGGCATTGCGCCACGTTTACAAATAAAAAGAAATAAAAAAGGACTTGTTTCATACTATTTTCAGCATAAAAAGTTAATCTTCATCGAAAGGAACTGATAAGCAGATAACCAAACATACGATGTTCTTACATAGCTTCCCAACACCAATGCCATTTGTCACTTGCACAGGAATTAAAGGATCCGAAGCCTAAGTTGATATTTATACAGATTCCACCTGTAGTTTCATTCATCTCCGCTAAAGACAATTCTTGTAATTGATAAGTTTTCATGATAATGATTGTTGTCTACTCTCTCAAAGCTTTTCGACATTAATCGCTTCCTGATATTCTTAGGTAATCAGGTAACCTGTAAAATCAATCATGTAGCTTGCAAGTCTTTCTGTTTCTTTTACATTAGCAAAGATAGGCTAGCTCTGTGCAATAATATTGCACTCAGGTCTTTATTTTTCGGAAGTAACCTTGAGTGACCTTAAAATAGAAATATCCGAATCTCCTTTCACAGGCATAACATCGTAACGGACTGCACATTACGGTGAAACGTGAAACAAAGAGGTGTTTGTCAGGACATATTTAAAAGATAACATAGGTGATTCGCTTAAGGAACATAGGTGATTCGCTTAAAGAACATAGGTGATTTATATGAATCATCCGCATGACACGCCTGGACTTCCTACACCTCTGTGGATACACCCGGACAACCGCTAAT
>JAVVOY010000078.1:0-2000 GCA_036656055.1 Bacteroidales bacterium
ATCTCCGACAGCGCACTAACATGGTAATCTGCCAGACGCTTAGCCATACGGTTGAAGTTCTTAGATACTATTGCAAATTCTTGATTGCTGTCAAGGTCGAGCCTCTTTTCATAATTGTGGTTTGCAATCTCTTGTATTCCGTTTGCAATCTCTTTTATCGGCTTGCTTATGGCGGACGGAAGACGAAACAGAATTACTATTCCGGAAGCTATTCCTATCGCCCCTACGCATGATACCCACACAAATGCTCTCTTAAGACCTATACCCGCAGCAGGGGTGTCGGGTTCAGTTGCAGTAAGTATCTGCATATTAACCATCGAAACCACGACAAGTAGTATAATCATCAATACAAGGAGCCCTATTGTCAGGGTCATTTTTGTTTTTATATTCATAAAGTCGTTTATTTAGTTTAGATGAATTTTAAGTAAGTATAATCAAATCAATATTCATTTTAGCCAAAGCTGTCAGGAATTTTCTGTATTTTACGATATTAATCAGAGCGTAAGGCATTGAAAATGACGGTTGTCCCATGCAAATGATTGTTATCTGCTTTGTCCGGCATACCTCTATAATACTCCCGAGAACATCGTTAGATTGTATCTGCACCACATCGCCACCAAGCTCAGCTACCAATTTAAAATGATTCAGCAGATGTCGCTGCGAAGCGAGCCCTATTCGGTTTGTACTCTCTCTTGGTGTTTGCACGTACAATGCAGCAAATGTAGTACTATAACGAACTGCTAACCGTGATGCCCTTCTAATGATATGCCTCGGTGTCTTTTCGTTACTGCTGATACAAGCAAGAACTTTTTCGTGACGAACACCCTTATCGTCACCAACTACTTCATTATCCACTTTTTTCTCTACACAGAAAGCAACCTCTTTTAGAGCTAATTCACGCAGTTGTAGAATATTTTCTGTTTTAAAGAAATTATTTAGCGCCGTCTGTATCTTTTCAGGTTGATATATCTTTCCGGTCTTAAGTCGTGCGATAAGCTCTTCGGCCGTGAGGTCAATGTTTACAACTTCATCGGCTTTTTGTAATACGCTGTCAGGTATACGCTCTTTTACCTCTATCCCTGCAATCCCCTTAACCTCTTCGTTAAGTCCCTCTATGTGCTGTATATTTACAGCAGAAATAACATTTATTCCTGCATCTAATAACTCCATTACATCTTGCCATCGCTTTTCGTTGCGACTACCTTCAATATTACTGTGCGCAAGCTCGTCTACTATAACTAATTCAGGGTGTATCCTCAAAATAGCATCAAGGTCCATCTCCTCAATCTCTTTACCTTTGTAAAATATTTTTTTACGCGGTATTATAGGCAATCCTCCTAACAAGGCTTCCGTTCCGGCGCGTCCGTGCGTCTCAATATAACCGATCTGCACATCCACCCCGTTATCCAACATATCGCGTGCCTCCTGCAACATCCGGTAACTCTTTCCTACACCGGCTATCATGCCTATGTAGATCTTAAATTTTCCAAGCCGTTGTCTTTTTATTAGATCGAGGAAATGTTGTACGCTCTCTTCTCTCTCCATATATTACCGTAAATAGTTTACAAACAGATGTATTCTCATGAGTATGTTCTCCACCTATATAATTTATAATGCAATACAGTGTATGTATATCAAAAACAACTGCGTATGCAAAGTTATATTAAACATCTTATGAATTAGAATTTATTTCATCTAATGCAATATTTAATTTTAATACATTAACTTTGGATGTACCGAACAACCATAATAGAGGTTCTTCCACCGTTTTGTCAACAATAGCCCTGACACTCGCTTCGCTCATTCCCCTTGCAGTTGCTACTCGTTTTATCTGCACATAAGCGCACACGGGTGTAATATCTGGGTCCAAGCCTGAGCTACTGGCAGTAACCATTTCGGCAGGTACATCCTCTCGTTTGATATATGGATGATGTACTAAGAACGTATTGATACGAGCCTCTACCTCCGCCAGATACTCTTCGTTCGTAACACCCTTGTTA
>JAVVOY010000079.1:0-1627 GCA_036656055.1 Bacteroidales bacterium
AGTATCAAAATTGGATGTTGTTCCAGACAATCTTTTATCCGATTTATCTTCTTAGAAAGAGACTGTTGAGAAGATAAAAGAGTATGATGATAAAAGTGAGATATTAATGCGAATTAAGGGTTGAAAATGTACTTATAAGCCAATGCGGCAGATAGTTTACCAAATATAAAAGCGAGCAGTCCTTTGGTAGATCTGACTTTAGATGCTCTTTGTATACTTGTTGTCTCGATAAGCCAGTTAAACAATCCTTCAATAGGTTGTCTGATAGCCGATACAGCTCTATTGCATAAGTCATCCTTTGCTTTATTAAATTGTTTTATCACCTTAGGTACATTTTTATGATATTTTACTGGAGATAGTAGTTCTGAATTGAAATTACGTATATATTGTTCATTATTAGTTGATTGGTATATTTTATCTGCAAAAAATACTCTATTTTTTAATTCACTCCAATTGTCTCTAAAAACATTAAGATCGCTCTCTGAAGCTGGAGTTATAACTACACTTTCAGGAAAGGGTAATGCACCTTTGACACGTACAGCCAAAGCATGCAACTTAACCCCATAATAATACATTGATTTGGTTGAACATACTCCTTTATTCGCAATTTCTCTCGCAACCTTAGCTTTACGTTTGCCACTACATGTTATGATTGGCATAGAATCCATTAGAGTATATATGTTTTCTTCCATAATAGGTAAATTCGTGGTTACTACCCTATTAAACAACATATTAAAAGCAGGTGATAAGCGAGCTATACGGTTACAGAAGGCAACATAGGATGGAAGATTAACGAAAATGTCACTTAAATATGACTTAACGAAATTATACATGTCTTTTAGTGTCACTCGCTTCTCATACACCGTACAATAAACATACATAGTCATTGCCTGAACGTCTGTAAATAACGGGTATTTATTATTTGAATATCGCTCAACATGAAATTGAAGAGTTTTTTCATATTCGGTGGCTATGTAATCAAAAATTTGTATTATCTTTGTGTGGTTTGTCGTTGATATCATTTTTAGTAGTTTTGCTACCACTAAGATAGTAATAATCAACGACATAACCAAATTTATTGGAGAGTTTTTTAACTATTTCAACCCTTAATTCGCATTAACAAATAACGGATATAGTAAAAGCTATATTAAATGCGTTAGATATGCAATAAGAGACACACTTTTGTATGGATCTAGATTTGAGTCATACGAAGTACTTTATTTTTTTATTCTTAAACAGAGATCTCTTACAGTAAAGAAATCGGTTGAAGGTATTGGTCAAATCTTAGCTTTGGTTCAACGATTTGATTTATACCGTGAATTTCCTTCACGCTCTGTTCATCATCCATTTATAACAAAGAAAGAAGAAAAGCCTTGTCTGTCAGAGGAATTCGATTTTTTGATTTCCAATTGCAAAAGCAATGCTGCCAATTACTTAGGACATACACGCGAAAGAATTGCATCTGTTGTAAATAATGGTATTAAATTCTTCTTGCACTTGCAGGCAAAAGGAGTATCCACCCTTCATGATACAAGTGTTGCGGATGTTGCATCTTTCTTTTACGACGGAGTTAAGCAGATGCGTGGTAAACAGCACAAAATGCAGATCAGAGCTATTATGCGATGTG
>JAVVOY010000080.1:0-1566 GCA_036656055.1 Bacteroidales bacterium
ACCGATAACCCAGATTATCAGTTGCCAAGTAAACTTAGTGAATTGCCATTTAATATCCCTGTCGGATTAGCTGCCGGTGATTACCGTGCACGTCTTGTTATCGACTGGGCTAGTGATAATCCATGTGGAGCAACCGGGATAGGAGGAAATGGAGGAGCTGTGGTAGACTTTATTATAAGAATTGCCGGAGCACCTGCTGCAGAGCGCACAATAACTCTGAAGGCTAATCCTTCCGTTGGTGGAACCGTAGAAGGTGGTGGAACACACGCCGGTGCAATTAGATGTATTGCAACTGCCAAAGCCGGATATGTATTCGTTAACTGGACAAATGAAGCCGGTGGCGCAGAAGTTTCTAAATCTGCAACATATACGGATAATACTGATGGAAATAAAACCTTTATTGCTAACTTTGCTCGTGATCCAAAACTTTCTCGCACTGGTTGGGTTGCATCGGTGGATAGTTACAGTGAATCAGGTGGCGATGGTCCTGCCGGTTACGCAATAGATGGAAATACTGCTACCTGGTGGCACTCGCAGTGGACTCCTTCTATAATTAATCAACCACATTGGATTCTGTTTGATCTCGGTAAGTCACAATCATTCACCTCTTTCAATTATGTGTCGCGCAGCGGAAAGACAGATGTTACCGGTAATGGTAATATAGCAAACTATGAACTTTATGTAAGTGATACAGAAGCAGATGTTAAGAGTTATGTTGCAAGCAAGAAAGTAAATTCAGGAACATTTACATATAACTCCACTCCTTCCCCCCAAGACCACATGATTAAATTGCCAACTTCGGCTAAGGGTCGCTACGTGTTGTTAAAATCCCTTACTGCCGCCAATGGCTTGCAATTTGCATCGTGTGCAGAGTTTTATCTCTATCTTGATGCATTCATCGTATCGGTAGCGGCATCAGACGCCACTATGGGCGATGTATATATCGGAGACAAAGGAGTAAAGACAAAAGAATTGGACACCGACGGTACCGCAACAACAACACTAACGGCAGAAGCAGCCGAAGGTTACCACTTTGTTTCATGGACCCTTGACGGAGCTAAAGTAAGCGAATCGGCTGTTTATACCACTACCGCAGTCACCGAAAGCCGCAGTTACGTAGCTAACTTCGCCTTTACCCCTGTTACCCCACGTAAAATAACCGTTCTCACATCCAATGCAAGTAAAGGAAGTGTCGCAATCACCTCCCCGTCAACAGCAGGAAACACAGTAACTAGCGGAGAAATAGTCACTGTTGTAGCTACCCCTTCCGGAGCCGATAACTTCTTTGTTAACTGGACAGATGGTACCGGAACAGAAGTAAGTACAACAGCTACATACAATTACGCTAAAGCACAGGAAGTAACTCTTACCGCCAACTTTGTCACCAAATATGTAATAACTATTACACAAACTTCAGGCGGAACTATTGCCGTTAAGTCAGGTGATAAGGTTTTATCCGACGGAGAGCGCGTAGCCGAAGGTTCACCCCTTACTATAAGCATAACTGAAAATGCAGGCAAAGGGTTAGACCAGATGCTTATTAATGGGACAGACGTATACGAAGAA
>JAVVOY010000081.1:0-1518 GCA_036656055.1 Bacteroidales bacterium
GTTACTCTGCGTAATTCTCCGGAATACATAAACTGAACTCGCTTTCGAAACTCGCCATCGTTAAATTTGTCCTTGTAGGGCACAGTGAATTTTTCTCCCACACCTTTTATACTGTTCAATCTGTCTATACGAAAAACCGTAGGATAGTCCTTGCTCCCATCAGCCATAAAGGCAATCAGATAGAAATAATATTCCGAGAACATGATTGCAACAGGTTTAATCCTATGTTCTCGGAAAACACTATCCTGCCGTATATAACCTATGTTAATAATTTCGTTTTTGACGATGTACTGCGATAATTCACCAATAGTTGTCAGCAAGTGCTTTTCATGTTTCAAGGGCACATAGAAAAACTGCTCATTGCGGATGATATCCTCAACCCGCTTTTTATCAGCAGGAGTCGTTTGCGACAACAACTTCGCTATAATTCCATTGAGTTCATCTTTGCAAAAGGCTCTGCTTTCAAGCAAAATCTTACATACGGCAAGAACTTCCTCGTTGGTAAACCACTCGCGTTCATAGCGTACAAGGTAGTATCCGTTTTTTGCTTTATCGTATTTAATGGATACTTCATGTTCTGTAAAATGCGTTTCTGCAAGATATGCCCGTAAATCATCAAGATCCCGCTGTATCGTCTTTTCGGTAACATTATACTGATTTGCGAGTTCCGTTTTATTAAGTAACTCTCCTTTAATGAGCCTTTCGTTTATACCGAGTAGGCGAAACCCCTTGTTACCGTTATAATCCAACGGTTCCGACATAAAGTTAATCACCACCATTCCGTGTACTTATCTTTATTATATCAAGCAAGGTGGACATATATTGGGGTTCACAGAAAATAGTTTACTTTTTAACATAACTATCTCTGACCGTTTCAATATTTGTCCTACCATGTGGAACATTTCCGTTACCATCAATGACCGTGGCTTCATAAGCACTTATTAGTGGCTTTAATCTGGTGTTATACCAATCGGTGATACTAGTATTGCCGGCTGCTTTTCTTTGATATGAGTAATTATCAAAAAGTTTGCTCTTTTCTGCACGAATGACAACCCGTATTTCCTCAATTTCAAATATTTCTCTCTCCAAGTCTGTTGCTGTAACTGACATATTATCATCTCCTTTACTCGGTATTGTAGTATAGATTGTACATTATTCAAAACACTATTACAACAATAATCGGCAGTTATTTACGTATTATTCATTTCTTAATAAAACACAGGTACCAACCCTAAAGCTGATACCTGTGTTTTCAATTATTATCTATATATAATTTGATTTAGCACGATTTCTTTCATCCAAGCCCTCGCCTGTGTCCGTATCCTTACAGTCTCCATAAAATCATCATCCGGCAGCGGATGCTTCTCAATATACTGCTGTTGAAGTTTTTCCAAAAGTTCGTACCCTTTTGTATCATACTGCTCACAATGTTCTGCCAACCTATTTGTAATCAGCAATTCTCGGTAATACGAAAAATGCTTTTCATGCAGATATTCAAGTCTTGCCTTTCCAAACTTC
>JAVVOY010000082.1:0-1336 GCA_036656055.1 Bacteroidales bacterium
GACTCAAGGATTGCCTATAATTTACACCAAAGGTCAAGGATTTGATGGTCAATTTGACATAGGATATGTTGGTTATCCAGTGAAATATAATGAGGATGAGAAGATAGCCGACGCAATTTCGAGAATTTGCAATAATTATAAAGAGATATCAAATAATTGTTTATTAAACAGCCAAAAATATAACTGGGAAGTGATATCCCATGATTATAAAATAATGTATCATAAAATATTGACAAAATGGAAACGATTCGATGTAAAAGATGCGTAATGGATAATAGTAGCGATTCTACAATCGTGTTTAACGATAATAGGTTTTGCAACTATTGTTCACAAGCTTTAATTAATAAGGATATAGTATATTTCCCGAACGAAAATGGAAGAGAAAAAATGGATGCGTTAATTTCTCAACTAAAAAAAGAGGGACAAGGTAAGCAATATGACTGTATGATGGGAATATCAGGAGGGTTAGACTCTTCATATCTTGCATATTTGGGTTATAAAATGGGACTACGGATATTGGCAATTCATATTGATGATGGATTTGATACAGCGCTTGCTACTGATAACATTAATAAATTATGCTCTGCATGTAATATAGAGTTGATTACTATTAAACCCGATGCAGAACAATATAATGATATAACAAGAGCATTCTTTTTGGCCGAGGTTCCCAATGTGGCCATACCGCAAGACAATATACTTTTTGCTTATCTGTATAAGTATGCAAAAAAATACAAAGTAAAAACATTTCTATCTGGGGGTAATTTTGCATTAGAATCTGTATTAAAAAGTACTGAAAAAGTAAATGCGTTTGATATGGTGCATATAAGAGATATAAATAAGAAGTATGGTCAAAAACCTATGGATAAACTTGTATTTATGACTAATTACCAGAAGATTACTGATAGGTATTTGCATAAAATCAAGAGCGTGAGACCACTGAACTATATTAATTATAATAAACAGCAAGCCATAAGCGAATTAAGCAAATTTTGCGACTTCAATTATTATGAGTACAAACATTGTGAAAATAGGCTAACTAAGGTAATTCAACTGCACTGGCTTATTAAAAAATTTAATGATGATAAGCGTACATCACACCTGTCAAGCCTGATCGTATCTGGTCAAATGACACGTGAAGAAGCATTGGTACAGCTAAATTGCTTACCATACGATGAAAAAACATTAGAGGACGACATTAAGTTTGTGTTGTCAAAGTTAGGTTTGTCTCGCAAAGAGTATGACAAATTAATAGATAGTAAAGGCAAGAAGCATGCAGATTATAAGTTGTCAATAGCATATAAAATTGCTAATACATACTTAAAAAAACTGATAG
>JAVVOY010000083.1:0-567 GCA_036656055.1 Bacteroidales bacterium
GCTAACAACAAGAAAAATTTATTGGCCATCTGTCAATATATTAGGACCTGGAGCTTTAAAAGAAGCAGTTAATGAAGTTAAAAAAATGAATTTAGGGAAAGCTTTTATTGTAACAGATGAAACTTTGGTAAATCTTGGTGTTGTAAAAAAAGTAACCGATGAGTTAGAGAAAATATCAACTGAATACACAATATTTTGTGAAGTAGAAGAAAATCCAACTATGGAAAATGTATATAACGGACAGAAGGAATATCATGCTAATCATTGTGACTATATAATTTCCATTGGTGGAGGATCACCACAAGATGCAGCAAAAGCCGTGGGAATTTTGGTGAATAATGGTGGTAATATAAGAGATTATGAAGGCCTTTTTAAATCTAAAAATAAATCTGTTCCAATAGTGGCAATTAATACTACCGCAGGGACAGCTTCCGAGGTAACAATAAACTATGTTATAACAGATGAAGTTCGAAAAATAAAGATGGTAATGATTGATTCAAATTCTTTAGCGACAATAGCTGTCAATGATCCAGAATTAATGGTAAAAAAACCTATGGGGTTAACAGC
>JAVVOY010000083.1:589-970 GCA_036656055.1 Bacteroidales bacterium
AGGAATGGATGCTTTAACACACGCTATTGAAGCTTATGTAACGAAGGGATCATATGAATTAAGTGATGTATTGGCACTTGAATCTATAAAGTTAATTGGTCAATCTTTAGAGAATGCTGTAAAAAATGGAGACGATATTGAAGCACGTTCTCAAATGGCATGGGGGTCATATATTGCAGGACTTTCTTTCTCTAATTGTGGATTGGGAATAGTTCATTCTTTAGCCCATCAGTTGGGATCGGAGTATAATATTCCTCATGGGTTAGCTAATGCAATACTTCTTCCAGATGTTGTGGAATATAACTTATCTTCAAATTATAAAAAGTTTGCCAATATAGCTCAAGCTTTAGGTAAGGACATATCAGTATTTTCAGATAAAAA
>JAVVOY010000084.1:0-335 GCA_036656055.1 Bacteroidales bacterium
CCTTGTTCTTGTAGGGTCTTTCGGGCGTTATCCCATAAGGCTGTATTTAGTAACTCAAAGATACAAATTTGAAAGCAAATCACAACACGAACCTTGCAAAAATACTATCCAAGTTATTTGCAAGCGAGGAAGATTAATCCTTTTTGTCTGAGTCGGTAAAATGGATGTCTATTTTGATATTGGGTGATTTGTTTTTTTCGCCCCTAAAGGCATAGATAATCATATATATAAACGATGATATTACGCATAACATCAGAAATATACATAACGATTTGGCTAATATTGATAAAATAAACTCTCCCATAGGGTAATGACTTTCGGCAAATGTAATAAAA
>JAVVOY010000084.1:345-884 GCA_036656055.1 Bacteroidales bacterium
GTTACCGGTAACTCAGCGGGGGCTATTGCGGCTATAAATCAGAATGTTACAGGCCTTAATAACACCGTAAACAACTCGCTCAATATATTCAACAGCCTTAGCTGTATTTAGTAACTCAAAGATACAAATTTGAAAGCAAATCACAACAGGTAGCCTATCAGATGAACAGTGGGCAGCATGTTTTCGCGAGTTGGAGTGGATCCGCCGCGAAGAGGCAAAGACTAACAAGGTCAGTTAAGCAAAATCAGCAGAAAAAGGATAATGGAGTAAAGTATCCCATAGAGCCAGTAAATGGTTTTTGCAGCGACAGGGTGCTCTTCCTTATTCCTATATGCTACAATAAAAGGCATGACCGGCAAACATACCGTATATAGCAAAATCAGAGGCAGCAATATTGCAAAGCCGCATACCGCACATACCAGGTAATAAACAAGCATCACTGTCAAGTATATTGTAAATATCCCACCTATTGTTGCCATAATAAAACAAAGATAGCAAATAAGCCGCAGAATGGCAAATACCGTTGAATATATATTATC
>JAVVOY010000085.1:0-882 GCA_036656055.1 Bacteroidales bacterium
TTGTCTTTACCCATAATGAGATTGAAAGATCTTCGGTTGTACTCATCTTAAAATCTACACTGTTAGGTATCTGCACATATTGGCTGCTGCCGTTAAATGTCATGGATGCGGACGGGGCTGCCTTCTTCTCTATAAAGTTGGCGGTGAGTGCTGTCTCGGCACTGATAGCTATTACTTTATAGGTTGCATCTGTACTAACTACGCTTCCATCGGATGCTGTCCAATTCTTGAATACGCCGGTACTTGTAGGTACGGCTGTAAAGGTTACGTCCTCTCCTTCATATATTGTTGCACTGCCTCCACTGTGTGTGAAGGTTGCTGTGCCAAATGTTGCATTGCTGCTATTGGCGGTTACGGTTATTGCTGTGACTGCAACAAAGTTAGCGGTTAAGGCCGTAGCTTCTGTAACTGATGTTATTGTATAGGGATTGTCGGTGCTGACGTCAGCTGCGGCGTTTGTCCAGTTGACAAATTTAAATCCTGCGGCCGGAGTAGCTTTGAATACTGCCGGCATTCCCTCTGGAACCTCCTGTGGTGACACCAAATCATTGATTGTCACACTACCACTGCTCGCCGGGGTTACATTGGCTGTCATGGTATGTTTTGCGGCTGTCGACTCTTTTATCGTTATTAGAAAATCATATGATTTTCCGTTACGTGTTTTGCTTCCTAAGGTTGTAAACAAAGTGTTTTGCCATGCGTCGTCAGAAGGCTGTGGCTCATTGTAACATACGCGCATACGGTATGTTCCGGCTGGTTGATTTGCCGGGATAGTTATGTTTCGAGTGTATCCCGCAGTAGAAGTGAAAGCATCATCGTGATCTACATCTCCGCTCTTTCCATAATTTTCGCCTAGATCCGAGAAGGAGTAATTGTTATTCC
>JAVVOY010000086.1:0-839 GCA_036656055.1 Bacteroidales bacterium
CCTATTGTCATTAAAAGCAGATATGAGCAAAGGTATAAGAGAAGCTCCTCCAGTATAGGCTGCTGATGCTATTGGAATAATTGTTTTAACTCCAGTTTGCAAGACCCTCATCCAGTTTACAGATTTTTTTAGTTTTTTGAATATGCCATTTAGTTTATCCTCTACCTTATTTAAAAACTTCTCGTTTCGCTCTAATTCATCAATAATCCCTTGAATAAGAGCCATCTTTGCATCATCAAAACTTTCAAAAGACCATCCATCAAAATAGATTACAACCGTATCTTTATCCTTGTTAAGTTCATTTTCTATAATTTTAAGTAAACTTGATTTTCCACTACCCCACTCGCCATAGAGACCTATAGTAATTGGCAAGTTATTTTCATTCATTACAACCTTCTTTATAATAGAGGTATGTACTGAGAATCCCAACAAATCTTCTGATGTTTCGTTATCCGTCCACATACTATTACATTATATTTTATTCCATTGGTTTAATCATTGATTCGATGAAGGTGATTTCGTCTTCGGATAAGCCGTATAGCTGCTTGTCTATCTCTGTTATTGATTTGCTCCAATCAATATCTGATTGAGCAGTGAAATCTTGAAGAGGAACATAGCGCCATACATTTTTACTATTATCCTGTGTGACTTTTAATACACCAAGCATCACTCTGGAAAACCGAGATTTAATATATTTGAGCATTGCAGAGGCTTCTTGTTTATTATCAAATGCACCAATACTAATAAACGATTGTGTAGAGCCGATTAACGGCTCGCCGATTAACGGCGTAGATAGCACTTCACCTATTGCTCCACTACCATTGCTTTTAGGTACAAAT
>JAVVOY010000087.1:0-805 GCA_036656055.1 Bacteroidales bacterium
GCGTAGTTGCTGGTGGTGGTGTTGCACTGGTACGTGCTGCATCTGCACTTGATGGCGTAACAGGTACGAATGATGACCAAAATGTTGGTATCAACATTTTACGTCGTGCAATCGAAGCGCCTTTACGTCAAATCGTTGCCAATGCGGGTGATGAACCATCTGTTGTGATCAATGCTGTTAAAAATGGTGAAGGTAACTTCGGTTATAACGCTGCAACAGGTGAATATGGCGATATGCTTGAAATGGGTATTCTTGACCCAGCTAAAGTAACGCGTTCTGCACTTGAGCATGCTGCATCTGTTGCTGCTTTAATGTTAACAACGGAATGCATGATCACTGATATTCCAGAAGACAAACCGGCTATGCCAGATATGGGCGGCATGGGTGGTATGGGCGGTATGATGTAATCTGCCTTTGAGTAATACATGTTATTGTAATTATTGATAAATTATTACTTTTATCTCAAGATTACGCACGATGTTACTCACATTTGTTTTTGTTGTAGAAAAGGTCGCTTAAATGCGACCTTTTTTATGCTTGGATTTCGTGTTATTTCCAACTAATTTAAGGCTTGGATGAATTTCAGTTAATGAACAGACTTGGTTTATTTATACTTTTTAGAAGATCTATGTATAGAGGTCGGGTTCTATTAGGACTATATATCTGTGCCTAGAAATAATCTTTAAGCCGATGCCAATGCAGAGGAAGTCTTAACAGAAGCAAGCAAAATTGCACATAACGGGTGTTAAAATAGAAACGAAAGTGATGAAAAATCTAGCGCTTGGAGAAGCTGTATTTCTGCTGT
>JAVVOY010000088.1:0-801 GCA_036656055.1 Bacteroidales bacterium
AGTCGCTGCCGGCGTAGGAGTCCAGCATGCCTTGGCGGTTCTTGTAGTAATTGTTCACGCCAGCCACCTGGCCCGCGTACTTCAGGGCAACATCCTTGTTGTCCTTGGTTTCGCGCGCGATGATGGCCAGGGTTTCGCCCGACGCTTTCACGAAGGCCGGGTAGTTCCAGTCAAACGTGAAGGCCACTTCCGATGGCAGGCGGTGACGGTTGGTGCGGCCAGGGTAGCCCAGCGCCATGACGAAGTCGCCTTCCTTCAAGCCATCCTTGGCCAGTTTCAGCACGTGTTTTGGCTGGTATGGCACGTTGTCCTTGCTGAAGTCGGCAGCTTTGCCGTCGCGGCTGACATAGGCGCGGTAGAAACCGTAGTCGCCCGTGTGGCGCGGCCACATCCAGTTGTCGGTGTCGCCGCCGAATTTACCGACGCCGGCCGGAGGCGCGTGTACCAGGCGCACGTCGCGGATTTCCAGTTGCTTGATCAGGTAGAACTCCAGGCCGCCGTAGTAGCTCGACACGGTGCAGCGGAAACCGGCTTCTTTTTCGCATTCGGCGACCAGTTTCTTCTGGTTTTTCTCGATCGCGTCGATGCGCGCCTTGCCTTGCAGCTTGGCCACGTCGGCGGTGATGATCTTGTCGCTGACATTGGTCACGGCCGAGGTGACGAAGATGCGGCTGCCTGGGGCGGCCGGCAGTTCTTCAGCGAACGTCTTGGCCAGGAAACCGTTGGCCAGCAAATCGCGCTCCTTGGTGGAATTGACCGCCACGCTGTTGTAGACGCAATGGTGATTGGTCGCAACCAGGC
>JAVVOY010000089.1:0-624 GCA_036656055.1 Bacteroidales bacterium
CCCATCCATAGTGAAAGCACACCGCATTCAGGACAAAGCCCGCAACGTGGGCTTTGACTGGGAGCAACGTGAGCAAGTATGGGAGAAAGTACACGAGGAATTCAGCGAACTTAAAGTAGAAATAGACAAAATGGATGCAGATAAGATGGAAGGGGAATTTGGCGACCTTTTCTTTAGCCTCATTAATGCAGCTCGTCTCTACAAAATAAACCCGGATAACGCTCTCGAACGCACTAATCAGAAATTTATCCGTCGTTTCAACTATTTAGAGGAACATACCATACACGAAGGCCATTCACTAAAAGATATGTCTCTTGCAGAAATGGACATTCTCTGGAACGAAGCCAAAGCCAAAGGATTGTAAAACTACCTACAAATCCTATAAAACGACCAAAGGGTAAATAACTTATTACTAAGTTATTTACCCTTTGTTGAGTCGGGATAAGAAGACTCGAACTTCCGACCTCCACGTCCCGAACGTGGCGCGCTACCAACTGTGCTACATCCCGTTTTGTTTACGGCTGCAAAGATACAAATAAAATTAGACCACCAAACCTTTACAGCTATTTTTTTAACCAAAGCACACAAAAAAGTATTAGAATCGCATTCATGAGGCTTTTTAAA
>JAVVOY010000090.1:0-541 GCA_036656055.1 Bacteroidales bacterium
GGAACGATTTGCTCCTTTATTTCATTGGGCAGCTCAGCAAATCCGCACAGAGAAATCGGTTTGGCGATCGATTCTACCGTCTGCGCCGATACAATCGGTGAAAATGAAGTTGCCACAATGCAAACTGTCAGAACAAACGCCATTATCCGGTGGAACATTCCAATATTTTGCTTTGTATGTTTCATAGATGTACTCCTCCTGTTTTTTGCGATATCTGCATTTTTCAGCTTAATTTACACAATATTATACCATAAAAAAGTTCATTTTGCAAACGCCATAATGCCGCATGTGTTCAGCGTTTGTTCAGTTTTGCAAGGGTGTCAAAGTGCTTGTTTTTGGGTTTGTTGCAAGGATTTTGTGTCTTTCATATGCTCCGATATGATGGGGCTGATTTTAAGAACAAAACCATTTATGGAGGGTGCGAATAGCTCAAAGTCGAGATTGTATTCAAATACAGTCCCGACTTTTTAAATTAACTACTATTTAGAAATACTATAAATATCTCTAAGTATATTTATGGCATTTAGTTATAATAAACTAT
>JAVVOY010000091.1:0-247 GCA_036656055.1 Bacteroidales bacterium
CGCGTTCTGCACTTGAACATGCTGCTTCTGTTGCTGGTCTAATGCTCACAACTGAGTGCATGATCACTGATATTCCAGAAGACAAACCAGCGATGCCTGATATGGGCGGCATGGGTGGCATGGGCGGAATGATGTAAGCTGTACCATATTATTTTAGATGTAAAAAGGCCGCTTAAATGCGGCCTTTTTATTTTTTTTGATGTTGGATTAGTTTGGTTCATAATGCTTAAAGTGGTTTATTTAGGCT
>JAVVOY010000091.1:257-530 GCA_036656055.1 Bacteroidales bacterium
GATGTTTAATTAAAATAATTGATTTTTTGCCATTTTTTAATCTGAATAAATTTAAGAATTATCATGCTTTGATCGTAATATTATGGTTCTATTTATTGATCATTTATATTTAATATTTTATTGATAAGTTGTTGAAATTAAAATTATATTATATATTTGTTAGAGTATTTTGTGCATTTTTTCAGATTTATTTATGGCTATTTAAGCCATTTTAATATTATATCGTTGCGATATTTTTAGGAATGTAATCAAATAGATTAACAATAAAAAACA
>JAVVOY010000092.1:0-522 GCA_036656055.1 Bacteroidales bacterium
TATCGGTGATAACACCAACAAATACAGTCAAGCTTATTTCGATTATGATAGTAAGAAATCAGGTGGTTATACCTGTTCACATTTACGTTTTGGCGATCAGCCTATCATGGCTCCTTATTTGGTAGGAACTCCCGATTTTGTGGCAGTTCATGTACCTGCTTATTTGCGTAAATACGACTGTTTAAGAGGTTTGAAACAAGGAGGTACTTTCCTTTACAATTCACCATGGAGTGTGGAAGAAACCAAAAAACACCTTCCCGATAATGTTAAAAAATATTTGGCAGCCAATCAAATCAACATGTACATCATTGATGCTACTAAAATTGCTGCTGAAATAGGATTAGGAAACAGAACCAATACCATTCTTCAATCTGCATTTTTCAAAATATCAGGCGTTATTCCTTACGATTTAGCTGTTGAACAAATGAAGAAATTCATCGTAAAATCTTACGGACGTAAAGGAGAAAGCATCATCAACATGAACTATGCGGCAGTTGACCGTGGCGGTGAAATCGTGAAAGT
>JAVVOY010000093.1:0-516 GCA_036656055.1 Bacteroidales bacterium
TAAATCCATTTGGAGAAAAAAATGCTTCTTCAAAGGTCAAGTTAATATCATCTTTATTTCTATCTATTAAAGATAATATACTATCTACCTTTTCTGGATTTGATGTCATTGCGATAAACCAATTTAATGGATAATTTTTTCTTAACTCTTCGATCTTTTCTTCAGATAATGTTTTCATAAATTTACTCTTACCGTGATGAGTTAGGGCTTAATGTTTAATTATTATTGATATACAAAGATAACAGTATTACCGCTGTTATACAAATTAATATGGTTAAAAAAGATTAATTAACGTTATTCGTATTACAAGTAACATTTTTTTCGTGGATTTTTTTTTGTTAGCGTCTATCGCCTAAATATTTCCAGTTTTTGATGTCTAAAATAGAAGGAAATAGACTGTTGGTTCGTAAAGGTATTCAGTTGTGATTTGCTTTCAAGTTTGTATCTTTGAGTTACTAAATACAGCACTGTTCACAATGGCGCGGACGAGGTAAGAGAGTATGGAAGTCTTGATGG